>JBGAWT010000108.1:0-10814 GCA_044227445.1 Bdellovibrionia bacterium | reverse complement strand
GACGAGCTTCGCCGTCGAAGCCTCTCAGAGGTGGGGCATGCTCGTCGTTAAGTTCAAAGCTGGCGCCAAGGGCGAGCGCCCTTTGGTTGAGCTACAGTGCACTCAGCCCAAATTTATCGCTTGGACTACCGAGCGCATCGAGAAGATCACGGGCGGAGTGATCTCAGTTCAGCTCACACGATGAAGCGTGTTTTTGTCTCGGTGATGAAAGGGCTGTTTTTGGCCCGGAATCTGGATCACCGTGTCTTGGTCGTAGCTAAAATGATCCGGTCCCTCGATCGTCAGCGTCATCTCATAAGACAGGATCTTGAACTCGCGATCTAAGAATGGATTGACGCAAATGCCGAAGGTAGGGGAGCCGCATTCGGATTTGAGGTGAAACGATCGCGCATCTTTTTTCGCCTTACCGCCCGCTATGAGTGCGATCCCGCGAGGAATCAAAAAGCTGCGCATGAGCTCCTGGGTTGAGGGCTCCCAGCTCCAGTAGCCTAGTTCTTCGTGAAACGTGTTTTCTTCGCCCAGGCGCGAAGCTCGCGTGGAGTAGCGCAAGACGTGCAGGTTTTGTTCGTGGTTTTGTACAGGCCCCACTTGCTCAAAAGTGATGCGCTCGCGGTACTTGTTGTTCTCGGTGCCGCGGTCGTCGGAGGGCGCTATGTCGTCGCCCTTGTCGCCTTCCCAAACGCCGATCAGATGTGCCAGCGGTCCCAGTTGCTCGAGCAGCTCGTTGTTCATGGCGTGCTTTTATCGCAGAAAGTTCGGAGTGGCGAGGGGCGTAGTGGATGGCGAAGTTCCGTGGAATGGGCTGGTTAAGGGAGGGCGGATGCGCAAATTCGGAAATTTTTGAAAATATTTTTGGAATTTTTATTGACGGGTTTTTGGGCGGTTTATCTTCGATTTATTGAATCTGTTTTAAAGTCTTTTACGACGTCCAGCGTGGTTTTGTGCGACCCGATTTCGGGGCGTAGGCCGTTTTTTGGAAATTTTTATTTTTGATTCGCTAGCAAGCCACTGTGCACGTTTACGAGCATGCAAAAATCCCGTGTTACGAAATGTGCATGAATATCTCTTTGCTTGATGGTGAGGCGCTTCATGAACGGACGGTGGTAGCGGCTCGGGCAGAAAAACAAGCTACGCTGCATCTTTTAGAATGCTTGCACTTTATCGAAGCCAAACAAGTGTACTGCATCTTTTAGAATGCTTGCACTTTATCGAAGCCAAACAAGTGTACTTGGACCGAGGCTTTGCATCGATGTTTCAATATATTCAGTCTGGCTTGGGCTACTCCGAATCACAGGCCTATGAACGACTAGGCGCGATGCGACTCATGTACAAATGTCCCGAGGTGAAGAAAGAAATCGAAAGCGGTGCGATGACTCTGACGGCTGCGGCCAAAGTCGCCTCTCACGTCAAGCGACTCAAGCTTTCAAACGAACAGGTCACCGAGCTTTTACCAATGGTCGCGGGTCAGTCCACCCGCGAGATCGAGAAAGAACTTTTGGCTCGCGAAGAAAAAGCGGGAATCACTCCACGTGAACAAATCAAAGCGGTCAGCGCCAATCAGACTCAAGTCGTGGTGACGCTCCCAAATGAAGTGATGCAGCTATTGGCAGAAGCCCGAGACCTAGATGCTAATCCTGGGGCATCGGTTGTCGAAGTTTTGGAAAAGGCGCTTAAAGTCTACATCGCTAAGTAAATAACTCGGTCCGGTATATTCCGCGCGCCACTCGCCGCGAAGTCTGGAGGAAAGCCGGCGGAAGATGCGAATTCACGCACGCGAACCATCGCTGCAACTCCACCCGCTCACTCACCATCGAGCACGTCATCCCCCTCTCACTCGGAGGAACTCACTCACCCGAAAATCTGAAGTTATTTTGCTGGTCGCACAACCAGCACACGGCGCGCCTGCTCAAAGCGGCTTAGGCTTTTGGAACAATTCCCTGCGTCGGCGTCGCACGTCCGGCCGAAGTCGTGATCATCGCGGACTCGCCCATGACGATGAGATTACAAGCTTGCTCGCACGCCCCGCAGCCCACGCACTTATCAAACGAAACGTGAATCGGCCGTGACGGAGTTTCGCCCACGGGAGCCGGAGTTTCGTTGGCGCGCGAGGGGTCTGCAGGCAGCCAGCCTTTTTTGATCTCAATTGCGTCCGTCGGACAGGCTCTCACGCACTCGGAGCAGTATTTATTTTCCGTGTGACTGATGCACAGGCTTGAGTTGAAGACCGCGGTTCCGGCTTTGTACGAATACTTCTTTTCGATTGGATACTTCATGATCGCGTCCGTCGGACAGGCTACGGAGCACGCATTGCAACCTTCCTTGCATGAGGCTTCGGTAGTCACCATCACCGGCGTCCAAAGCGATCTGAAGCCGTGCTCCAATCCCGCGGGCTTCAAAACGCCCGTCGGGCACGCCTTCATGCACTCGCCACAGCGAATGCAGCTATCCAGGAAGTCATGCTCCTCGCGAGACATCGGAGGCCTGAGCAGTTTCTTTGCTTTGCCGGTATCGCCTGCCGAAGCGTACATCACGGGCGCAGCGACCACGGCAGCTGCCGCTGTTCCTAGGAGTGCGCGGCGATCCAAACTCACGGGGTATTGCGAGGGAGTGACAGCGGGAAGCGGGTTCTTGAGAGTGAAAAAATTCGCGTCCACCGGGCATTCGTTGGAGCAGGCAAAGCACTTGATGCACTCGCTCTCATTGTAGATTTCGGCGTTCTCAAAGCTAATCGCGCCGGTTGGGCAGTGTCGGGAGCACAGGTTGCAATGAATGCAGCCCGTAGTGTCGCGTCGGAGCACCGAGTGCCGCGATGCGATCGCAAGGTAGGCGCCCAGTGGGCAAGCGGTGCGGCACCAGATACGCGAGAGGCGAGTGGTCGCACTCATGATGCCTAGGAACAAAACGAGAGTGCCCGTGTCGATCAACGTGCCGCTCATCCCAGGAATTCCGCCCATGCCCCAAGTGAGGTCCGAGCGATGCCTTCCTAAGGGCATGAGCACGGCCGCGGCAACGCGGGTGATGATCACTTCGGGATCCAGGCCCATCAACGGGCTCACTCCGCCAATCACGGCCAGCACGAGCAACGCGGCTAGCAGATAGTACTTAAATCGAAACCATGAGGGAGAGGGCCCCTCAAACCGAACGCGCAGCCTGCGCAGGACCCAGCCGTAGGCATCAAAGATCGAGCCCAATGGGCAAACCCATCCGCAAAATACGCGACCCAACGCAAGGGTCACCGCAAGCGTAACGAAGCCCAGCATGAGGATCGTCACGCCCACTCGCATTCCGCCGCAAACGACGGTCATCACCAGCGGATCGATCCTCAGAAGCAAAGAGACGGGAATGTGCTGGGCGATCCAAGAGTCCATCGGGTGGCGCGTGGCCAAGACGAGCGCTACCCAAAGGGCGAACACCGCGCTTTGAACGACGATTCGAATGGACCGAGTAGGAACGCCGAGCTCTATCTGCACCTAGAGCTGCCCTTTGACGGCCTCGAAATTGAGGATTGCGCGCCCCACAGCTTCGGCAGCCAGCTGGCTGGAGCCTGTGGCCTTGGCGATCACGTCGACATTCTTAGGAAGTGCCGCCGCATCGGCTTTTCCTTTGCCTTTGAACTGGGACATGAATGCTTCGGTCTTTGTCGGAAAGGCATGCGGGCAGCTCATCTCGATCACGCGTACGTCGGTGACCTTGCCTGCGCCGTCCAGTCCGATGGCCCAGGTATGTGTGCAGTTCGGTTCATAGACGCCCTTTTCGATAAAGGCTGCGCGTTGAATCGCCTTTCCGTTTTTGACGTACCAGACATCCACGGGCTTGCCCTTAACAGGAACCGCTTTCTTGCTCACCTTGGTGCTGGCTAGCAGCGTGAGCAGCGCCTTGTTTTGCGGCTCAAAGTCCACGGCCGCCACCCACGAGGAGATCAGGGGCAGTACCGAGGGAATGGCCCAAACAAGAGGTTTGAGGGAGCGTTTCATAGCTGAGGTCTTCCTTTCGCGTTCAGATCGGTGTTTTTTTTCGTCGAAGATTTCAGATGCCAAAAGACGAGAGCGAGAAAACTGGCGGGTAGCAAGATCCACCACGAGTTGCGCTCAAAACTATAAGGCGTGAACGAGTCAGCGGTCAGCGCCCCGAGATCGACGGTCTCTTGCGCTTGCGCGGCTGCGCTCCAGATCATGAGGCCCAGCGAAAAAGCAGGGCCCCAGATTTTCTCGAAAGCTGCACTCCACGAAGCGCCGCTATTGGTGCTGATGCGCGCCGAAGGTGCTCCGGGCGCCACGCTCTCAAGAATTCGGAAGGCTTCTTTTTCTGGCAGTGCGAAGGCCGCCGTTGACAGTGCGTCTGCCAACGCCGCGGAGCCCGAAGCCACGAGTTGGGAAAGTGGTGGGGCTTCGTCACCCCAGCGGGTTCCCAAGATGTGCTCGCCCTGTTCCTGAAATCCAGAGATGCCCAATGCGATCGGTGCGCCTGAGCTGTGGGCGTAGCTCGAGCCTTTCCATTGGCCCGCTTCGTCGCGCTCCCAAGCCCATGCCCAACTCCACGGGGAGCCCGCGGCCTTAGCGCCCGAGAGCACGATGCTGGAGCCGCCCGCGGAGAGAGAAAAATCCCTCCAGCCGCGCTCGCTCAAAAAGCCTGCTACCAAGTCCAGCGCATAGCCTTTGCCGATGGCGCCGAATCCCCAGTGCGCCTCGGCGCAGGTCTTGTGCACGCGAGAGCCATCCCATTGAAGGTCTTCCCAATGCGACCCGCTTTTCGCGCACGGATTAAATGCTCCTTGTGTAACTCGAGCCAGGTCCTGGCTGAGTCTGACGAGGTCCGCGGCTCGTTCCGAAAGCTCGATCCAAGTTCCTTGGGGTTCGCGGTTGAGGCGATAGATCGGCGAGGAATCTTTGAATTCAGTGATCTCGTTTTCGAGATCCGCCACGTTTTGCAAAGCGAGCGTGAGATCCGCTTCGGCGCGCTCAGTATCTTGGTCGTTCACGCTGAGCGTGAGCTCGAATGTCGTGTTCATTAATGCGCGCGAAAGGCGGATGCCGACCATATAAAAATTCTAAACTGATCGGGCCAAAACAGGAACGGAGTTTCGGAGCGTCAAACTATTGATTGAGCAGCTGATCGAGCGCTTTGGCATCACCCGACGTTCCGCCTGATGGCGCGGTAGGCGGAGGAGGGGGCAGATCAGACGGTGGGGCCGCGGGCAGGTCGCTAGGAGGCGGCGGTAGGGCATCTGTTGGAGGAGGAGGCGTATCCGTCACCGGAGGCAAGGTGTCAGCTGGAGGCGCTTCTACGGGAGGAGCGTCGCTTGGGGGAGGCGGTGGAGTGTCCGAAGGTGGCGGTGCGTCAGACGGAGGAGGAACGTCGTTCTTGCGATCTTCCAATTGCTGCAGCTCGTGCCGCTCGGCGTCTGTCGCATCTCCGCCTTTATCCAGTCGATCTAGCTCATCCGTTTCGGCGCCAGCTTTGGGTTTCTTTCCATCTCCAAAGCCCAAGCCGCGAGTGAGGTCCGAGACATCGGTCAAAAGCGTTACAGGAAGGCCAAACTGAATGGGCCCATCGCCTCGGATCACGATGGCTTCTGAGACTTCCTCAGCCGTGTGAATGATCATCACGTCCGTGTGGATGAGGATGTCTTGGTCAGTGATCTCGCTCTCAGTATGAGGGTCTTCGTGATGGAATCCTCGGAAGACCATGCCCGGTTGGATGCCGTCTTTGCTTCCGCGATCCACGAAGACAAACTGATGCTGGCTCGTTTGCTTGATGTCCGAAAGATTGTCGCCACGCAGGGACATGATCGTGCCTTTGAGCGACTCACGGCCGGGAATGGGTGAGGGCATGTCCACCTTGTAGACGCTTTTAACTAAGAAGCTCTTTCGTGGCGCAGTGCCCGTGACGTTGAGCATCTTGCCGTAAAACAATCGGTCCTTCACGCCCAAGATCTTGACGCGACCTAACACGGGGTAGGCCAGTCCATCGCGGCCCTGGGTGCTGTCTCGCAAAAGCGCCGGATCTTCAGTGACGATGTATTCTTCGTCCGCATGCAGATCCTCGTCCGCCTCGATAAACACCGAGTTTTCGGTCCAGAAAAACCGTCCGGGTTCCTTGCCGTGAACGATCTTGCCGTAGCTCTTTAAGTCCCGGTCAGCGGGCAGGAACGGAAGATGAATTCCAGGAGGCGCATGAAACTCGACCTTGCTGCGTCGATCAAAGCCTTGGGGGTCTATTTCGGGTGGGAGGCTGACATCGATTTCTTCCCAGGACTGGCGCGGAAGATTGCGCCAGTCGCCATTGATGTCCGTGGCGGTACCCGTATGTCCGTTAGCGGCGACTTCGACCGAAGGAAGCGATTCCGCGCTGCCTGGTAGGAAAAGAATCTTTGATCCCGGGAAAATCAGGTGCGGATTGCTGATTCCCTTGTGATTGATCGCCCATACTTTGGGCCAGTAGCGAGGATCGCCAAACAGCCTGCCTGAGATGCCCGAAAGGGTATCGCCTTTAGACACTTCGTATGTGTCGTTTACTTTGGTTCCGGCGACTTGATTCCAATCCTCGTTGCTCACGCCCTTGAGGCGCTTGGAGATTTTCAGGGTGTCGTCGCTCGGTGAGGAGGAGGCTGGAGCCGTAACCGCCCAAGCGGCGCTCGAGAGTCCGCCACTCAATCCCGCCGCTGCCAGTCCGAGGATGCCAAACCGCAGCGAGCGGCGTCTCATTGCAAGGTGGTTTCTCCCTCAGGCGCCGCTGGAGCGGTAGCCGGAGCGGTTGGTGGAGGATCGATCTGCGCGCCAGGAGGTGTTACGGCAGCCGGAGCCTCAGGCTTGGTTTGAAAATCGCGAGGAGTAGGTTCGGTTGCCGTCTGCGCTTCGGTTTCCGCAGCTGGAGCAGGGAGCGGAGCGGCTGGCGTCACGGTTTGCGTGGTCGCAGGTACGAGTGTTTTTCCGTCGTTTCGCATGGCTACTCGCGCGGCGGGCGATTGCGGAAAAAGCGAGGTCAGGGTCTGGCGGTGGCGGCTGGCCTCGCGAGGCTTTTGGATTTGGTCTTCGATCTCAGCCATTTGCTTGAGCGTGTCAGCCACGCGCGGGCTGCGATCATACGAAGTCAGCACGCGCTGGTACTCGCGCAGCGCCAGCTTGTATTCGCGCTGAGCGTAGTAGGCTTCGCCCAGATAGAACTGCGCCGAGCCTGCCAGCGGATGGTCCGGGTATTTTTCTAAGAACGCCGAAAAACCCAGGATCGATTCGGGATGCTGCTTGGCTTGAAGCTGAATGAGCGCCTTGCGGTAGCTTTGCACTGGCGCGTCGTTGATGAAGCCTGCTTCAACGGATCCGCCTACCGCGGCCGCAGTAACGGCAGTGCCCGCTCCATCTGCGGGATGTCCTACGACGGCTGTGGTGATGCCGGCTTTGCCTTTGTTGGCGAGCTGGGCTTGGAGGTCCACGACGCGAGCTTCCATTCCTTGAAGGCGCTTTTCGAGATCGCTGATTTGTCCGCGCAGTTCTTTTTCGCGTCCCTCGGAGGGCACAGGATCAGGGGTCTGAGCTTTTTCGAGAGCGGCTGTCGGTGTGCTGGGGTTGTCTTTTGGAATTTCGTCCTCCGCGCAACCGGCACCGAGGGCTGAGACAAACAAGACTGTAAAAATCAGGTTTCTTTTCATCCTAAGGAATAGGATAAGGCCCCCAAGCGTTTAAGAAAAGCACATATGCAGAGCCAGAACCCATCCCAAGAACCCTTTCGTAGCGAGCGTGAGCGAATGACGCATCAGCGAGGCTGCACAAGCGAGCGCGACAAAAGTTTTGTCCCTGTACTACACTGGGTACGCGCGAGCGCGGAAAACGAAGCTGGTGCGTCATGCAGCCACGCGCAGTAGAAAAGGTTCTTGGGATGGGTTCTAGACAGAGCATCTTTAAGAAGATTCGGGTTCCCAAGGAAGGCTCAGCGTTTGTGTACGCTATTTTGGAGTCCTACGAGGGGATCTGCACGACTTCGACGCTGGGCTTCAAAAACGGGGATCGTCATAGAGATCTGGAGCTTCGCGTGCCGCCGGATTATCTTGAAGAGGTGAACCGCGTTCTGCGGTCCTTAGGAGATCTCGTTTATGACCTCGACCCATCCAGTGACGCAGGGCCTTAAGAACGTCGACGTCGCTCTGACGCCCTCTGAAATCGAACAGGTTTTGAATGCCGCCCTCACTCGGGGAGGGGCCTTGGCTGAGTTGTTCTTCGAATCCACGGATTCGACGCGCGTGCTCTTTGAGGACGGAAAGCTGGACCGCGTGATCCACGGCACCGATGGAGGCTGCGGTCTGCGCGTGCTCTTTGATGGCCGCTCCGTCTATGGCTACACCACGGTGCTGACGCTTGAATCTTTGACGAGCCTGGCGCGTGGCTTGGCTGCCGCTATTCCGCAGCAACCGGCAAAGAAGCTAGGCGAATGGCGTACGACGGAACAAAAGTCTGGCCCGATCGCAGGCTACAAGATCAAACGCGATCCACGCGCACTGCCTCTGGCTGAGAAGATCGCTTACGTGGCGCGAGCCGAATCGGCTGCGCGCAAGGAACTACCTGCGGCCGAAACCAGGCAGGTGGCTGCGGTGTGGCTCGACACCCTTCGCAAGATCACGATCTTAAATAGCGACGGTTTAGTGTCGACGGATCGAAAGACGTATCTGCAGATGGTTGTGCAAACCGTAGGTGAGCGCGAGGGCCGCATCGAAACGGCGCACGAATCCGACGGCGGCTACGTGGGTCTAGAGTTTTTTGACGAGCGCACGCCTGAGTCCATCGGCCAGGAAGCCGCGCGCCGCACGCGCGTGCTCTTGGGTGCGCTGCCTGCACCGAGCGGCTCGCTCCCCGTAGTGATCGCGGCAGAGGCCGGCGGTACGATGATCCACGAAGCTGTGGGACACGGGCTTGAGGCGGACTTGGCTTGCAACGGTCTGTCTGTTTACCAAGGCAAAGTCGGAAAGCCCGTCGCCTCCTCGCTCATTACGGTAGTGGATGACGGCACGATGGCCGCCCGTCGCGGAAGTTACGCTTTTGATGACGAAGGACAGCCCTCGGCCAAAAATACGCTCATCGAAAACGGCGTTCTTAAGGGCTACATGGTCGACCGCATCTCGGCGATGAAGTTTGACCTGCCAGCTACGGGCAATGGCCGCCGTGAATCCTTCCGCCACAAACCTATCGTTCGTATGACCAACACCTACATCGCTCCTGGCAAGGACGATCCGGCTGAGATCCTGGCTTCGACATCCAAGGGTGTATTTGTCAAAGCCATGGGTGGCGGGCAGGTCAACACGGTGACAGGAGATTTTGTTTTCGCGGTGACCGAGGGCTACCTCATCGAAAACGGAAAGCTCACGCACCCGATCCGCGGAGCCACGCTTGTGGGCAATGGTCCGGATGTCTTGATGCGCGTAGATCGCGTAGGGACAGATCTGGGGTTTGCCACCGGCACCTGCGGCAAAGACGGGCAGGGTGCGCCCGTGACGGATGCGCAGCCTACGATCCGAATTCCTGAGCTCACCGTGGGCGGCGAAGTTTCGCCCGAGCGCTACTGGCCCAAGACTTGAATAACGCCACAGCCTGATGGCTGTATCGATGGCCCTTTGGGGCTTTGTATTGTGGTGTGCCTCGCATGCATGGCGTGAGAGCTGGCCTTGGCTCAAGGCTTGGGTAGCAAGCGCGGGCGCAAAAAAAGAAGAGCGTCTTTGGATAGAGTTCGTCCATCGTGCGACTGAGTATGAGCAGAGACTGAAGTCTGGATGGGCGCTCCAGGTGGGCTTACCGGGGAGTGGGGCGTTTGCTGTGGCATGGCACGAGCAGCTCGTAAGGCTCAGGGATCGCGGTGGTAAGCTGCTTCCTTTCTTGGAGCGCTCGCGCGAATGCGCCACTCTCATGGCCGATGGTTGGCGCGACGTACGCGTGAAGCTTGCTCCCGCGCAGGCTCAAGCCACAATGCTGGGTGGGATGGTTCCTGTCGCGTGGGTGGGGTTGGGGGTCTTGCTTCCGGAGCTTGAGTCCGGAATCTGGATGTGGCGCCTCATGGGTCTTATCGCGTGCGCGTGGTCGGGTGCAGGGTTTTGGTTTCTTTCGCGAGCGGCATTGCGCTCAGCCCGTGGAGGGGTAGCTCCCAATACGGACATCTCATCGAGCTTGCTCTGGCCTGAGACTTTGCTCGGAGAGCTTGCCTGCGGCTCGCCGCCTGACTTGGCTTGGCAACGCGCCCTGCGCTGGAGTGGGTTGGCCTTGGGCCAAGAAGCGCGTTTTTGGACCGAAGGGGGCTTGCCTGCCGAGTTGGGCGCGCTCGAAGAGGGGCGTCGCATCTGCTGGTTTTCGCTCATGGAGGGAAAACCCTGTTTTGATCGAATCGAGCGCCTGGGGATGGACCTCAAGAAGGAGCACTTCGCGCGTGTGAGGCGCGAGATCGAAGTCCTGCAGACGCGAGCGTTAGGGCCGTTGTTCTTGTTTTTTGCTCCCGCTCTTTTGAGCCTGCTTGTCGGCGCGCTTTGGATCGCATGGAGAGGAGGCTTGTCTGGGACGTGAGCTTATAGGTCTGGGCCTTCGCTGGGTTTTGACTTGGATTACCTTAGTTTGCGCTTGGGGTGGTCGTCCGTTGCGGGTGCCGGATCATTCAGTTGGTGACGTGAGGCAGTTTCTTTCGGGACAGCAGCTCGACGGCAGCTCCGTGCTTGGTTTTGTAGGACCCCAGGAGCTTCCCGTTTTGGTAGAGCGCCAGAGCTGCCCCCGAGAGCAGGGACGTCGCTCCAAATCGCACCGAACCGCGCGAGTTATTCTCCGTCCACCCAACCCAGCCCGAATGAG
>JBGAWT010000107.1:0-11677 GCA_044227445.1 Bdellovibrionia bacterium | reverse complement strand
AGGTTCCTCAGCATGAGCCAAAGAAACGTTCAAGGCCGCCAGCAAAAGGAAACTGCCTAAGAGAACCCGTTTCATTTGGCCACCGCAGCAGGTTTGCGTTTCAAGAAATGAAGGTATTCATCTGGGAGCGCGTCAAACTCCGCCTCTCCACCGCAGCTGGGGCACTTCTGGCCATCCAAAGCGGCCGGATCAAAACCTATCGTATTAAACTCGAGGCTCAGCGGCTCATCGCAATTGGGGCAATAAAAGGGCGCTGCAAATCGCTCGATCTTGTAATTCGGTCCCAGCGCGTTGGGGATCATGTTGACCTGCTCAACGATACGCTCGCTGATGCGCGTAAAGACGAACGGAACGCGCGGCATCTTCTCCAAAAAGAGCAGCCAGTTCTTGATCCCCACCGAGTTAGTTCGGTTCACCGCACCCAAATCAAAAGTAATGGAATGCACCATGCGAGCGTGCGCGCTGATCGTGTGGATTGCGGAGTTATAGTCCGTCTCCTCGTTGATAGCGCCGTCGATTACAATTCGAGCGCCTCGCTCGTCGATTTTCACGGCTACGGATGTCGGCATGATGAGATCCCCCTAGGCCGGTTTGCAGAAACGAGGATACACGATTTTCTGGTTTTTCACCCACGCGTTTTGCGGCATACCCAAAACTCATGGGGAAGAATGTCCTAGAGATCAAAAACCTGAGTTTTTCTTATTCGGGAGCGACGCGCCCCGTTTTTGACGAACTCAGTTGGAATCTCCCCGCTTGCTCTCGGGTCTTGCTCTGTGGGCCCAACGGAGCCGGAAAAACCACCCTGCTCAGGCTCATCGGAGGCGGCCACCTCATTTCGCGAGAGAGTTTACGCGTCAACGGGGGCTCGCCCTTTCATGAGCCGGCAAAGACACAAGGCATACAATTGGTCGATGGGGATTTTCCGCTCACCCTCGACCTCTCTGTGCAGGAATTGTTAGAGCACCCCTCTCCAGGAGTCGTCGCAAAACGTCAGAGCGAGCTCATCGAGATTTTGGGGATCGACCGGACTTGGCGTATGCACCAGGTTTCGGATGGACAACGCAAGCGAGTCCAGCTGCTCTTAGCACTGCGCCACGCCTGGAAGCTCCTGCTCTTGGACGAGGTCACGACTCACCTCGACCTCCTTGTGCGCGGGCGATTGCTCAAATGGCTGAAGCAGGAGCAAACCCGCTCCAAAGCCACCATCATTTATACTACTCATATTTTGGATGGGCTGTGGACGTCCCATACTTCGCCCTGGGCAACGCACATTGCCTACCTAGACTCCAGGGGGCTCCAGCTTTGCGAAAAACCTGCGCGCATCGCCGAGCTCCAAAAGCTAGCTCGAACGCGCGTTCCCTCTCCCCTGCTTCAATGGGTAGAAAATCAAATGAAAGCCTCTGAGCGAGGCCTTACAGCACCGAAGAAAAACCGCGGATCCGGTAAAGACCCTCGCCCGGCGCGGCCTCGTGGTCGCTAAAGACAGTCTCGATAAAGATGTGCATCGCGTTGGGAAATACGCCGCCTAAAGCCATGATGTTTGCTGGCTCGTTTTCGAACGAGGCCACAAGCTCCCCGAGGCGCGCGATCTTACGCCCGGACTCCACCTTGTGATCCATATCCGGCATGCTCGAGTTGGGTTTCAAATACAGATGCGTCCGCTCGCAATCCCACGGAAATCCGTCGCGCACGAGATTGTCGCGGGTTCCATCGCCCATCCCCGGCTCATCTCGACCCGTGAGATAAACGACTTCTAAGCCCATGTCCCAAAGCTCTCGGGCAAACTCCGGAGCCCCCGGGTACGCGCGATCCCACTTAAGATAAGCGCTCGAAAAAAACCGTTCCGCCCAAAAGGGCTTTGCATGAGCCAAGAAATGCCGTGCATCTGCACTCTCTGGATCCAACCCCAAGTCGCGCAGGGTGTCTTTGAGCGAATAACCGACTTGGTCTTGCCTGAGGCTTCCGAGTGCGGCTTTGAAAACCGGATTCGCCTGCGCCTCTGGCGATTCACACCACTCCTGCAAGATGCGATGGGTGCGAGGACCGACTTCGTAAAGCGTGGAATCTAAATCAAAGAGCACGACAGGACGCTTGGCCCCGCGCGCGCGTTTACGAATCTCGTCAAAGACCTGAGACTCGCTTAAGTCATGAAATCGCGATGCTTTTACCCAATGATGACGAATCAGTTTCACGTGGGGGTTTTACCCACGGCACCCCCCGAAAGGCAAGGGTTGCCCGCGCCCGCAGCTCAAGTTATGGGGGCTAGATGAGTTCCCTTCCCCAGCGCGTCGCCTCGTGCGAGCAATGCCCCAGGCTTCGGAAGCACTGCCGGCAGGTCGCACTCACGCGACGAAAAGCCTACGCCACCGAGACTTACTGGGGAAAGCCGGTACCGGGTCTAGGCACCCCCAAGACGGCCTCCCTTTGGATCGTCGGCCTTGCGCCCGCGGCACATGGAGCAAACCGAACGGGCCGTATCTTTACGGGCGACCGAAGCGGTGATTGGCTTTACAAGGCCCTGAACGAGCACGGTTTTGCCAACCAACCCCAGAGCACCCACGCCCAAGACGGGCTCAAGCTGCACGAAACCTATATTTCGTGCGTCGTGCGCTGCGCGCCCCCGGACAATAAACCGACGCCCTCGGAGATCGATCGCTGTTTTCCGTATCTTGAGGAGGAACTCACCCAGCTCAAGCACCTCAAAGCGATCGTCGTGCTGGGGCAAATCGCGTGGCAGGGAGTCTGGAGGCTGCTTCAAGCGGCAAGCTTAGCCACCCCGGGGACCAGGCCCAAGTTTGGTCACGGCCATCGCATTGAGCTTCCCAGCGGGCTGTGCGTGATTCAGTCGTACCACCCCAGCCAGCAAAACACGTTTACGGGCCGCCTCACCTGGCCCATGTGGAGCGGGATCTTTGAACAAGCGCGCTCTATTTTGCGGCAACCGTAGCGGCTTGAGTAGTGGCGGAGGGAGCCGCAGGCATCGAAAGCCGCGCTAGGATCGACATGAGCGTTCCGCGGTCCGCATCAATAGACATGAATATGCCGAAGATCTTCTGGAGGATGAAGCCGACCTCAGTAGGTTGCTCGCCATGGATAAGCAGGTACTCAAACATCCCCTTGATGTCGCCTTCGGAGAGTTTGAGCTCAGGTCGCTCAGCAGCGATCACTTCATTGAGCGAACGCCTGAACACGAGGAACGCGGGCTGAGCTTCTTTTTTATCCAGCTTGCCGTTGTTATCGAGATCAAAGCGCTTGAACGTAGCTTCGATGTACTGCGAAACCCCGACAAAACCTTCGATGTCTGCGGAGTTCATGGGCAGTAGATCAGGCTTCTTACCGACTGGCGCGCCCTTTGGAAGAGGCGCTTCGATTTCTTTGCGGGCTGCCTTTTCGTAATTGAGCTCAAAGCGCGTACGTTCTTCGCCCTTCAGCTTCTTCCAGTAGTCCACGAACATCGGAACTCCAGCAAGGAATCGCTCAGGTTGGCTAAAGAACACCTTTTGAAGCACGCCACGTCGATCGTGGGCTTGCCGTACTTGTCAACCTTAGGAAGGCTTCCGCAAACTCCAGGGCGGGTCATCTCGGCGTAAAAACTTCCGGTCACCGCCTTAGTCGAGAGCATATAGGTCAGCAGTTCCATGCCCTCGCGCTGGCTGACGAACTCGTCGCCATCCCCGCTAGGAACGAACAGATTCGCTTCACGGAATCGCTTATCCGGAGCCTTAGGATCATCCGATCGAACAGCTTGAGCCTCACACCCAGGTCTCTCACGTCGCTGTAGAACTGCCGGACGCCATCACGCGTCGAACCGCGCGACTCGCCATAACCTGTAACCAGGAGACCCGAAATCTCATTCATCCAGTTGAGATGGGTCGTTTCGCTAAAGGTGTAATCATTGACCTCGTCATAGCGAGGGAACAGAAGCCTTCCGTCGCCATCCACGAGCAGGCTCTGCCCACGGCCCATGAGGTTTGCGATAAAATCAGTACGTCCAAAGCCTGCGCCACCACGGCGACGCAAGAATGCCCCCCCGCGGAATCGGTCATTGGCACCCGGCTCATCGACCACGAAAAACTCCTCAGCGATGCGCTGAGAGCGGTTCCACGAAAAAATCGCCGACCGAATCGTAGCCAGGCTTTGAGCCGTGATCCCGGGAGCAGCCACACCCGCGCGCAACAGCCGCGAGTTCAGAGGCTGCAGGACCCCAATGATCGTGTCCTTAGGAATTCCCCACTGAGCTTCCCAGTCCACCCAGCCAAGAACGTCAGCGATAACCGCATAGGGAATTGCCCCATCCTGGCGCGTCTCAATCACCCCTTCGATCCATTGCAGGACATCGCTAGCCAGAGTGACCATGCGCTCTCGGGCTCCACCCGAATAAAGGATGGGATAGGGCTTAGAAGGAAAACGGGCTTCCAGATGTTGCTGGCGAAGATAAAGAGCGTAAGCACCCGCGGACCAGCGAATGAACTTAGCCCATTCGCGCGAAGTCACGGAGTCTCCTTCGACCGGACCGACCAGTCCCAAGGCGACCTTTTGCACTCGCGGCATCGTCGCCCGAATGCGAGATAACAACCCCTCCGCGCTCGAACCGCTGCTCACCGGCAGCGCGTCGATCTCCTCAAGAAGCTCGTTCAGAGGAGCAAAACCAAATATGGACGGGTTCTTCTCCACGGCTTCGGACAGCTCCTGAGCAGTACGCAGGAGGGTCTGAACGGCATCGTAGAATTGGTCGTCGTTCAAAGTCGCCAGATGATCCGGGCTCAGAGGCATGAATGGAGCCAAGCGTTTTGCCCAGTGGGTGACCAGGCCGATGAACTCGCGTGTCTTAGCCAAGTCCTGAGAAGAAACGAGCGTTCGACTACCGCCGATCATCGCTTGCTTAATGAGCATGAGGCGCTCGAGCAAGCGGTCGTTCACCTTAAAGTCGCGCACAAAATAAGTCTGAACAAAGTTTCTAAGCTCAGCTGGCGAATACTGCCCGATCTGGGCCCCCCTCACTCGCTGCGAAAAAGACTGCAGGGCCGATGAGGCGCACTCCGAAAGGCGATCCATATCGGCGATATCGCCTTTGCCATCCCAATAGGCACCAAGCTTGACTGCAGCCCCTGTAAGGCAGCCCGTCTCATTGGCGCCGAGGCTGAGCTTGGCGTTTTCTTTGTGAATGGGGTCAAAGCGCATACCGCATCCCGCAAGCAACGATCCGATACAAAGCAGGGCTAAAGCTCTAGAAAACATAGCTCACCCCCGCTCTCACTCGGTTGTTGCCGCGGTAGCGGCTAAAAAAGTCCTCACCAAAGGCTGCATTGGATTGGCTCATCGAAGAGCCGATGAGGTCCGCACCCAAGGCTAGGCGCCAGGCAGCACGAGGCGTAAAGTTGAGATCCGCTGAGATCGAAGCCCCTCCCAAATCAAAGTCGTAAATCAGGCGCGACGAAAGCCCCAGGAGGTCGCCCCACATCGGAGAGCGCAGCCCCACGCTCACGGCGTGCTGAAAGGGATAGCGGTTTTCAAAAAAGGAGGACGAAGAGCTAAAATCGCCTCCGTCCGGAGCGTTCCCGCCCCAGCGCCTCAAGTAGCTAATGCCGACGCGCGCTTGGTCGTTAAACCACTTGCCCAATTTCCATTCTAGGCTAGCACTTACCGAAGAGGCGTTCTCGACTCTCTGAACCACCGTCCACTGCGGATCGGCCGCTGGCACGATCGGGCGCTCATCTAAGAACGAAACCCAAAAGGCCGTCCATTCGGTCTCAAGCCCTGCCTCAAGCGAAGTAAGATGATGGTAAGCCAAGCGCGGATAAAGGGTCGCCGGAATCACTGTTCCGCTCGTGCCATTAGCCGGAACTTGTGCGTCTCCGTAAGCGGACGATCCAAGAAGCAACTGATTCATGGGCTTGTACGCATAGGCAAACGAGCCCCAAGGTCCCAGGCTGTGTCCGTCTTTTGCGATCTTGATCTGAGCCGAGACGGAGGGCTGAAACAAGATCTCGCGCACGGGTGGAGCCTGAAGCTGGTAGGTCACCGGCGTTTCCTGACCAAAGAGCTTTACGGTCGCGCTCGGAGAATAAAAGAACGGACCATTTGAGCTGACGGATCCGTTGTTAAACACGATCGGAGCGCCGCGCTCGGGAACGAAAAGCGGCGAAACAAAAAACGATAGGCCAAACCAAGGAAAGCTTCCCTGCAGAAATAATCCGGTCAAACCCACGGTCTGAGGTGTCGATAATCCCACCGGCGCGCGGCTTGCCAGATGCCCACTTCAATAATCATCCAGTCGGTTCCACGCAGAAAGAACAGCACCAAGGCTATCTGCACACGCGAGAGCTTGCAGGCCGCAGATATAAGCCTGAACTGACGTAATAAGTGATTCGGCGATTCGATCCAAAACTTGCCTTCTGAACTTATTCGCCTTTCTGACCGCGACCCTTGTCCAAAGCCCCTCAAATCGATGGCAGGATTAGAAGAAAAGCCAACGGCGCTGCTGGTGGCCCGCAAAAACCGATGCCGTTCTTAAGGTGATCGAGCTTTATCGACCCTCGGTTTTCGATTTCCAGAAAGCGGCTGGCGTGTTGAAGGAAAGCGGCGCTGAGCGCACCCGCGAAGGCGATTCAAGAGCATGGGCGCGGGGCTCAAAAGCGCTGATAGAAGCGCGAGCGCAGCCCCAGTTTGTGCGTAATATCCGCCCATTTTCATAAGGCACAAACCCTTACCTAAGTAGGGGTGGTGTTTCAATAAAGATAGAAAGGGGCATTAAACTTATTTAATTGATCGATTTTTAAGGGACAAAGTCAGGACAAAGCGAGCTACGCACTCGTATTTCCCGTCGACCTTGGAGTGAGCCTCGACGTGAACGGGCATCTCTTGGCGATCCGGGCTAGCTAAGACCCGATCCAAGAAAGCCCTTACCTGAGCGCCTTCATTACAAACAAAGAGCGTGTTGCTCTCAGCGCGCTTGAGGAACTCGGCTTTAAAGTCTTTAAAGACGAGCGAGATGTTTTTGCCCGAGCCCTGAATGATGCGCATGGCAAGCAGGCCACCTGCCATGTCGGCGCCGGTGGAGAGCACGCCAAAGTACATCGACTTGAGGTGATTTCGGGTGCGCCAAGTCAAAGGGACCTCGATCACGCAGTGATCGGCGTCCATGGCCCTGACCCGGGGTTGAATGAAGCCTAAAAGCGGGATCTTCGTCCAGCCAAAGGCACGCAACATCAGCGTGTCTTTCCAAAGCTTGGACGAAGATGCCCGAGAGACTTGTTGAAGATCCATATTCAGGATCGGTTACTTCTTCTTACCGCTCTTCTTCTTGCGGAAGGTCGACTTCTTGTCAGCGGAGCGCTTGGAGCGGCCCTCGAAGTAAGTCTTGGCGTACTCGCGGTCAGAGCGGATCTTGGCTACGCGCTTCTTTTTGGAGGCGCGGCGGGCTTTTTTACGCGACGGGGTAGACGCTTTTTGTTCGGCTGCGGACATGGACTGAGTCTCCTTAGTTATGAAATAATTCAGACGGTCTAACATGATCCCTACAGGCGCCCCAAACGAAATCTTCCCCGACCCCGAGACTCACGCCGATGAGCAAGGCATCGTCGCCGTCGGCGGCTCGCTTTCGATCGAGCGCCTGACCTCGGCTTATCGGCGCGGAATTTTCCCTTGGCCCGTCGAAGGCTACCCCATGCTGTGGTTCAGTCCCGACCCGCGCGCGATCTTGGAGTTTGACCGACTGCACTTGGGACGAAGCTTGCGCAAGTCGATGAAGCGAAGCGAGTTCACGGTCACCGTGGACGAAGCCTTTAAGCAGGTCATCATCGCGTGCGGACGCGTTCCTCGCCCCGGCCAAGACGGGACGTGGATCACGCCGGAGCTTTTGCGCGCTTACGTCAAATGGCATGAGGCGGGCGCGGCCCATAGTATCGAAGTCTGGGAACGCGGGATGCTGGTGGGCGGCCTCTACGGAGTCGAAGTCGACGGCGCGTTCTCAGGCGAAAGCATGTTTCACGCTAGGCCCGATGCCTCGAAGTTTGCGCTGCTGTATCTCGTGCAGTGGCTTCAGTCGCGAGGCTTAGAGTGGATGGATATTCAGATGCTCACGCCTCACATGGAAGCGCTCGGCGCGCGGGCGATCCCTAGGAGCGCGTTCCTTAAGAAACTGACTCAGACTCACGCTTTGGGTTTGAAGCTTTTCCCGAGCCGCCCTTCGGAGGCTTAGCCGACTTGTAGGTAAACGTAACCTCATCGTCTTTGGCTGCAACGGTCACGCGACCGCCGTTCTCAAGTTTGCCAAAGAGGATCTCGTTAGCCAGGGGCTTTTTGATGCGATCTTGGATGAGGCGAGCCAGCGGGCGTGCTCCCAGGGCTCGGTCGTAGCCTTTTTTGAGCATCCATTCCTGAATGCTCTCGTCCCAAGTGACTTCGACGTTCTTGGACAGAAGCTGGGTTTCGAGCTCCAGCAGCTGCTTCATCACGACTTGGCGCATGTTCTCCGTGCTCAGCGGATTGAAGAACACGATAGCGTCTAAGCGATTCCTAAACTCAGGGGTAAACGCCTGCTCGACTGCCTTCTTGGCGGCAGCTTGAGGAGCTTTGGCGTCAGCATCCGCCGAGCTCATGCCCAGAGGCTTTCGCTCCATCTCGCGCGAACCCACGTTTGAGGTCAAAATGAGCACGACGTTGCGGAAGTCGACCTTGCGGCCGTTATTGTCCGTGAGCGTCCCATGGTCCATCACCTGAAGCAGGATGTTCCAAACGTCAGGGTGGGCCTTTTCGATCTCATCCAAAAGCACGACGGCGTAAGGGTTCTTGAGCACCGCATCGGTGAGCACGCCGGCTTGATCAAAGCCTACGTATCCGGGAGGCGCTCCGATGAGTCGCGAGACTGTGTGCTTCTCCCCGTATTCGCTCATATCGTGCCTAAGAATTTGGACCCCTAGGGCCAATGCCAATTGTTTGGAGAGCTCGGTCTTGCCGACACCCGTAGGGCCGCAAAACAGGAACGAACCGATGGGCTTATCGCCCGTGCGCAGGCCTGAGCGCGCCAGACGGATTGCGGTCGAAACCGCTTCGATAGCTTCGTTCTGGCCAAAGATCGTGAGCTTGAGGTCCCGATCCAGCTGCTTGAGGCGATCCTTTTGGGAAACGCTCACCGAGCGAGCTGGGATGCGCGCGATCTGGGAGATGACTTCTTCGATCTGAGGGGCGTCGATCTTCTGATCCTGAGTTCCAGCAAGTCGAGCGCGAGCGCCCGCCTCATCGATCACGTCAATCGCCTTGTCTGGCAGATGCAAGTCGGTGAGATGCTTGGCCGCCAGCTCGACGGCCGCGCGGATGGCCTCATGCGTGTACTTCACCTGATGGTGCTCCTCAAAGCGAGATTGAAGGCCCTGCAAGATCTGGATGGCCTCTTCGACAGTGGGCTCCACGACATCGATCTTTTGAAAACGACGGGAGAGCGCGTGATCTTTTTCGATATGCGCGCGGTACTCTTTGTAAGTCGTCGAGCCCACGCAGCGAATCTCGCCTTGGGACAAAAGCGGCTTAAGGAGGTTAGCGGCATCCAGCGAGCCGCCGCCCACGGCGCCCGCACCCACGAGCGTATGAATCTCGTCGATAAAAAGAATGGGCATCTCGCCTTTACTGCGCTTGCCTTCGAGTGCTTTGAGAACCTCTTTGACGCGTGCTTCGAAATCCCCTCGGTAGCGGGTGCCCGCCATGAGACTTCCCATGTCGAGTGAGTAAACCACGGCGCTTTTGAGCAGCTCCGGAACCTTGTTCTCGGTAATCCGCAGCGCCAAACCTTCTGCCAGCGCCGTCTTGCCTACGCCCGCCTCGCCCACTAACAGCGGGTTGTTCTTGCGCCGCCGGCACAGGGTCTGAACCATGCGCTCGATCTCTTTGGAGCGGCCGATCAGAGGATCGATCTTCCCCGCGCGTGCGCGGTCATTGAGGTTGGTCGTGTACTTGGTGAGCGGCTCTTCGCCCAGGGTCTTTGGCCCGCGGGGCGCTGGAGCGGTGTCATCGTCGCCGTCTTCTTCGCCATTGGACTCTTCGCCCGAAGGAAGCCCGTGGCTGATCACACTGAGCAACTCCACGCGCTCGATGCCATGGCTCTCAAGCAGAGCCAACACAAAGGAGTCGCGAGCTAGGAATAGCGCCACAAGCAGATCCGTGGGTCCTACTTCGGTGCGGCCGCTGGATTGGACCTGAATGAGTGCTTGTTGGATGAGGCGCTGGATACCGAGGGTGGGAACAGGATGAACCCCTTCGGCGACCTTGGGACCTTCTTTGGTGAGGTGCTCTTCGAGCGCCAGGCGCATCTGATCGGGATCGCCTCCGCAGGCCTCGATCACGTCTTGGATGGCCTTGTCTTTGAGCAAGCTCCAGAACACGTGTTCGAGCGTGAAATACTCGTCGTGAAGTTCGACGGCGTATCGGATAGCGCGGTTAATGACGTTTTCGGTTTTCTTTCCAATCATCCTTTATACAGGTTACCGCGGCGCCGCGCGTTTGACTAGAAGCGGGCCTGAAGCCCTAGGTAGGCTTGATCTGGAAGCAGCGCGAAAACAGGGGTGACATTAAGTACGTGCGGCAGGTCGCGATCGATCTGGTACTCGTCCCATTCGCGTTCAGGTGGTTCCTTAAAGATCAAGCGAACGGCGCCTAAGATGACGAGGCCGGATGCAGCAATCGGAAAACCGACCCCGTAGGGCGTAAGCGCGTAAAGCCCCCCTCCGATTAAGACCAGCGGAATGCCTTCGATCATCCTGAGCCCAAAGGACTTGTCGGCATAGGACTTGAGAAGGTGCACTGCATGCTGAGCACGTTCTTCACCGGACTCGGCCAGATACTCTTGGTAGCGCCGTTCTTCAGCGCCTCGCAGAAGAAAGAAACCCATCGAAACTCCAGCGGTCGATAGTCCTTGGGCCCAGCTGACGGTCGCCCAAAGCCACCCCGTCTCGCGGTTGGCCACGGCGGCGTAGGCTCCTACCCCCACCCAACCCGCTGCGAGCACCGAGGACACGACTCCTGCTGTGATCATATGGCCTGACCACGCCGCCTGAGAGCGTGCCAAGCGATCGTCGATGTCAGCGGCTTGGGCGGTGGTGACCGTCAGCAAAAAAAGAAGGATCAATACCCTCATCGAGTTGCATCTTGCCGGGTTTTGGAACACTGGTCGAGAGAGATGTCACGCGAGGTGCTGGGAGCTTCGCAAAGAAGAGTGGCGCGGCAGAAAAAATTCTTTAAATTTTCATTGACGGGTTTTCGAGAGAATTACCTTCGTTTTATGGAGGACCTCTTAAATGCTCGCCGTAGCGACCACTGAGCTCGCTATCGCGCAATCTAAGTGCATGAGCCAGTTTTTCTAAATTATTTTTGTAAGCTTATTTATGAGCCACCCATGGCGTTTACGAGGGCGTGGAAAACACGTGTTAGTGATTCCTCATGAACATTCAAAACCTTCATGAGCAGGCCATCCAGATTTCCAAAGAGTATCTTCGCTGCGAGCGCGAGTTGCTTTCGATCTTAGAACAAATCGATGAGCGCCGCGGCTACCGGCAGTTCGAACAAACATCGTTGTTTGGATATTGCGTCAATGTCTTAAAACTTCCAGAGGCCACGGCATATGCCTTCATGAAAGTCGCTCGCAAATCTAAGGCCGTGCCCGAACTCAAAGAAGCAGTGAACTCCG
>JBGAWT010000106.1:0-10950 GCA_044227445.1 Bdellovibrionia bacterium | reverse complement strand
CCGCTTTAGCGGTCGCAAGCGAGCCCGGACTGCAGCCCGAGCGCGTATAGCGCGAGGAGCGGAAGGAGAAGCCCCTCCCCCCTCAGATCCCCAGTACTACTCTCCCTCGCCGTACAGAAGCTCCAGGCCCACGATCTTGCAATCGGTGACCGAAAGCGGTGTGGCCGAGTCATCGGCGGCTTCTTTTCCGAACGTCGCGCCTGAGCGCATCACGAAGAGTCCAGCGGTATCAACAATCGTGCCGTCAGCCTTCAGGCGAATCGTATTTCCTCGCCTAAAGAGGCCCTTAGTCGCCGCGACTTCATTGGAGGTCAGGTTGCATTCGACGCGCGCTTTCACGGTGCGTTGGACAGAAATCGAGTAGCGAGCCAGGACGCCGCCTTGGTCATCTCCGCCCGCAACGGTGATCGGGGAGACCGTCAATTGAGCGGTCGCGACGCTATCGTCGGTGAGATTAATGCCCTTGATACGAGCGGCGATGCTTTCGAAGCAAACGCGGTCACAGGACTGTAGCGCCGATTTCCCTAGGGTCTTTTGGAAGTCCGAAAAAATACGATCCTTCTCGGCGCGCACTTCGTCCGCAGTCCAGCCCCAAGATTCGTCGGGAAAAGAGTTCAAGCTCAAATAGGCGGAGTAAGGAACGGTAAAGAGCGGCGATACGCAGCTGCTAAGAATAATCAGCGAGAAAACTCCAAGTAAAGAACGCATAAAAATCTCCAAAGTTGTTGCCGGGTTTTAACTCAAGATCAACTGAACTACATCAAGACACTCTTGCACTCCGCATCCGTAGGAGGAGGAGGTGTCTTATTCTTCTCCGTCTTTTTCTTCCTCAGGTACTGATACGCGCTAATCACACCCTGGAAGGCATCCATGAACGGATGTGGCCAGAAGAGCTTAAACGTAGATCCGGTGCGCTCGTACTCCTGAAGGCCCTCGAGCAAGCGTGCATAAGTCGACTTGGCTTTCTCAAGCTTAGGGGTCACCGCCTCGTCAGACTCGGCGGCTGCCGTGAGCGCGGTGATCTCGGGACGAATGATCTCCAGGCGGCTCAGGATGGATTTGACCTTGAGGCGTGCCACGAGATTCATTTTATCGAGGCGCGAGCGAGTGAAAACGAGCTCCTCCGTTCCGCTTTTGGTCTGAACCAAAATGGACTTGGAGTTCATGAGCTGCTCAGCGCGCGAGCGGAGGTTTGCAGCGAGCTCAGGGCTTTCGGCTTGCGCGCGGCGATACATCACGCGCAGGAACTCAGGCAGCACGTAATCAGCTGAGATTGCTTCGCGCTTACCCATGCCAAGGCGTTGCCAGAAAATCCGGGATGAACGCTTCTTCGCCTCGAGCTTGGCGATCTCCTTTGAGATCGTCTCTTTGAAGGCGACATTTTCTGCCGGAGTGAACTCAATGGCGGCGGGCAATGCCTTCGTCACCTTGCGCTTGAGGTTCCAGAGCTTGAGGTAGCTGTGGCCAGAAGTGATGAGGCTGCGAACCATGAGCCAGAGGCTCGTTCGGGTCGACATGACCGAGGGCAGGAAGGAGAAATCGCGAAGTGAGTCCAGAACGATCTCATCGAGCGCTTCGACGTCGCCCTTGGCTTGGCGCTCTTTACGAAGCTCCCACATCATTTTACGAAGGGGGTTTCCGCCGTCGTATTCATTGGCGATCCGATAGCTGCGATCCAGCGTATCGATATTTGAAAACTCAGCCATGTCCCTGAGGACTTCTTTTTCGGCAAGCCGCTCAAATGCGCGAACCAGCTCGATCTCACGCTCTTCTTTTGCTCCGCCCTTGAGGCGCTCTGCGATCGTGCCTGATGCTTGCGCGAAGAATTCCCCGATCTTAGGGTCGTTCGTAGGTGCGGCAGCCAGGTAATCGGCAAACACTTCGTGGATCATGCGATGGACTGGGCGTTTCTCGCCCATGGTCGTGATGATGTGGTGGCCTAGCTCGTGGGTGGTAACCGTCGAGTCAGCAAGCGTCGTCACCGACATGTCGTTCGCACCTTGAGTAGAGCGAGGCAGAATCACGATTCGAGGCGTGATCTCCGTGGTCTTCTGGATTTTCATGAACTTCTTGGTGTCGATGAGCGCGTTCCAATCGACTTGGCCGGCGACATCTTTTTCGCTGGCTAGAGGCAGAACGTCGGTCAAATCCATGCGCAGGGTTTGGGCATAAAAAGCGTTGTCCACCATCTCGGACTTCGCGTCGGCCACTTCGCTGTATTTTCGACCGTTAGTCAGGTCTTCGATGACGTCAGGAGTCGAAAATCCATATCTGAGTTTGACGTATTGGCTGAAGAACATCTGAGCGAAGTCGAGTTTCTTTTCGGCCTTCGCGTCTTTAGCGCCTTCGGCAGGAGTTTCTGCGGGAGCCGCAACGGGTTTTTCTACTTCCGCCGTTTCTGTCTTCTTAGATTTTTTCTTCGAGCTTGCTGATCCACCTTTGATGACGCCTTCGAAGTACTTAATGACGCTCCAGAGTTTGGAGCGTTTGAAGTGCTCGTACTGAGCAAAGATGTGTTCTTTGACGTTGGGCAGGTTTGGATTGAATGCCTTAATGAGGTCTTCGACCGTCATCGTTTGGAAGTTGGACATGTAGTAGATGCCCGTGAGGTCCGGTGGATTCGGAAGGCCGTGGTTTTTCCAGTACGTGAGGTTCTCGAGCAACTCCTGGCGCAGACTTTTGGCCAGTACCCGCTCCGCATCCGAGACTTCGCCGACGAGCGTGAACTCGGGAATTTCGTGTTCAACGTTCCAGTCTTCCCCTTTGGGAGCGGCAAAAACAGGGAGCGTGAAGAGAAGCGCAACCGATAAAATCCGAATGAAATTAAGGCGTTTCATGTGACGCCTCGTGTCATATGTTACGAAATCAGTCAAGCTCTAGGTTTTGGGAGCGAGCACCCAATAGGCGTTAATGGGAGTGACGATCATTCCGATACCCACGCCATAGAGCATTTTGAAGCGGACGTATTCCCAAAAGGCGAGCCCCTCGATGCCAAGCCACGAAAAAACAAGGAGAGTGAGCGATCCAAACCCTCCAGTGAAGAGCACTCCGGCTAAAAGCGAACGAAGAAAGACGGAACGGATGACGAAATTCAATGCCCGCGGTAAGCGAGGGGTCGAAGCAAAATTAGTTACTCGTCCCATATGTCGATCCAAGCGAACAAACACGGTTCCAAACACGACGGTGAGCGCTGCGATCTCAAATGTCGTGAGCACGAGATCGCGGGCAATGCCGGCCTTGCCAGCAAACGGCACAAAGTCAGGAAGATGCGCCAGCCAAAGGGTCGCCGCTGTAATGGCGGCGTTGACTAAAACAGAGCCTAGCGCCTGATAAAGCAGGTATGGGCGGGGCTTCATTTTGAACGTCATGAGCCGCTTGATGACCTTGATAAACCCCATGGGTTTACGGTATCCGAAGCCGCCCAACGGTCAAGCAAACCCGAGGCCTTAATCTCCCCACGTATCGTGATGCTCGCCTTGCTCGTCGATGCGCTCAAAGCGGTGACCGCCGAAGTAGTCGCGCAGTGCTTGAAGCAAATTGGCTGGAAGCTTTCCGCGGCGCATGCTGTCGTAGTAGGTCAATGCGCTTGAGAACGCCGGAAGCGGGATTCCGCGGCCGGACATCAAGTTCACGACATACCGAAGCGAGTTGATCGACGCGTTGAGCTCGGATTGGAATGAAGGGTCAAACAGCAGGTTCTCAATCGCGGGGTTATCCACGTAGATCTGATTGATCTTATCCAGGAGATGACCCTGCAGGATGCTTCCCCTGCGCCAGATGCCGGTGACCGCTCCGATATTAACGTTGCCCTTAAACTGCTCGCGCGAAGCCACGCGGATCAGGTGCATTCCTTGCGCAAAATCCAGCATCTTGGCGGCTAGCAGCGCCTTAGGGAGCTCACGAAGCAGTTTGTCTTGAGTCTTTGGGCTGAGCGTCTTGAGCTTGGGGCCCTTAAGAACCGCCTGAAGCGCCACGCGCTCGTCTTTGAGCGCCGAAGCGAAGCGAGCCTGGACGGCGACATCGAGCGTAGGAGCGAAAACGCCTAAATTCAGCGAACTCTCCGCGCTCCACTTGCCTGTGCCCTTTTGCTTGGCCTTATCCAAAACTTGGTCAACCAAAGGATTGCCCGTGCGATCATCCGTGCGGCCCAGAACTTTTTCGGCCGCGCCTAACAAGAAGGAGTTCACCTCGCCTTTGTTCCATTGACCAAAGATCTCGCGGATCTGTCCAGCGGAGTAGCCCATGCCTTCGGACAAAATGTCGTAGCTCTCAGCTAGCATCTGCATCTCGGCGTACTCGACTCCGTTGTGCACCATCTTAACGTAGTGACCCGCTCCGCCGGGTCCAACGTAAGTGACGCTTGGGAATGTCATGTTGGTCGCCGGATTCAAGGAAGGAACTTGGGCCGCGATCGACTCAAAAATCGGCCGCACCTTGGCGTAACCTGCGGCGGAGCCTCCAGGCATCATGCTCGAGCCGTCGCGTGCGCCGCGCTCACCGCCCGAGACACCCATTCCGATAAAGTCGATTCCGCGCGCAGCCAATCGGGCCTGGCGCTTTTCGGTCTCGCTCCAGAGCGAGTTGCCGCCATCGACAACCACGTCTCCTGGCTCGAGCACGGGCTCGATGCGAGAGAGCACGCCGTCGAGGATTTTCTCATTCGGTACCAAAAACATGATCTTTCGCGGGCGTTGCAACGAGGCCACCGCTTCGTACGGATCGGTAATGAGCTTGATGTCCAAGTTTTGACCCAAGCTATCGATCACGGACTGCGCGCTTGGCGAAGGATCCGAAACGACGACCTTAAGTTTACCTGCTTCGGCTAAGCGCTTGGTGAAGCCCTTGCCCATGACGCCTGCGCCGCCGATCATCAAGAAGTCGCGATCCGCAGCTACATGGGAGTACTGCTCGGCTAACGTCACGGTTTTAGCTCCCGGGCCCGAAAGGCGCGGCAGACTCTTGAGAAGGTCCTCAACATACGGTGCGTCTCGCAGGCCTTTCATGCCGCCTGGGTAAAGCGGTAGGAGCGGCTGGCGCGAAAGAGGATTCCTAAATTCGTTGAGCTTGCGAAGGATGGCGATTCCTTCTTCCATATGCATGGAGAAACCGTTTTCGCCGGAGTTTCCGGTAATGATGCCTTCAAAGAACAGCTCGTAAGGCTCGGTCGTGAGCTTTCGTTTGTAAGCCACTTCGCCGTTTGCGTCCAAAAACAGCATATTGCCGGCGCCTTCGCCCACGCGTCTGAGATCCAGCCGGACCTTCTTGCCGTTGGCGCCGACGAATTCCACGAGCTTGGCGTTGTGCTCGAATTCTTTTCCGTAAGCGCGCACGCCCTTGATGCCCTTGCCCACGGCTGCTTCGCCTTGAATCGTGTTGCCGTGGTGATCTTGAAAGGTGAACTCCGTGGCAAAAAACGTCTCTGCCGGAATCTCAGTGGGCTTGAGCGGATTGCCGTCTACGCCGGTGTAGCGGCCGGCCCAAACGCGAACCGGTCGGGTCGTTGCCACGGGGCCGAAGTAATCAACAATGGCAAGCATGTGGGAGAGCAGGTCAAGGGCGACGCCTTCTTTGAGAACGGCTACGCGGCCTTCGCCTTCGATGGCGCCGTCCCGCGTGTTTGCAACGTTGTTCGTCGGATCCGCGCTGCTGCGATCTTCAAGCAGGTAGTACTTAAACTTCTCGACCTTGCCGCCCAACCAGCCTTCGATGCGAGCGACCATATAAGGGTTGAGGCCAGATTTTGGGCGATAGTGATCCAAGGCCATGACGCGAGGATCGGCAGCCGCGAGTGTTTCCAAAAGATTTTGCGCGGGACCCTCAATCGAATCCACGGGCTTTTCCATGAACACGCGCTTAGGCGGATTCTTTCGCTCGGTCCAAGTTTTTGCCTGCTTGCTGTGAAGCCATGCGGGGGTTGCAACGACCACATAATCCGGCGTTGCTGCGGCGTAAGCCTTTTGTCCTTCGGGCGTGGAGTTGTCGATGTACTGAGCGCCGATGGACTCGAGCTTTTCTTTGATGCGAAGGCGCTTTTCCTTTCGGATCGCGTCTTCACCCATGCTCATGTCAGTGAAAATGAGCTGAATGTCTTTTTCGGCTCCGTACTTGGCTTTCAGTTTTGCTAGGGCCGGTTGGTAGAAGCGCTCAACGACGTCGCCGGCGCCTTCGACGAGAATGGTGACTTTTTCGCGGGGAGCCTTTGCTGACTCAAGGGCCTTTAGATCGCAGACTCCAGCCTGCGCGGTGAGTGAAAAAACCAAGGACGCCAACAGCGGGAGCACTAGGGTTCTCTTCATCATATGATGCGGCGCACCGTAAGCGTGCAGATCAAATCTGTCAACAATTGACCGGATAAAAGGTGCGTGCTACCAGGGGGTCGATGCGAGCACGCAAGATCCCTCAATTTGCAGGCCTTTTAGCTCTAGCTGGGCTGCGCGGAGCGCCCGCTCTTGCTGCGCCCTGGGATCACATTCTAAGTAAGTGCGCGGAATTGCTAGAAAAGCCCTATCAGCAGCTCGTTGAATCCAACACCAACGAATCCCTGCTTTTAACCACCGAACAGTTCAAAACCGCGACCGGAAGACCCCTGCTTTTTAGTTTGGGGCTTGGGAAGTCTTTGGGAGCGGGTTTTTTCGGCCAAGTAGCCGTCGTGACGCATATTTCTGACCCGGAGCTTGAGGCCCTGGTTCGAGGGGTGGGCGAACACGCGTTTAGCGGTTTGCTTGCGGTGAAGATCCCCCACACCCTCAGGCGCATTAATTTTGGAATGTCGTTTCCATTTACCAACGCTGAGAACGTGCGTGAGGCGGAGAGTTATCAGCGCCTCGTTTCTAAGGTTCCTAAGATCGAAGCCTCTCCCCTCTTTCCAAAGTCGCCGGCTTGGCGCAAGGGAACGCTTCCTGTGGCGCCGATCTTAGCCGCCGTGCCCACGAGCCGCGGCATGCTTATATTTAAGCCGTTGCTCCGAGGAAAAGGACTTTCGCAGATCGCGGAGATTTACAAAGCCAACGGAAATAGGCTTCCTCCTGAGATGATCGAAGGATTGCGCAACCATTATCAAATGGTTCAAGCGACTTACGGAGCGGCAGCTTTCTCCACTGACATTCGCCCACCCAATCTGCTTTGGATCGGCGTTGAGACGGCCGAAGAGCGAGCGCAGCTCAAGTTCCTAGGAATGTCCAAACCGGGTTTCATCGCTTTTGAAATGGCGATGGTTCCAAATAACTTCCCGGTGTTCATCGAAGGCAAGGGACTGAGCTTTGAGCAGTATCTTGCGCAATACGAAGAATACCTCCAAGGCACGCTCCACAAGTAAGACTACGCAGCTTTGGAGATGTCGTGCTTGTCGTGGCGGATGGTGTGCGAAACGATCGGCGTCGTTCGCGCTTGCAGGATGCTGCCAAACGTAAATCCGTACACCAACCATGCAAAGAGATGCGTGAGGGAGCGAACTAAGGCGTTGGGGCCCGCACTAAAGAAAACCCCCTCGCCAGCAAGGGGAGCCGTGATGGCGCTAGCCAGTAACCAGAGTAGGACGCCAAAGAACAGCGCGCCGCTCATCTCTCGGGAGGGCACGACATCCTGTTGGGCCAAAAGCTTGTAGATCAATGGAAAGATCACGACGCCCGCAGCGCCAAAGCAAAGCATCCCGGCCCACCAGGAGTTGCTAAACATAGGAGGATAAGTTCTCTGGTTAAAAAACGAGCCCCATTGTGCGGCGAGATCTGGAACCGGCACGCCGCCTGCCATGAGCAAGTAAGCCAGCGCAATCATCGTCGCCGTGCCGATAAGTCCGGCCATAAACAAAGAGCTGACTCGTAGATCGGAAGATAAAGTTGTTTTCATGGCAGTTTTTCGCCTTTCGAAGTCTCTTAACTGCACGGGCTATACCAACCCAATCCGCAATCGTGATGGATCCTCGGCATTGCGCGGGGTCTCTTTTGACGTATGGTGCGCCATCTCTGGCAAAGTGCGCGCGCCAAACGCACTTGTAGGGCTGGCCCCGCGGTATGGATGTTGCTTTCTCTTGGGTGAGAAGCTCGGTTCGCCCGAGCGAGGAGGATGTCATGATCAGCGTCATCGATGTTTTGAAGCGAGACCATCGCAAAATAGAGGATCTCTTTGAGAAGATTGACCAGAGCGAGGACTTCGCTAAACGCCTCGAGACGTTTAACGAGATTTCATCCGAGCTCAATGCGCACGTCGTGGCTGAGGAGGAAATTCTTTATCCGCGCGCCGCACGAAAGGACGAAACAAAGGCCGAGGCCAACCGCGCTTATAACGAGCACGACGAGATTCGCCGAGGCATCTCAAAGGTCGAGCGAATCAAGAGTGCGGGAAACGAGTGGTCCTCAGCCATCAAGGAGCTTAAGAAAACCGTTGAGCAACACGTGAATGAAGAGGAGCGAACGTTCTTCCCAAAGGTCGAGAAGGTTTTCTCGCTCTCCGAGCTTGAAGAAATGGCGCATTTAGTTCAACGCTCCAAGGAGCGTCTGCCTAAGGCCGGCTAGAGCTTTTTCTGGCGGCTGAGGCTCTCCATGGCCATGGAGGTGCTGTTGGCGAGCGCCTGAAGAAGTTCGATCTGGGCATCGGTGGCTTCGTAATGCGAGGCCCAGTAGTTTCCGATCGCGCCCAGCGGGTCTGCGGCGCGAATGGGAACCATCGTGAGGCTTCGGACGAACGTCGGGCGGTAAGCATCCGGCGGGATGCGTCCATCGGCGTAGATGTCTGGGATGACGGCGGGCTGCTTGTTGATCATCGCCCAGCCACTGATACAAAACTGCATCGGAAATTTGCGGCCCTTCCAAAGCGGTCCGATGGCGTCCTCGTCGGCATAGTGGCACATATCGCCGTCTTTGAGCACAAAGGTCGCTCCGTCCGAACCGGCGAGCGCGCGAGCTGCGGTCTTAACGACTTCCATGATTTTTTCTAGCGACTGGGCTTGAGAGAGATCTTGGATGGCGGTCAGCAGTCGTTGAAGCTTGGCTGGTTCTACGTTTTCCAATGGCATGAATAAATTATCCCCATATGAAATAATTCATAAAGGAATTTATTCTGACGCGCATCTCAGGCTCACCGTGTATACGCCACCCGTCAGGCCTAAAGCTTGGTGAGCTCTTCGAGGGCGCCGATGATTTTCTTGAATTGCGTGGTGTTGAAGCGCGTGCGCGTTTCTTCCATGAACGCTTTGATATCGAGCTGCCCTGGGGGAACCTTCAGGGCTCGTTTTCCTAGCTCATGGGCCACGATAAATACGGAAGAAAGCGGCGAGATATAGGACGCCGTCAAGCCGCGCGGAAAGCCCTTTCCGTCAGGGCGCTCATGGTGCTGCGCGATGATCGCATCGACGTCCGAAGGGACGTCAGACATCTTGCGGGCCATCTCCGCAGCCTTCATCATATGGCTTGCGTAGAGCTTCTTTTCTTCCTTGGTGAAATTTCCTTTTTCGATCTCGCCCATGGACTCAACGGCAGCCAGATCGTGATTGTCTAAAGCGATGTCATGGAGCATCGAGGCCAAGGTGAGCTTGTGGAACGTCGTTTCAGATCCCCACTCCAGATGTGTGGCGATGGCGCAAGCAAAGTAGGCGGTTAGCGTTGAGTGCGAGCTGATGTACTTGCCTCGGTAGGCTTCCAGCTGAGCGAGCACCTGGCTGAGGTTGGGGCTCTTACCCATGACATCCACGCTGGTCTTGAGCTGGGTTTTGACCAAGCCTTGGACTTCTTTGGTAAAGCCGATGGCTTGGTTGAGCGCTTGGACGGTTTCCAAGAACGATTCATTTTTCTCGGCCAGATCTTCTAGCGTCATCTGGCCTGAATGGGCCAAGAGGTCTTGTTGGTACTTCTGAATGAATTCCTTGGTCTGAGGCAGGGGGATGTACAGGTACTGAATCCCCTTCTTTTGCGTGTATTTCTCCAGATCCTCGGGATCAAAAGAATCGCCCTCATGAAAAAGCTTCACGTAGTGGTTCTCGCCCAAGAGGATGTAGACATCACCCTTAAGCGGCGCCACGGAGAGCAGGATCTCGGTTTTGATTTTACAGTATCCCGTCTGCGCATCCGCAGTGGACGTGAGTTTGGGGATGCGCCCGTTGTCCGAGAGCTTGCGAATTTCGGCGATCGCATCTGAGATGAGGTTGTCTGATTGCAAGCTGCCTAGCAGCGACCAGCCGCCCTTAGGCTGCGGAGCCGTAAGGGCTTGCGGTTTTCCGACGACTTGTCTCAAGACCCAGAGCACCCCGATGTTTTGGTGATGGGACATGAGCTCTTCGATGAGCGCGGGTTTGACGCTAGGAAGGTCAAAAATGATCAAAACGATGGCGGCATCCGGTGCGGCGAGCGCTTTTTTTGCTTCGTCTAAAGTCGCTGCGCGAATGAGCGCCAGATCGGGGAACGTCGCCTCGATTGAAAACGAAAGTTTTTCTCGAATTTCCAGGTCTTCCTGGACCAAGAGGAGCTTCATCCTTAGCTCTCATTTTAGGCTAAATCCGTGATAAAGGAAAAACCTTAAGCATGGCGTACGAACCTAAAAAGATCGAGAAAAAGTGGCAGGACCGCTGGGACGAGCGACAGGTTTTTAGGGCCGAAACCGGCTCTTCGAAGCCCAAATATTACGTTTTGGACATGTTTCCCTACCCCAGCAGCTCAGGCCTTCATGTGGGTCATCCTGAGGGCTACACCGCCACGGACATTCTTTGCCGATACAAGCGGGCCAAGGGTTTTAACGTTCTTCACCCCATGGGTTGGGACGCCTTTGGCTTGCCCGCCGAGCAGTATGCGCTTCAAACCGGAGTGCACCCGGCGATCACGACCCAAAAAGCAATTGAGACGTTTAAGCGACAATTAAAGACGCTGGGCTTTAGCTTTGATTGGACGCGCGAGGTCTCCACGTGCGACCCGAATTACTACAAGTGGACACAGTTTTTGTTCCTCAAGCTCTATGAGCGCGGTT
>JBGAWT010000105.1:0-11619 GCA_044227445.1 Bdellovibrionia bacterium | reverse complement strand
TTTGCTAAGATCTTCCAGCAGCTCAAAGCCCTCTCGGATCGCAAAGGTGCCGTGCAGCAACCACCATCGCTCGCTGCGATCCTCAAGTATCTCAATACAGCGGTGCGATCCTCTGCCAACGGCACTGCGTCGATGACATTTCTGGCAACGGTCATGAATCTGAAGACCGGCGAGATGATGTTCGCAAATGCTTCGCATTTCCCGCCCTACGTGCTCTCAGGCAAGTCAGTGGCCGAAATTGCGCCCGACGATCTCGTCAAGCACCTGAAGGCCGAGGTCGTCGAAACCTGCCCTGCCTTAGGCCGCATGGAGGCCGTTGAGGCGAAATCTGGCCGCATTCAATTGGCCGCTGGTGACGCGATCATTCTTTACACCGACGGATTTATCGAAGCGCCTGGCGCGTTGGGTAAGAAAGTCTCAAATCGCAAACTTCTGAAGATTCTTGTAGACTCGGCTGTGCAAGCAGGCGGAGACCCCCATGCAGCAAGCCAACAGTCGATGCAAAAGCTGCGCGAGATCATCGGGCCCGTACCGGCTCTTCCGGACGACATTACGCTCGTGTATTTCCAGGTTCCCAAAGACGCTAAGTTCGAAGCAGCAGCTGCGCCAGCGGCAGCTGCCAGTACTGCTCAAGCCGCTTAGTTTCCTGCTTCTCATTTTTTCCCTTAACGCTCAGGCCGCGATTGCGGGCGGTGCCCAAGGCTTTTGGCGCGCTATTACGCCCTTTGGTCACGGCAAGCTCTCGGAGCGCATCAAGGAAGGCGATCAAACGATTGATTTCGCCGGCCGAGTCTTTGGCGGCAAACTCGTGCTCGAAGAACGCACGCTGGCGTACCTCGAGGACCTTAGGCAACGCTTTGGATCGCTGAATCTCCAATCGATGTACGCGGTGCTTCCCGAAGGAGGGCCACCTGAGGAATTCGGGCCCCGGTGGGCTCACGCTTTAGGCGTGCCCAGGGAGGAGGCTGGCCAACTTCATGTTGTTGACCTGGAAGAGAGGGCGTGGTGGAACGCTTCGTTTGGTCGTTGGGCATGGCGCATGGAGTTGAGCCGGACATGAAACGATCGATGAGCGCGATCTTTCGCTCTACAAGATGCGTTTTGGCGGCGAGCTGACCTTGGGCGAGATTCGTTACCAAGAGATGCTTCAGTTCGTGGAGATCATGGCTCAAGAAGCAGAGCATGCGGTGGCCGAATCCAAAAAGGCCGCGGCCGACGCGTTCCCGGAGATCAGGCCGCTGCAGCCGCGATTGGAGCGCGTTTCGGACCGAGCGGTTTACGCCAAGCTCAAGCATGACTTTCCTCAGTTCTCGGGCTTTTTTGATCGGTTCTTTTTTGTCGAGTCCATCGCATCCCCTGTTGAGGATCCCAATTGGGGCTCAGTGACTGCGGTTGATCTGCAGTGGCGCGTGAGACTTACGACATTGCAAAAAGAGTTTCCCCTGCTCTTTGATCGGTTTCGAAAACTAGGCCGCGTGGCCGAAAGCCAAATCATCTTAAAGAACGAAAAGGGCCAGCGAATTGCTAAGTGGCGCTTTCGAACAGAGCAACGCTCAGCGAGGCTCCAGTTTTTCGTAAAAAATGGGGCGTTCGTCCCTTTTGATGTGGATGACTCGCTGATCAAGGGCGCACAGCCGTTTAAACTCTCCGAGGAAAAAGACCGTGTCCTTTCCTTTCAGCAAAGCTTCTCGATGGAGGCGTACGGAATTCGCATCGTGCTGGACAACCTTCACGGCAAATTTTTCGCCACGCGAAAAAAAGGATGGGGCGAAGCTAAGCTCAAGCTTTTGGGGTTTGATCGTCTTGAGGTGACCGGCAGGGTCTTGGGTATCATCCCGCTTTCGGTCGTCGATGTGTTCGTACCGGGATCGATCGAAGGAAGCCTCCGCGACATGCTCAATGCCGCGGCCAGGGGATTTCAGGGCGCCGGAAGCGAGATCGCCATTCGTTTTGACAATGCCCAGGGGCCCACAAAGCCCAGTCGCTTTCAGCCCCGCTTGCAAGCCATCATCATCGAGAACAAGTTTTTCCAGTTCTCGATGAAAGTCAGCGGGAGTCGTTTCTTGATCAACGATCCCGAATCTGCCGAGATGGCTCGGATCTTCAAGGAAGCCTACACGCGCCTAAAAGAAGACTATCAAGCCGAACGACTCCGTCTTTTGGGAACGTGATCGTGCGGCGCGGCATGCTTTGCTTGCGGCTTTTCTTGTGAGACCCTTTATCTATGGGCAATCGCATGGGGTTTCGGGGCGGGAGAGCTTTCGCCATCCTGAGTTTTGTTTTTGCCTCCCTGCCTGCCTACGCGCTTCAGATCAGCGTCGTTCGTGTTTCTACGCCGCAGGCTCAGCTCTGGGCTAACGAGGGCGGCAAGATGACCGCCGTGATGAATGTCGCTCAAGGTACTCAGCTTCAGGTGAGCGAAGTGGAGCGCAGCGGTTGGCGTCAGGTCGTTATTCGCGAGCCCGGAAAGTCGCCTAAGTGGGGTTGGGTGCGCACGGCGCAGATTTCGGACGCTGGAGGCGCGCCCGCAGCACCTCCAGCGCAGCAGCCTTCTGCTCCAAGCCCATCGGGGGCTTCTCGTTCCCATGAGCAGCCTTCTCGCAGCGCTAAGATCAATCAGACTTTTTTCGCCGGGCTGATGGGCGGGATGAATTTAACGCTCGTGCCTGCGTTTACGTACACCTTTCCGTTTGGTTTAGATCTCGGGATCAAGCTCTTTGGCGGCGAGCGCGGAGCGATGTATCTGAGCCTTCAGAACCTGATGACTTATTCGACGCTCGTTTACGAAGTGCCGAGCCTCTCTCGCATCAATGTGACGACCTTTGGCATTCGTCCCGCAGCTCTTATTCAAGGCAGGCAGCTTTTCGGAAGTGGCCTGTATCTCGGCGCTGGGGGCGGGGTTATTTTAGATCTCGTTACGATGAGCGCTTACGAATTGGTCTCGGATCCTAACAACGGAACATTGGTTTTCGGTCCGGTGTCGTTCACCGGAACTTCGCCCATGTTCCTTGCTCAGCTCGGCTATGAGTTTCGGATCGGAAAGATTTTTTCAGTCGTGGACGAAGCTCAATTCACGGGGAGTCTGAATCGCCTTCAAATCAACTCTGATATGACGCAGGCTGCGCAGTCCTTCGTGTTCGAAACCCTGCTTCTTGCATCCTTGAGGTTCTATTTCTGAAGCTACTCCAGGTTGCAGTCGCGATATCTTTGCAGGTGTTTTGCTTTGCGCCCATGGCCCAGGCTCAGGAACCCAGCCCGAGCGATACTCCCACTCCCGCTGCTACCGCGGAACAAAAGCAAGCTGAGTCGGTTGCCGAAACTCCGGTTTCAGCCCCCTTGCCCGCTCCCAGCGTGACGCCAATGCCTACACCGCCCCCGAATGCTGTTCCCTTGGGGCCGGAGCCTGGGGTGCCGCAACCCGAGCTTCCTTGTAAGATCGACGAAGTAAGGTGGATCGGTCTGACGCGTACCCACCAATACGTCGTTGAGCGAGAGCTTCCGTGGCGGCCAGGAGACATCGTGAGTGCGGAGGACTACAAGCTGGGGTTGGATCGGCTTGGAAATCTCACGGGCTTTACCGAAGTCAAAGGTTGGCTTGAGACTCGCGAGGGAAAAAACATCGCCGTCTTTCGAGTCGACGAGCGTTGGACGATCAAGCCTGTGCTCTCGGGCGCCTTTGGCGGCAATTCGTTTTGGGTCATCTTGGGTGTGAGCGAGCGAAACCTACTGGGGCACAATCTTTTTGCCGAGGTTCTGTACCAGAACTTCAATGGCGTGCACGGGGGAAGGCTCTATTTTGAGAACCCGCGCATGTTCAATACGTTTACGGATTTCGTCGCAGTCGCTGAGAGCATGATGCGAACGAGGCCCTTTAACGTCGTTCAGCGCACCAAAGGCCGCGTCGGTGCCTACAAGCTCATGTTCAAGGACATGTTGCAATTTGGCGGCGCTGGCGAGGTTTTTTCGGATAACTTCTATCCATCGCAGCCAGCCGGCGTGATGGAGTTTACTACGCCCGTCTTCGGATGGTTTATCGAGCCACAGATCCGATATGGAAGGATTTGGCGCACGCGCAATTTGCTTGAGGGGCGGACGGTGGAGCTCAAGCCTCAGTTGGGTTACGTTGCCCAAGGCGTGCCTAAGTATTTCGCGCAAGCGGTCTTGGAGGCGGTGTCGTTTTGGAAGCTAGTCGAACGGATCAACATCGTTGGGCGAATCCGTGCAGGCACGACGACGAGCGTTCCGCATCAGATGATTTTCTTTTTAGGCGGAACGGATTATGTACGCGGGTACGCCGACAACACGTTTCAGCTCGATCATTTCGCGCTTTTTAATTTCGACTTCAGAGTGGTGACCCTGGATAAGAATTGGTTAGCGATCCTGCCTTACGTGTTCACTGACGGAATTGTGGGAACGGGCACCGTCCAGGGTTTCAGAGCGGGGTTGTCTGTTGGAGCGGGCCTTCTTTTCACAATTCCTTGGATTGCGGCCTCGGAGCTTCGAGTTGACGTCTCCTTGCCCATTCAGCAGCCGCTGGGCCCGGCCTTGGGTTTTTCGACGGTCTATTTCTATTAAGTTTGTTGAGTTCGCTGTCGAAGCGTAGACGTATGCGTGCAGACTCTTTGCTACGCCGCATTAAAACGGTGATTTTCTTAGCGCTTGTCGCTTTCGCGGCGCTGCCCGTGGTCGCTCGGGCCGATAGCGCGCAGGCTAACGTCAATATCGGGTTAGGTTTTTTTCAGCAGCCTTCCACTGGGCTTATCTCGCAACTCGGTTTTCTTCTGAACTTCCATGTCGAGCCGCGGGAGTGGTGGCTGAGACCTAGCTTCGGTGGCCTCATCGAGGCAAGTTTTGGGCAGAATCGATTGATCGATGGGCACGTGCTTTTGGGTGGGGAGTTAGTGGCTTCCAAGGCCAACTATTTCAAGCCGTTCATCGGTGCCTTTGGGGATTTCGGTTGGGCGAACTTCACCGATGCCACGGCAACGTACAATGGTTTGGTGTACGGTTTCATGATCTCAGTTGGAACGGAGATTCGTTTCACTGACAAGGACCATGCTTTCGGGCTGCGCGTCACATCCGCCTATCGATTTTTGCTCGGAACCATCGGCGGTGGCCTGTCTGGCGGGGACCTCAATGCGATCATGCTGATGTTGGGCGTCACGTTTTAAGTCCTAGGTGCGAAAGGCCATAGATAGGCACTCCCGAAAACTTCTTAAAGACATTCTCAACGAGGCGAATCCAAGCGTTGAACTCCCTTAGGACCGTGTGTTGCTCAATGAGGGTGAGGCGCGGGTGAATTTTCGAGAACTCCTCGTTGTTTCGTAGGCCCCAATGAAATTGCGCCCGGGTCTTGCGCACAGCCGGGCTGCGATGGGCTTGGCCTACGCCTAACCAACACATGTGATCCAAAACCAATTCAGAACCATGGGGGGCATTCTGAGCAAACGTACTGAGGAGATCTGAGACTTGTTGCGGCTTCAAGTACATCGAGACTCCTTCGCACTGCGCGATCACTGGTTGATGGGGCGGAAGCTTGAGCGCCTCCCACCATCCCGAATCCGCTAAAGAGCCTCCGACAAAGCGATGTCTTTTTCCCGTAGGAGATAGAAGTTGAGAGCGAATCTCCATGACCTCAGGGAGGTCGAAGTCCACATAGGAGTTTTTTCCGTTATCCAGCCACTGGAAGTAGTTCGAAAGCCCGCACCCCAGATTTACGCCGATGGCTTCTGGGTGCTTCGAGAAGAACGCATCCGCTGTGCGTCTGATGATCTGGCACCGCTTCAGGCTCCCGAACACTGTGAGTCGGTCGCGCAAGTAAGCTTCGCCCTTTTGCTCGAGGCGATCCAAGATCGTCTGCGCCGAGGGGTCCTCGAATTTGAGTTTCGGAAAAAGCTCTGCTCCACGCGCTCTAGCGGCGAGTGGGATCAAAAGCGTGGAGGGGACCGCGGGAAGGTCCGCAAGACTAATCGATGCAGCTTGCATAGCGACTTCAAGATAGAGGAGAGGCCGAGCGTACGCAATCTCTGCGCTCGTTTAATTCGAGTAGAGCTAAAAACGGGCTTTTTTGAGGTAAATCAAACGTAAAACATCTCGTGCATGGGTTGACCCGACCGAAAGAATTCGTAAAGTCGAGTCTCACTTTGTGCCAAGGAGGTGCTTTTAGTGTTGGTATTAAACAATGGATATGTAGGTTTTTTTCGTTCGACCCTTCTGAAGTTAACCCGAAACAAATACAAGCTTCCCGCCGCAGCCCTAGCCGCAGTGCTCGTCGTGATCTCCGGATGCGTGGACCCGTCGGCCAGTGACCCGATCCTGGGTGCCTGTCCGAAGGGTTCCTCTGGGGCTGCATCGGTTCAGCTAGAGAGAGGAGCGCTTCAATCCGAGACACCGCACACGCGATTCATCGTCAAGTCTTCGCCCGTGGTGAAGAGCTCCATGAAGTCCACTTCGGCTGCGATCGAAGAGAGGCTCTCAGCCGATCCATCGGCAGCGGCTAAAGTAGAGCCACTGAACTCCGACTTTTATCGAATGGAGTTTGGTCGCGAGCTCAACTCGAGAGAGGTCGCCGATCTGCTGGATTCCAGCGAGTATGAGTACATCGAGCCTGACTATGAGGTTTATCCGGTGCTCATCTCTAACGACACGGACCTGGCCGGTCAGTGGGCGCACGCCACGGTTCACTCGGCTGAGGCCTGGGATATCAGCCGGGGTAGCAAGAGCGTCGTCGTTGGCGTTCTAGATAGCGGCGTGGATGTTTCGCATCCTGATCTAGCGGCTAACATTTTGGGTTAACCCAGAGGAGACGCTCAACGGAAAGGATGACGATGGCGATGGTTTTGTCGATGATATCAACGGCTGGAACTTTGCCGCGAATTCTCGATTTGTGACAGCCGATGACTCGCCTTCCTACCATGGCACACACGTCGCGGGAACGGTCGGTGCGGTCGGCAACAACGGCATCGGAATTTCGGGCCACTCGCAGCTCGTGAGGCTGCTGCCGCTGAAATTCATCAGCAGCAAGGGTTCCGGCTATACCTCCGATGCGATACGCGGAATAGACTACGCGATTTCCAAGAAGGTGTGCAGATCATCAGCAATAGCTGTCTGTACACATCGCAGGCACTCCAAGAGGCGATCGGTCGAGCTCAAAAGGCCGGAATTCTCTTTGTCGCCGCAGCAGGAAACGAGGGCAATAACAACGACTCGCGGCTGTTTTATCCAGCAAGCTATCCTTACGACAACATCGTGAGCGTGGCGGCCAGCGATAAGAGCGACAAGCTTCACGACGTTCTCCACCATGCCGAGCACTCAACGTGGATATCGCAGCCCCTGGGTCGAGCATCTTGTCGACCAAAAACGGCGGTGCGTACCAGTATCTCAGCGGGACGTCGATGGCCACGCCGCTGGTCTCAGGAGTGCTAGCCACGATGGTGGCTCTGAGACCGGACCTCACCTACCAGCAGATCAAATCCGCGTTGCTGGGTAACGTGGATCCGATCGCGAGCATGAAGGGCAAGATCGTGAGCAACGGTCGAATCAACGCCGCCTTTAAGGCGGTGAATGCGATCAAGCGCGTGAGCTCGGGCGGGGAGACTCTTCCGCCGCCCGATTGCTCGGAGACCTAAGCTAGGGAGTTGTTCCGCCGCTCGACAATTGGACGAGTCGTTCGACGACTGCGGCCAAGGGTTGAAGGCGGACCGACGCCGCTCTTGCCGACTGAGTCCAGCTGGAGGGCATCGCTTGCGATCCCGTCCACTGGTCTCGGTCCCGCAACTCCGGGTCTGAAACAGAAGTCGCTCGAGCTCCGTTTTTCGGGGCCCAAATAAAATCCGGATGAATCTCGCTGTACCACTCCCCGCCTACGATGTTCATGTTCGCATCCAGTTCCAAATCGTAAACATAGTGAATGGTCTTGTTGCTTGCTCGGGGTCCTTCGGCGTGGCTGGGCTTGAGCTCCACCGCATGCGATACATACATGCTGACACCCAAGGCATACTCAGCCTCCGAAGAGCGATACTTCTTGAACTTGTCGATCGTAAACCGGTCTTTGCGAGTGAGGCGTCTCGCCAGTTTCCAGTGGGCTGTAGAGTCTGCGGATTGAAGTAGCTGTAGCGATACTGCCAAACAGGAAAGTTCCAGATTTCGTAATTATAAGATGTGTCGATGATTAGAGATTTCTTCACGACTCCCAACTGATTGACCACGGCCAAATGCCAAGTAGCGGGATTGCTATCGAGGCACTCTGGCGCGAGTGGATTCGGCCGACAGGGTCCTCCTCTGGATTTACGCTTGAGCACCGGCTTCCGAGAAAGCTAGTTGAGCCCGATGCTTTGGCCCATAACAGGGCTGCCAGGCCCTTGATGTCATGAGGGTAGAATCGAACGGTGCGATTCCCAACTCCCGTCACATTTACGCTGCGAATAGGTTCATCAAAAGAGATGGACGCGGCTGACCAGCCGTCACAAATGCCCGCCCAACCCGCGACGGATCCTAGGGCTTTGGGAATATCCCAAGACCGATTGGTCAATGTGTAGGAATCGTCACCTAGAAGGTAGTCGTACTTCTCGGATGGGGCCATGACATCTGCCCGCCCGCTTGCAGCCAGAGCAGAGGCAGGTGTGCTCGTGATGTAGCTGTAGTTCGCGCTCCAGTTTCGAGAAGATGGAAAGCCTCGGTCCGCGTATCGATTGGCGGTCATACCGCGGTTCAGCGGCCAGTAGGAGTCGGACCAGGGTTTTCGATCCAGAGTCTGGGAGAGGAGATCCATGTCTTCCATGTCCTTAGGTGTGCGAAGGATCTTGGAGACATCAAACATCTTCTCTACTTGGCTGTTGCTCGGGACGGCTCCCACGATGCTCGGAAAAATCGACCCGCCTAAGAACGACGCAAACTGATCTCCGCTTGGCCTAGCTTCGTGGGTCTCTCGCGCCGGGGTTTTAAGTAGAACCACCAGGTACTGCCTCAGCTCCTGTTGTTCCTCATCGGAGGAATTGGCTCGAGTTGCCGGGCAGAGGAGGATCGCACTCCAGCATCGTAAGGGTTTTTAGGTAAGGAGCGATGTGGGTTTTCATGGGTCACCTTTTGGATAAAAAAGAAAGGGTGGTTTATACCCTTTCCTTGGATTCAAATGAATCGCTATTACCGCTGCTAGTAGAGAAGGAGTTGGAACCTGCTTAGGTTCTTCCTGCTTTGGCTCTTCCTGCTTAGGTTCTTCCTTAGGCTCTTCTTGCTTGGTTTCTTCGCAAGCCATCACGAGAAGATCATGGAAGCCGGTTGACTGAACACTTGACTTTTCCTTGTCTTTACCCTGTTCCTGGCCTTGTTCAGCTGGCAGGTCCTTTAGTCGCTCAAGTCAAACACAAGAGTGTTGCCTGCGCATTGACCCTGTTCCTTGGTTGCCCCAGACGAGACCACCAACGCTGCGAATCATCTGGTAACACCACGGCTGGGATCACATGATCACTTTACCGGCTGAGTCCCAAAGGGTGACCGTGCCGCCCAAGGCGACATCAGCGCGTGCTGCAGCCTTGATCTGGTTGTGGTTCACGCCCAGCCCTGGGAACTTGGCGATTGCGGCATCCAACTCGGCTTGAGTCATTGCTGAGCCGTCTTGTTTGGTGAATCCGGCGTAGCTTACCGGGCCGGAGATTGGCGTGGCAGCCGCTGCAGCTACGAGGCTTTCAGCGGTTGGTGCTGCGATCCCAGCGCCAGATGTACCTGGCTTGGAAGCGTTACAAGCTTGAAACAAGCCCACAAGTGCGATGGCGGTTACTGCGTATAAGTTTCTTTTTAGCGACATAAGATGCTCCTCATTCCGTCGGTTTGGTTTTCGTTAATGCATTCATGAACCCAACCCAAAGCAAGAAGCGGGCCGCAGGTCATTTGCGAGGAAATCGAGTGTTTTTTCGAAAACCTCCCTGCCTAGGATTTGCCACTTCTGACAATTTCGTGTCAGGACGTGCGACTCAAAGCGCTCGCATCGCTCTTGCAAGGAAGCGAACAAAACCCGGGGGAGCGTATGCGAAAACTCAAATTCTTTTTGGTGACTTGTTTGTCGATCGTGGGATTTTCTTTTAATGGATGCGGGCCCAGAGCCGCGAAATCTACTTCTTTAAAGGTGCTTGCCGAGGAAGTGGGCGTTGCGGGCTGTTTGAGCTCGGAGCTTTTGCTCGAAAGGCTCAAAGCCTTTCCTCCTTCGATACCTTCGCGCATTCGCACGTTGGATATCAAAGTCCAGGGTGCCGAAAACATGCGCTCTTCTTTCGTTCCTCTCGTCGCGCGAGCGGCGTTTAGGTTTCAGGACAGGACGATTAAATCATGTCCTATGACCTCGCCGTACACTTCGTGCCCAATACCATCAGCCGGATTGCGCCAGCGGAGCTCCTAACGATCAGGGTCATGAGACGTTTCAAATCACCGCAGGCCTCACCTACCTCGATCATCCCTCGGCGGCGGTGGCGGACGTCGAATCGAAATGACTCTCGTCACTTCGCAAGCGATCTTACTGCGACTGGTCTATCCCGTGGTCGACAACTGCAACGCAGAGAAAAAGGCCGTAGTCGATACCACGCAGGTGCTGACCTGTACGCCCCACAGCGATGTGCTAGCGATGCGGAGAGCTTGCGACGCGAAGGATGCTCATGCTCGTGAATTTGAATCACCACCCGAAGCGAACCGGCGCTCGGCTTCAGCGCAGTGAGGCCGTGGAAGACAGCGAGGAAATGGTGTCCGTCGATGGCCTCATGGCGCTTAGGGATGGGCAGGTCAGTCTCAACACCTTTGGATGCTATGCAGGTGGAGTCGTCTCACCTCCTCCTCCCCCGGTTCCGACGGACGATTAATTAGTGCATTGCGAGGTGCCTGAAGTGGCAGTTCTCAAGCCAGGGATGGCAAAAACGAGTGGGCTTGCGCAAAGCACCTGCGTATACAGTCATCCCAGAGCGTGGGCATGCGAGTGAAGTGATTGCTGGAGGTGGTCCGACAGGGCTGATGTTAGCTGCCGAGTTGGCCTTGGCGCGCGTCGATGCCGTCATCGTCGAGCGGAGACCCAATCAGGAGCTTCAGAGCACGCGTGCGGAACGGCTGCATTCGCGCACGATCGAGGTGCTCGATCAGCGGGGAGTTGCGCATAGATTTCTCTCGCAAGGGCAAGTCATGCAGATCGCGGGCTTTGCGCGCATCCCGCTGGATATGAGCGACTTTCCGACTCGTCACAATTACGGTCTTGCGCTCGGGCAGAACCACATCGAGCGCATTTTGGCCGAATGGGTGGGCGAGCTCAAAGTGCCGATCCATCGAGGACGCGAAGTGACGGACTTCGCACAGGACGCAACCGGAGTTGACGTTCGGTTATCCGACGGAAGGTCGCTGCGAGCGAGTTATCTCGTTGGATGCGACGGCGGTCGTAGCTTGATCCGCAAGAAGGCCGGAATCGACTTTCCCGGATGGGATCCCTCCATCAGCTACTTGATCGCTGAAGCCGAGATGACCCAAGAACCTGCGATTGGAATCCGCCGTGGTGACAAGGGAATCAATGCCATGCGAAAGCTCGAAGACGGCATGCGCGTGGGGGCCGTGTTGATCGAGCCTCGTGTCAATCAAGGTGAGCCCAGTTTG
>JBGAWT010000104.1:0-10992 GCA_044227445.1 Bdellovibrionia bacterium | reverse complement strand
AGATCCGTAGTGCCGAACTTCATCGGATCCATCACGTCGCCTGGCTGGTAGCCAGAACGCCTTGGGCCTTTGAGTGACGAATACCCTCGCACAAAACGCCCCAGCTCTGCGCGTGAGTGATCTGTCTGGAGGAACTCAAAGCAGTTGAAGCCCGCCTCAGACACTGAGCTAAACAAAATCAGTGTAAAAAATGAAAGCGCGGGGGTCATTTTCATAGACCCGCATCTACTTTGTCCGTGCTGTTAAGTCAACTAAGGCCCCGCGGACTTCGCTGATGGGGCGGCCTGAGCGCCTCGCTGGAGCTGCTGCTGCACCCGCCTCGTGCGCGCCAGGATGTCGGCAAGCGAACAGGGCCGGTTGCCGGGCTCGCCAATGATGGCGACCTTAAACAAGCGAGCCGCGATGAAAGCTTTTTCGGACGACTTAAGCTGCATGCGAGTCAGCATTTCTTCGGCTGACTTGCGCACGTTCCCCTCGAAAATCTTGGTCATTCTTTGGACCGGAAGCGCCCCTTCGCCGCCAATCATCCACTTCTCGTATTGAGGATGCTGCAAGATGGCGCGCACGTACTCGATGTGATTGAGCGGAACGGGGTGGCCATTGGTCTCAAGCACGGTGAGTAGCCCGAAGTAAGCCGCGATCTCTTTAGATCCCTTGCAAGGAAAGTGATCTGCCAGTCCCTTAAAGACGACGTCTTTCATCGTCTCCGGAAGCCCCATGATCTTAAGCAACTCTTGAGCAGCCCACTGAGTCGCTCCGGTCTCTCGTAAAATCTGGCGCAAAGAGCTGGGTCACACGCCTTCGCTCAGCACCCGTAATGGATATGAGCTGGCCGAAGTCGATCGGAGAGAGCTTCGGAAGCACTCCGGTGGCTGCGACTTCCTTTAAGGCCTGCGCGAGATAGTTTCCAGGATGTCGATCAGCATCAAAATAAATGATGTCGTTATCAGATGAAAGAATTCGAGTTTCCATCTCGACGATCTTTCGAGCGACACGATCTTGGTCCTCAGGAGGCAGACGCTTGATCGACGCACCTGGGGCAAGCTCAGCGACGATCAGACGTGGTTTCTCGAGGCGCTCCATCGGAGCTGCTACATCTTGGAGGCCATCGGACATGTTCGAGTAGACAGAGCGCGCCTTGGCGGATCGTTCGATTTCGCCCTCGAAATTCAGCTCACGCTTCACGGCTTCTTCCGAAGCTCGAACAATGGTCTTGAGCACGGAGTACTTCTTTCCGTGGCGCTTGACCAAAAACTCCACCATCGAATCCAGCTGCTTGAACTCAAGCGGGGTATGCGCCACCGCGTCCTCGCGCAGGATCTTGAGCACCACTTGCTTGCCCGTGCGTCGGTCCACGGCGCGAACAGCGACCTTCATCGAAGCGGCGCCCAGAACGTCGATGATTTCGTACGGTTGCTCACCGCCGTAGATCTTCCGAAGATCTGCGTAGATCTCCTCGCGAAGCGGGATCTTGGCTCGGTCCTGTAACTGGGAGAGCACCGCGGAGTCCGCATCCGAGAGAATGCCCGCTGTGGTTAAGAATTGGCCGATCTTCACTCCCGTGGCGCCGTAAGCTTCGAGCACGGCCTTGAGAGTCTCAGCGCTAGATTGCCTGTATGCCTCTCCCGCTGGACGCGCTAAGAGGAATGCCAGAACCGACGATCTCAACGGCTCGTTGCCGGTGTGCTCAAGCGAGTAGAGGAATCCCTCTAACAACTCTTGGGCCATATCGCGTGTCGATCCAACCGCATCGCCCATCAGATGATGAAGGATCTTCTTGGGATACGACTCGCGGAAGCTCACTTTTTGCAAAAGCCCCTTAGGACTCGACAGAAACGAATCGAGCATCGCTGCCTTGATCTCGGGACTAAGTTGTTGGAACTCCCGCACCACGCGCTCGGTTCCGAAATCCTCGAAGTGATTATCGAGATCCCTCGTAGATGGCCCACCACGCAGGAACACGAGGAGCTCCCACTGTTTCTTTTTGGGCCAGCTCAGCGCCTCGGTGAGCATCCCGGAGTAAGCCCTCAATACGGCGTCTTCCGTCCATTCGCCCGGCTTGAGATTTCTAAAGGTGGTGATCAGGGCGCTCTCGGATTCCGTGCTTTGGATGTCCCGCGACATCCGCTCCAACAGGTCTTGATACTCCATGCCGCGCTTGGGAAATTCTTTCTCAATTTTATTGATCACGGCTGAGAGTTCGCCCGCCCGCACCCCGGGCTTAGCCTGTATCAAGATCGTCCATTCTTTAGAGCGACGAACCGAGTCATCCACGATCGAGGCCTTCGCTTTGGACTGCCAGATCCAATCCTCCTGGATCGCCTTCTTATCGAGTTTCTCTCTTTGGCCGGGGTCTGCCATAGCCCGCATTGCCTCAAACAGATCCTGCACAGGAGTAGTCAAGCCTCGCGCAGCAAGGCGCTGCCACAGCTCAAACTTGCCATAGAAATCCTTTGGGTACGTCCCCAGCGCTTTGAGCCGCTTGGCGATCGCCATATGAAGAGGCTCGGACTTGCCAGGGATGTAGCGCGCGCCGCTGTTTTTTCCCCAGAAGTCAGCAATCTTATCAAACTCTTGAACCCACTCAGGGTTGCTTTTGGTCGATGTCGCCGTCGGCCGCCAATACATCTCGCTTCGAAGCATGATGTCGATGTCTTCTTGAGTCTTGATCCAGCCTGGGTTTTTTTGGACGATGCGATTGACCGATTTTTTCAGGTAGTTCTCCTCGTGGGAGTAAGGATAAATTTCCTTCTGAAGGTAGGCTTCCATTTCGGTGATGGATTGGACCATTCTCTTTTTCAGCTCCTTTTCAAGCCCTTCATCCAACTGACTGAAGAGAGAAATGTCATCCTTCCTCTTCCGGTACTTCACAACGATGTTTCGGGTGATAGAAAGCAATCCCCACCCCTTTTCCGGAGATCGTTTTGCGAGCTTGAGGATCAAATCCCGCTCTTTCCTATTGATTCCTAGATGCTCCATCCCTTTTCGGATGCGCGTCGTTCTCTCGCCAGGAGGGAGTTTTAAGATCGCTTCGACGACTTCTTCAAACTTATCGCCCACAGCGACTCGGCTGATATTGGTCCTCCAAGGCTTCCATCCCTGGGCCTCCAACATTTCCAAGCGAGTTTGCATCGGAATGTCGAGGGGCTTTTCGCTCCACTGGCGGATAGCAAACTTAAGGGCTAGATCCTTAGGAGGATCGCCGGCGTAAATCATGAGAAGGTCCATTTTCCTCAACTGTTTTTGAAGCTTCACTTCCTCTTCCACCGCCTCGAAGGGCACGGAGGGATTCTCGGAGACTTTTTTTCTCCGGGCTTCCTCGAAGGGTTCTAGTCGTTTGACTATGCCCGGGCGCAGGGAGCCGGCCATCTGCGCGGCCCTTTCTTGCTCCGCAAATCGGACGTTGAAATCATCGATGTTTGTAATCAGAAGGCCTTTGCCTTTGAGCCAATCCGAGAGAACTTCCTTCGTGCTCGGGTGTTTAGAATCAACAAGTCTCAACAGGCTTGAGGCAAGCCTGTCGTCTGAGGTCTCGGTGGGAGTGGCCTTCGCCAATCTCTCCCTCAGCTCGTTGAGGTATTTTTTATGCTTTGGTCGAATAAGAATAAGTTTTTTTGAACCCCTATCCCTGAGCTCTTCTTCACACTTTAAAATCAGGTCAACCAAGGACTCCAGCGTCTTGTTCTTTTGATAATCCCTCTCAAGCGCACCAACCGATACCCCTGCAGCGAGATTGTTCGCAATGAACGACCACGTAGGGACACCCAACCCCAGAAGAGAAAGAACCTTGAGAAGGTCTTGAGGGTTGTGCTGGACGTGCATTACCGCCATGACTAGCCCGAGCAGGGCTCCGCCCCCAAAGGCCAGCAACGCCACTAATTGTGCGGTGTTTTTGAGAAAGCGCTTGAAGGCCTCAAAGTTCTTCATCTCTTTGACAAAATTCTTGAACAGCTTTTCTCCCACCATCAACTTGTAGGTGAGCTCGGCACGGGTCTTCATCTTGCCGATAAATGCGGGCAGAGGAGTTTTCTTTTCGATATTCTTTGAGATGTCTTTTTTTCCGGAGTGATCCAGCATGGCGACCTTAACAGCGGTCATGCGAATCTCATCCTTCGGATGGGACGAAAAAACGGACTCCATTGCCGGAAACTGCTTTTCGATACGAGTTCGCTCGATGGCTAAGGTCTTATGAAAGTCGTGAAACTCCCACGGATTGTATCCCGCCTTGATCAATCGATCGATCGCGCCCACGTCCGCACGGATTTCCTCACGGTGCATCGCACGCGTCTTGCCCACGGCGGATTCGATCTGTTTAGCGATAGACTCGATGCGCGACTCAGAAGTGCGCGCCGAGAACTGACTTTTGTTGGCATGAGTCATCTCATGCGCAATGGCCGCTGCGATCTGGTCTTCGGATCTGCAGAAAAACAAAAGACCGATATTGATGCCTAGCCTGGGTGGACTCTCGTCGACCGTCATGTAGGCATTAGGCTGCATGCTGGCGACGAGATCGATTTTGATCTTAGGGGAGTCGCCTGGAACTCGGAGCTTATCGACTATTCCGTGGATCCATTCCTTGAGGTTCTTCCCGTTCTCAATGGACAGAAGCTTGAGGCCATCGACCTCGTTCCACTCCACCTCGGGCAAACCATCCGCGCCCACCGGAGCGATCGCGGCTTTGGCGGCGAGTTCTAAAGCGAGTTGTTCGGGAGTTTTATCGCCAAGCTCGTCGACATTGACAGCTGCTGGCGGTGGATTTGGCGCGTCCTCCGGAGTACTCGCCCTAACTGTCGGGAGCGCAAGCACCGTGGTAGCGCAGAGCAACAAAAGAAGTGCGTAAAACCGACGGAGAATCACCTCATCCTATCGGCTTCCAAGTCTCTGTTTTTGAACCAAACAAGACGGAAATTTCTGGTTTATTTCAAAGGCAAGCGCACTCTGCGCGCAGCGTCATCACTGCGCCCATAGCGCTCCCGGCGAATGTCGCATATAAAAGCCCCATGAAACTCGTCTCGCCTGAAATCGAAGCTTACGCCGCCTCCCACTGCACCCCCGAAACACAGCTTTTTTTGGATCTCAAAAAGGCCACCTACGCCCAGACTGAGATGCCTCAAATGCAAGTAGGCGCGATCGAAGGTTCGGTACTCCGGTTGCTCACGCGGTCCATCGGAGCCAAACGCGTGCTCGAGGTCGGGACGTTTACGGGCTATAGCGCGCTTTGCTTTGCTGAGGCCATTCCGAGTGGCGGCGAAGTCATCACCTGCGACGTGGATCCCAAGGCCACGGCCATTGCGCGCGAGCATTGGGCCAAAAGCCCTCACGGCGCCAAGATCCAGCTTAAGCTAGGCGATGCGCGCGAGACGATCCCTACACTCAAAGGCGAATTCGACTTAGCCTTCATCGACGCGGACAAAGAGAACTATCCCAATTACTGGAAACTCATCGCTCCCCGCATCCGCGCGGGCGGCATGGTGATCTTGGACAACACGCTTTGGAGCGGCGCGGTCTTAGACAAGAACCCAGATCGCGAGACTCAAGCCATCATGGAAGCTTCCAAAATGGCGTCCACCGATCCGCGCTTCATGACTTCGCTGCTCACGGTGCGCGACGGAATGCTCGTGGCACTTAGAGTCTAAGCCGTCATCCATTTGCGTCGCTCAGCGGGCGAGAGTTTTTCGATCGAATAGCGAAGCATCGTTCGGGGCATCTCGTGGGCGTGCCTCTTGAGAAATCTCCTAAGCCCAGCCAAATCCTTTTGTCCGGCCTCCCTGAGCATCCAACCTGAAGCCTTATGGATCAGATCCTCTTCGTCGCGCAAAAGCTCGCGAGCGATCGCCCAAGTTAGATCAAATTGCCCGTTTCGAATAAAATCGAATGTGGCGATCATCGAGATGCGCCGAGTCCAAAGGTGGCTGGAGCGTGCCCAACGCTTGAGCTGAGTAAGCGCTTGAGCCTTGGTTCGATACCTCCGAAAATACCCACCCACTAAGGCGCGCGCTGAGGAGTCCACCAGATCCCAATTGTTGATGCGCGAGAAATTCTTCACGTAAAAGCGGTGCATCCGCTCGTGCTCTTTGGGGTCTTTGACCTTCTCAAATCTCGTCTCCAAGATGATCAGAGCAAGGAGTCGATCTTCGTGGACGTGAGAACGCAAAAGCTTATGAAGCTCGGACAAAGTGAGATCTTTGAACTCCTTGGCTACCTTTCGCGTATCCGGAACGACCACACCGACAAACGTGTCGCCATGTGAATACTCCCCCGGAGCCGTTTTAAAAAATCGCAGCAAGAACTTGGCTTTCTCACGATTGCCTAGTTTGCGAATGGCCCTCTGGGCTGCGGACGCAGTCATTTACCTTGTTTCCAATCTCGAGCCATAAACCTGCCTTTTTTCCCCGACAGAACATACAACGCTTTAGCTACGTTGCGAGCCCGCGCCTCGTTGGAGTCAAAGATCACATCCACCAAAACGCGGTCCCCCACTTGCGTGCGGGATGCCTTGCGAACCGCACCGTGCAAATAGAGATAAAATCTCCCGTCGCCCACGGGCATCATGTTGATGCGCCAAGGAGGCTCGGGCTGTCCGTCGATCTGAAGCAAAACCGGAAGCGGTTTTCTCCAACCCGACTTAATGCGAGCCGCCCGGGCCTTGCTCACCATAACGTAAGGATTGCCCACTCGGATCTCGATGAGCGCCTTGAACTTAACACGCGGCACGCATCACCTTCTTCGCGTTGTCGCGCACTTGGTGGCACGACTGAGCGCCCGGCCTGCATCCGACCCAGCTACCGTAAGTTTCATCATCCCGGAATTTTTGCATGCTAAGCTTTCCGAAACAAGCCGATGGATGACCAATTAGGAACCTGGATATTTGTTACCGCCGCGCTTCCTTATGTGGCGGAGATTATTTTTCAGATCCCGCTCCAACGAAAGTTCTACGAGGGTCTGCCCGCTGAGATCCTTGGGCGCTTTCCTCACGCACCCAAGCACTCAAGGCACCTTTACCTTAGCCACCCGAGCTTTATGTGGGCGCTCTGGAAGTTCATTTATTCCAAAACAGGTGACGAGATCGCGAATCTAGCCATTCAGAAGAGACGAATGCGGCACAGCCTGTATCGAGAGTTCGTGTTTGCCGGCATTTATGCGATCACTGCGCTCGTTCTTGTGCTCAAAGGCTGGAACCCGCTTCGCCTTTGGTAAATTCGATTCAAACCGGATGTGTCTCCAAAGACACATGTAAAAAATCCCGCAGCTGAAAAACTTTTGCTCGAACAGGGCCTGCAGGAGGCCCTTTTAGGCCCATCGCGTTGGCATCCTACTTGCTCTCTTAGGGGTCATAAGAGGTGGGTTTATGAAAAAGTCTTATCTGTCCTTAGGTCTCATCGTTTCTCTCCAAGCGATCTCCTTGGCTCATGCGGAAGACACCGCAAAGGATGCCCCAAAGGACGAGACGCTTCGCAATACGAGCAACGTCACGGTAGGAGCTCGGTACAAGAGCACTTCCTTTAGCTTGCTGGGACCTGATTATTTCGGAGTCCCTAATAGCAAAGATTCAATCGAAACAGCAGGCCCCGCTGTCGGAGTCGAGAACCACAAGATCAGCATCTCGGGCAAACGCTTGATCGATCGCAAGGTCGAAGCAGAATTGAGCAGCATGAGCGCCCTTCCTGGCGGCCCCCTTGCTGGCATGGGTTACGGTGGCTTTGGGACGAGCCCCTACGGTGGCTACCCCAACCCTTACGGCGGCGGCTATCCTGGAGCGGGATTCGGCATGATGCTTCCTGCCGGAATGGGCCTCCAAGGCCACGCCAAAGCGGACGTTACGGTCGCTTATGTTGCGAGCCTGAAGTCGGCTTGCCGTCCTTATGTTGGCGGCAACGTTAAAGGCGAGCTTGCTATCAACGAAGGGCAAGCATCTGCGGGTCGCATCAATCCTATTCTGTCGACGGGCGCCGAAGCCGGCGGAGTCTGCTCGTTTGCTGACTTCTCCGTCAAATCGGGCATCTTAGGTGGCGGTCGCTTAGGAAACCGCGGCGAAGGACGCGCACTGGCAGGCGAAGTGGGCGGCAAACTCGCAATCACCGCCGGGCCCGTGCTCATTGACGGAAGCGCCCGTTTCAACCCAGGCAAAGACGCCAGCGCCCGCTCCATCGACACTTCGGTGCGAGTGGACTTCGCTAAGGCAGGGCCTTTCACCTTCTTCGCTAAGGCGGGCTACTCGCATGAGCACGCGGAGAATGGCCCGCAGAGGCAGTACTTGGAGAACGCATCCTACATGTACGGCTTTCCTGCAGTGGATCCAACGATCAACACCCACACCTTCAAACTGGATTTGGGCGCTTCGGATACAAATGAAGCAAAGTAGAAACTTGTTTAGCAAAGGGCGATCCGGGAAACCGGGTCGCCCTTTTTTATTTTTACCAAGGCAGGCGATCACCCTCGAAATCAAAGAACTGTCCGCTGTCTTTGGGCTTGAGGCCCTCAATCACTTTCCAAATTCCCTGAGCTGATTCCGCAGCCGAAGTAGGAGCTCCCTGGCCCCCCATGCGCGTCTGCACCCAGCCCGGGTGCATGACGGCTGCGATGAGCCACGTGAGACTTGTGATGTGAAGGACTTTAGGCTGCTTGGATTTCTTGAGCGAGGGATACAAAGCGCGCGTCACGAACAAAGGTGCCGTGGCGTTAGTTGCGAAGCTTCGGGCCATCTCCTCTGCCGTCTCACCATCTTCGTAGATGCCCGCGTTGTTGATGAGCACATCCACACAAGGCCAACCTTTGACCGCTTGTTCGATCTTCTGGGGCGCCTGCCCATCCGTCACATCGCAAGCCAACAACTCTAGGCGCGAACCGAACTCACGCTTAAGCGCCTGAAGGCCTGGCGAATCTCCAGGCGCACGCGCTACAGCGAGCACCGTGTGTCTTTTTTTGAGAGCTTGAGACGAGAGTTCCAGCCCAATGCCACGCGAAGTGCCGGTGATGATGATATTCACAAGGCCTTTATCCAGGCTCGGATAAGTTTAATCAAGAGCGGCTTCTTTTTGCGAATCTCGGCCATACTATGAAAACGGATCTCAGCCTTACGCGGGTGCTTGCCCTCGAGAATCGGGCGACAAGCCTGAGGTGGTTTCCCGCGAAAAAGGAAAATGAACTGTGCGAACTCCTTCTGCCAGAGATTAAAGGCGCCCATGTCCACCTTTCCGGAGTAGAAGCTCGGGCCCGCCCATTTGATGCGCTCGACGATTCGCCTGTCCGCGCTCAAGATGATCTTTCGGAGGGCGTTCACCTTGTCTGCGTGACGGTAGCGAGCCTTTTTCATGAGGGCATCGACCTCGGCCTTAGGATTTCGAAATGCCAAGCCCTGGCGTTTTAATTCGCCTCTGAGTAGCTGCAAGGCCTTAGGGCCCATCCCATGCAAGGGTGCGAGATCCGCTTCTGCAAACCGAGCGAGATCTTTGAGGCGCTTGACGCCAAGACTTGCGAGTACGCGTCCTGCGGGAGCTCCGATATTTACAGAGAGATTGAGAGGATACGCCATCAACGCGATTTCCGGGCGGATTGATAAGCCGCCAAGTAGGACTTCAGCGACATGCTGGCAAAGTACTTGGCTAACACTTTGAGAGCCAGGTCATCGAGCTCGCGAAATCGCAGACAACCCTTGCCCATATCGAGCTTCTTGCCTGCTTTCTTGTAATCCGCCTGAAACGACCTTGCGGCCTTGGGGTCTAAGTAAAGACCCACGAGATGAATGGCGAAATAATTTTTCTTCGCCGCCAGTCCCGCAAACATCAAGGGCTTGCCATTGTACGTTTCAGCAAACGTCTTGAGCGGCACTTCGTAGGAGATCATCCCCCAGTTGAAGGTCTCTTTGATGCCCTTGGGAAGGTTGGCTCGAATGAGTTTTCGAACCGTGCTGAGCGTCTTCTTTTGATCAGCCGGGAGCTTGGCAAGGTAGTTAGCGACGGTCATTTCGAAAAGGTGACAGTGCTCCGAACAAAATGCAACGCCTAGCCTGCATGATCTCAAGGAGAGGGGCTGGGCTGCGACTCCTCCGGACCAGCGTCCGGCTCAGTACTCTCAACAGGAACGAGAACCTGCTCTTGCTTACCGTCCTTGCGTTGAATAACAAGAGCTATCAACAGCTTTGCTGGCATCAAAGCAGCTTGTACTAAATTCGCTGTGAACGCCCCCTCGAATAGAATCTCTTTGGATAGCAGGATGCTGCGAATGGGTTTAACGCCCACGTAGGAAACCCCAACAATTTTGGAGCCCGGAAAGAAACGACGAACTCCGAGATATGCCGCGTTCAGAATGGGCGATTGATTAAACGGAAAAGGAATATTGATAATCCCCGCCGCCTTGAGCGCCAGGCATGTACCGCGAACGCAGCTCTGCGACCCACCCAGGGCCTCGCCCGCATGGAGTATCTGATTCAAGGAGGCAATCTGCTGAGGCGACGCCTTGACCTGAAACCTGTAGTACCCCGTCCCCTTCACGACAGAAGCGCGCTTAACATCCTTCACAGCACCCTTTCGCTCGAACTCTTTCTGGGTTCCCCAAATGATTCCTTCAGATTCGATGTTGGTCGTAGTGTAGATATTCCAAGTCTTGGGAAACCAGACAATCGCGACCTCAGGCGAAAGCTGCTCGGACTGAACCTCGGACAACGTCTTTTCTTCGTCTCGCACCTGCTGAAGGCAAGTCTTGGGCGCGGGTTTCGGCTTGGATTTTGGGCTCGCGATAGACGCCTGCGGAAACGCTAAAGGCGCTACGATCAAAGCAAATACACACTGCATTGCGGCAAATCGAAAGCAAGCCCTCACGCACGCTTATCGACCAAATAGCCGCCAAAGATGAGACATGCGAGTGACGCAGCCTGAGGTCTTTGCTATCAGTTGCCCATGTCCACGGGCTGGAAACTCGAACACACTTACGCGCAGCTGCCGGAGCGCTTCTTCTCGAAGCTGCCACCGGTTCGCGTCGCCGCGCCCCAGGTCG
>JBGAWT010000103.1:0-11144 GCA_044227445.1 Bdellovibrionia bacterium | reverse complement strand
AAAGGACTACTACTTCAAGAAGGCAAAGAAGGAGAACTACGCCGCGCGTTCGGTTTTCAAGCTTCAAGAGATCGACGAGCGCTTTAAAATCCTTCGCCCGGGCTACAAAGTCTTGGATCTCGGCGCAGCACCAGGGTCCTGGTCTCAGTACACCTCAGAAACGATTGGCGAGCAGGGCCGTCTGATTGGTATCGATCTGCAGCGCATCGCACTGACGCTCCCGAATGCCGTTTTCGTTCAAGCCAGCATTTTAGACGCAGATCTGGAGAGCATCTTTACGGCCGAGGGTATTTCCCCTCCTTTTGATGTCGTGCTTTCGGACATGGCCCCAAAAACGACGGGCATTCGCGTTACGGACCAAGCCCGGAGCATGGAACTTTGCGTAATGGCGCTGAAGTCGGCTGAGCGTTTTCTCAGGCCGCGAGGCGCGTTTGTATGCAAGATGTTTCAAAGCGAGGATTCTGAGGAATACCGCAGGATGCTGCGCGCGTGCTTTGAGAAGGTCGAGATCCTAAGGCCCAAGAGCACCCGAAAAGAGAGCAAAGAAATCTTCTTCATCGCGCAATTGTTCAAGCCAAAGGCAAGCCCTGCATGAGCAAGAAAAAACCTATTCAGATCCTTTCGAACTTAGCCATCAGTGTGGACGGCAAGATTGCAACGGCTACGCGTGAGCATTTCCCGCTGGGCACGCCGTTGGATCGAAAAACCATGGTGGCTTTGCGCAAGAAATCCGACGCGGTGCTTTTTGGCGCCTCCACGCTCAGGGCATATAAAGCGCCCTCGGGGACCGCGGATAAAATCGTATGGAACATCGTGGTGAGCCGCCGGCTTGAGGGGATTGAAGCCTCATGGAAGTTTTTCACCTCCGGAAAGATCAAGCGACTGCTTTGTGTGGAGGCAGGAACGCCGCGTGAAATCACCGATCGATTTTCCTCCACGTCTGAAATCTTTTTCTATCAGCCAGGCGGAGTTCCCGTTGCCCAGCAGATCGTGCAGGAATGCGTGCGCCGTGGGATCAAGAAGCTTGTGGTCGAAGGGGGCGGCGCTGTTATGTGGGACTTCGTCAGCCAGAATCTCATCGATGAGTATTACGTCACCCTGACTCCGCGCCTCTTGGGCGGTACTGAGGCGCCCACCTTGGTTGATGGGGCAGGTCTTGCCAAAGACCAGGTGGTGAACCTCAAGCTCAAGAGGGCCCGTAAGGTCGGCGACGAGATCTATCTCGTCTATGGGCGTACCGAAAAGCGCGGCGCCTAAGCTCTCGGCAATATCTACCTATTGTTTAGAACGAGTGCGCCACCCAAACTGGAGGCATGGCGCGAAACGACGATTCAGTAACCTACACGCTTTCTAATGGTGCGAAAAAAGGCCTTTTTTTTGGCGGATTGGCTCTCGTGGGCCTCATTCTTCTGAGCTCTCTGACCTACATCATCGGTCCAGGCGAGCGAGGTGTTTTGGTTACGATGGGCAAAGTTCATCCCATTTTTGTCGGCGAGGGAATTGGCCTAAAGATGCCGTTTCTCACGAGCGTCGTTCAGATGTCGGTTCGTCAACAAACCCATCCTAGCAAGGCGGAGTGCTATTCCTCGGATCTGCAACAGGTTCAGATCGAAGTCCGGACGCTGTACCGAATTCCGGAGACCAGCGTCGTTAAGATCTTTCAGGAATTCTCAGGTGATCCGTTTGACAGCTTGATCTCTCCGCGCGTTTCCGAAGCCCTCAAAGAAGTCACCGCGCTCCAAAGTGCTGAGCAAATCGTCAAACGGCGCGAGGAAGTAAAGTCCAAGGCCCTGGCCCTGGCACGCCAGAAAATCGGTACCATTCTCGTGATTGAAGATCTGGTCATTCAGAACGTCGCGCTATCCAAGGAGCTTGAGCACGCCATCGAAGCCAAGATGGTGCAAGAGCAAGAAGCCGCTAAAGCCAAGTTCACCCAGCAAAAAGCTGAGATCGAAGCCAATATCTCGGTAATTAAAGCCAAGGGCGAGGCCGAAGCGATTCGGATTCGCGGTAAGGCGCTTGAGCAAAACCCCCATCTCGTCAAACTTCAGATCGTCGAGAAGTGGAACGGGCAGGCTCCTTTGGTCGTGAGCGGCCCAGGTGGCGGGGCGAATATCATCCTTCCGATGGATAAGGAAAAATAGCCCGCTAGGCCCCAAAGACCTCTTCGTACGTACGTTCGCCATCAACGCAACAATCAGCCGCTTCAAACACAGGCGCCCATTCGCGCCACGGTTTTTTTCCAAGCTTTTCTTGAACGAGGCCTGCGACGCGCTCCGCTTCTTTTCCTCGCGCGTAGGCGTCCCCTTCGAGCTCTTTGAGTCCTAGGATCTCAAGGACTTGAATCCAGTATTTGTGTTCGATTGCTCCGACAGCGATGCGCCTTCCGTCACGGTCGCGGTACAGGCGGTAACAGGGGTAGGCGCCCGAAAAAAGATGCTCTCCCGGCAAGGGCGCATGGCCAGTGCGACGAAATTCGAGCCCGAGCCCGCTTTGCACGCGTCGCAAGGACTCCTCAAGAGACACCGAAATCACCGCTCCGTCGCCCGTACCAAGGGCTGCGGCAAGCCTCAGCGCTGCATCATAGGCACCTAAGAGGTCAGCCAATGGCAGCGGAGGCATCTCCTTAAACAAAGTGAGAACGCCCGAGACTGCCTCGAAATTGAGGTTATGGCCCGCGCGTTCGGCCCAGGGACTCGCTTCGGGGTATCCGCGCAAAGAAGCGATGCAAAGCTTGGGGTTGAGCTGGTGTAAGCGCTTGGGCTCCAACCCCCATTTTCGTTTTGTCGCCGGCCGAAAGGCCTCGATCAAGCCATCGGCGTTGCGTACGAGTGCCTCGAATTGCGCGCGGCCATCAGGAGTGGACCAGTCTTGCAGCACGAGTTCTTTGAGCGAATTGAGGTCTTCGTAAAAAGCACCGCCCGCCATTTTCATTCCTGGATCGCGCCGCACGGGGCTTTCGATCTTAATGACGCGCGCGCCTAACTCGGCCAGAAGCTTGCCGACAAACGGGCCGGGCAGCAGCGAAGAGCAATCTAAGATCGTTTTTCCCTCGAGCGCGTTTGAAATCATAGAACTGGGAATGTCCGCTTTAGTCCAGCGCTAGCCGCCCAGTACGACCCGGTGAGGTTAAGCGTCCCTTCGACATAGATGCTCCAACCGGTGGCAAAATTCCAAATCACGCCCGGAACCAAAGCAAGCCCAATGGGAACGGCAAGAGAGGCGTTGAACATGGGGGAGAGATAAAACTCAAAGGGCTTGAGCTCGTAGCTAGCCAGAAGGTTCCAATCCAAATAGATCGAAAGCTGCCGATGAATTCCCACGATCGTGGAAATCCCAAAGTTACCCACCTGAAAGAGCGGGAACTTGGCGAACAAACCGATGTACGCGTCGAGCATCCCAAGGCCCAAGCGCGTTTCCAGCTGAAACCAATCTGTAACGCCGTAAGCGAATTGCCCAAATCCCATGAGCGCCGAAGGCGAAGCTGAAGTCTGAAAGTGAACCTGGCTAAAGAGCCCAAGCGAGAACTCGCGCTGTACGCGCTGCTGGGAGCTTTGCCAAAGCTCCGCTTGCGCGACGGAGCCGGCGCCTAGGCTCGCGAGCAAACCGGCTATCGCTAAATGCTTTCTCATGGCTTGGGTGTACCTCGAGTGACGCTCGCCGAAAAGCGCTTCTTCCGGTATGAAAGGCCCTAGTGTCCATTCTCGTTCTCACCCTCATTCTAAATTCGGTGGTCCCGGTGCGCGCTCAAGATGCCTCCCCTCGCTCGGAGGTGAGTGTCCAGCCCGAGGAGCAAGGCTTGTTCCTCCTTACCTTCGCGAAGCTTGGGTGGGGGCGTTTTTATGAATCTGGAGTGACCGAGAGACTGGTTTTCGATGTTTTCCGGGCGGTGGAGGCCGCTTTCGTGGCTTGCGATCGAGGGAGGGGCTGAGGCCGCCCTTTGGATCAATGGGGTCCTTCGCTCCTGGATAGCCTTGGGTGCATGGAGTCTTCCTCAACGCTCACAGCGCGCTGGTGCTGAGCATCCAGCACGAGCGGTGGTCCGCGTGGCAGGTGATCGAAAACCGCGCGCAGTTTTACTGGCTCTTTACGCCGCGCGCTTTTTTCTCGATCTCTTTTGGAATCGCATACCGAAACCCCATTTTGGGCGCGGTCAATCTCGGGCAGTCGCTTTTTTGGGCCGGGATCTCTCCAGAGTTAGGAATCGTGTTTCGGGTGGAGGCGGAGTTTTTCTCAATCGGTCCGTTTTCGCTCCGAGGACTGATCTACAACTTTGATCGTATGAGACTTGAGACCTCAGACAATGTTCATCTCGGTCTGGTGGGGCGCTTCCGAATCGCCGATGGCTGGTGGATCCAGGCATTGGGGTCGCAGGGAATCAAAGGCGTTTCGGGCGGAATTCTTTCCTTCGGACAAAACGAGCTTCTGTTAGAAGAAAGGCGCGATTTAAGGCAGACTCCTCGTTGGCTTGCTTCTAGGAGCGTGCGGGAAAAACCTCGCACAGATTCTCTGGCTCCCAAGGTCGAGCAGCGGGTCAAAGACAGCCTTGCGCTCACTGCCCCAACGGCCATGAGCCCGGTAAGCCCCACGGCTTTTAAGATCGCAGCCTTTGGCGATCCGCAGATTCGCACCGAGAACGTGAGCCGCATGGCCGCTTTCAAAACGTTGGTTACTGCGCAGAACATCGAGTTCTTTATCGTGATGGGCGATCTGACTGAGGACGCCGACACCGGATGAGTTCGCTAAGATCAAGACAGCTCTCGATGGGTGGGTGTTCCATATTACGCCACCATCGGAAATCACGACCTCTTTCAAAGCGGGTCTTCGGGAGGTTGGGACACTTGGAAGTCCACCTTCGGTCCTGCGACTTACTCTGTGACCATCGCTTCAAAAGTTCGCATTTTGTTCATCGACACTTCTTCGGGCGAGATCGGTGCGACGCAGTTTCAGTGGTTAGAAGCGCAGCTGGCGAACAATACCGTGCCTTATGTTTTTGTGGCCTCGCACTATCCGATTTACGACGGCATGACGCCGGTGATGTGGAGACTCTCGAGCGTTGGCGAGCGCTACAAGCTCATGTCCATTCTCAACAAGTACAGCGTGTACGGGTTTTTGGGCGGTCACATTCACGGATATCGCCAGACTCAAGTGGGCCCTACTTTGCATTTCACGATCGGCAGCATGTATCCCTACTCTCTGGACTTCGGCAGCGCGGGTTTCGTGATGTTCAGCTACGCCACCAGCGGCATGAGCTGGCAATGGGTGGGGTTGTAGCTTTCTAACTTTCGGTCGCCACTCGTGTTACGCGCAAGATTTCATTCATGAGATCTGGAAGGTCGCCTAGAACCAGGGGCTTTTTGATCACCGCATAGAATGTGTCCCAAGCCTCCAGGGGAATATCCGTTGAGCCATCCGTCAGTAAAATCAGCGGTATCAGAGGGTCGTGGGCACGAATAACCGAGCCAACTCAAGTGCGCCGTTATCCGGAAGGCCAAGATCAACCAAGCCGCAAAGCACGGAGATGGTGTTTTGCTCCAGTAGTAACCGGCCCTCGCGGGCCGATACGGCTACGAAACCGCTTAGGCCGTGTGCCTCAAGCAAGTCCTCCCAAAGCCTTCGGTAAAGGCTCGAGTGCTCAGCAACAAGAACTCCGGGGCGTAAAAATTTCATTCTGAATAAGGAATAGTACCCATTCTTTAAAAAGAAAAGGTGCTTTATTGCGAAAGCTATATTCACTTAAGTGGCTGTAAAGAAAAGGAAATCATCTCTTCGCCCTGCGGAGGACGCGTTTCTCAAGGCAATGGGAAAGCGCTGCGCCCGATTGCGCGAAGAAAGGAAGTACTCCATGGGCCTCGTCTCTCGCGAGGCCCATTCACTGAGCCCCAGCATCGTGCACCGGCTCGAGACTGGCAGCGGAAAGGTTACCGTCATTTCCCTCTATCGGTACGCGGAGGCTCTCGATCTGAAGCTTTCGGATCTGTTGAGCTTTGCCGTGCCCGCCGGCGAAGCTGCCACCGGAATGCAGGTTTATGGATGGGATGATCCGCGCGCTAAAAAACTAGCTCATAAGAGTTGGCTTCCCCTCTATTCTGCCCTGCGGCGCGGGCTATTTTTTGGATGGGCAAGAATCGCGCGGTCTGGGGTGGATAGCGATCGGCGGGATGGGGAAGCCAACGCATTTTGTTCTACAGACAGCTGCAAACGCTGGAGCCAAAATTCCGGATGGAGCTTATGCTGTTTTCAAGGCGAGCCCTACAGGGCGGCTCTCAGGCAGGACGGTGTTGGTTCAGTATCAAGGAATAGCTGATCCTGAGACCGGCGGAAGTTACACAGTCAAAGTGTATAACTCCCGAAAGTCTGCTTCAGGAGAGAACCAAGAGATCGTTCTTCGCCCCAAAATCACAGCTTTAAAGAAATGATCCATTCGCCCCGAACATTCGGAGAGCTTCAGGGTTGTTGCGGAATTCGTGGGCCTTGCTAAAGGCCCAGAAGATTAGTTTCCTTCGGTCGTAACTGGACCCGGCGCCGCAGGAGCAGCCGTCGGTTTTGGGTCTACGATTCTTGAGAGCACCCCAGCAAAGCTCTTCTCGAAGTAGCGCACCTTAAAGGTCTCGATTTCAGGATAGATCGGCTTGATCTCCTGAATGGATTGATCGAATTGCTTGTCGAACGCTTTTTGAGCAGTAGCCAACGCTTTTTTTAGCACGGCGATTTGAGCCGCGGGCTTCCTGGCATTTCCAAGTTCTTTTTTGAGGGCCGCCGCTACTTTGGCTTCAAGCAAGCCTTCTGGCACAAGCCCGTCGATCACCTGTGATTGGATCTCCGGCGTGAAAACCTCTCCCTTGTCGAGTCTCGAATTGGCTTCCCTTACCGCTGAGTCGATCGCTTCGTTGAGAGCGTAAACCGCCTTAGGGTCTAAAGAGTGCTTCATTGCCGTAACGATCTTTTCTTTGAAGGGCAGCTGATCGATTCCCGGAAGCTCAGGCTTGCTGTCGCGATACAGGGCGAGCTCTAGGTCATCGATTGTTTCTTGGAGCTTGTCGTGGAGCAGTTTGAAGTCAGGTTTCTTTTTCTTCACTTCCTCGAGGTAATCTTCGGTGTCTGTCTTGACGATCGGCCCGAACTCGTTGTGCACGCGGTGACGGATATCGAGGTAGTCGTGATCGATGCCCGGTCCATCTCGGCCCGCGATAGCTTCGACCTCGTCCCGAATCTTATAGATGAGCGTGACGTCGTCGCAACCCGGAAGCTTACGAATGGTCTGTGCGCCCGCGCGTCGGAGCAACACTGTGTTCAGGCGAGAGAGGGGAAGCAGCGAGATGTCTCCCCCTGCTTGCTTGGTTTTAGGAAGGTAGTGCTCGATTTCCAGAAACCCCGGCATTCCGTTGTAGACCTCATCCGAACGCTTGGGCTGCAACGTCGCAAAGAGGATCGCCTGAGCGGGATTTTTCTCGCTGAGTTGGTGCATGAGCGTCGCTGGGTTTGCGCCGCACTCTTTGTATTCTTTGAGGAGTTGCAGAGAAGGGGCTTTTACCTGAACGCGTGGGTTGTAGAGCACGGCCTTGCAGTCGACGGCCCAGGATGGTTGTGCTTGCAGACCCACCAAAGCGGCCAGAAATAAGAAAATAGCTTTCATTTGGATTCCCCTTATCCCAGAAAACGAGCGTAGATCTTTCGGCTCTCTTCGAACACGTAGGCAGCCAACCACTGCGTGTCGCCAGCCTTCATGTCCTTGAATTGCACGCCCACTTTGTAGCCCGGAGCGCGCGTATCCTTAGAGAAGCTGCGGTTGTGGCGGATCTCGCCATTCATAACGAGCTTCTTGCCCTTGATCGTGATCGATAGCCCTGTGATCGTCCCACCCATAGGAAAGAGCTGCTGCTCGCCCTCATCCGCCGCGAAGGCGAGGCCTCCAGCGCTTAGGTCCACGAGCTTTTTTGCCAGCATCTCTTTGGGGCGATTGGGATTGGGGATCTCAACCTTCATGACGTAGCCGTCAGGAATCGAGATGCGCATGTCCTTGCGTCGCTGCACCTTGAAGATCCGCTCGGGGTATATGAATTGAAAGCCCGCCGCGTCGTGTGCTTTGAAGCGCGCGCTAAAGAAGATATTCGCTCCGCTCAGCGAAATACTAAAGAGCGCTTCAGGGGCGCTCATTTCGGCAAACGCGTCGACCCACTGACGGGTGGTTTCGTCGGAGATGAAATCAACGACTAAGATCTTGTGATCGTGAAGAGCGGCGAGGATCGTCGATTCGAGAGTGAGTTTTTGGGGCTCTTTGGTCCAAAGGAACGCCGACGCATGGATTCGACCCGCTTCCCACAGAAGCTTGAGGGCTTCTTGCTCGCTTTCGACGGGTTCGAAATCCCGAGGTACTTGAGGCGTCGCGCTCACACGATAGTGACTTTCCTGAGCAGGTCGATGTCCTGAAGCGCCTTGCCCGAACCACGCACCACGCAGGTGAGGGGATCTTCGGCGAGCGCAACCGGCAGACCGGTTTTTTCTTTGATCAGGATGTCGAGGTTAGCGAGCAGAGCCCCGCCACCAGCCAGGATGATTCCGTTGTCCACGATATCAGCAGCCAACTCTGGAGGCGTGCGCTCGAGCGCCGTCTTGATCGCGTCCACCACGGCTGAGACCGGCTCAGACAGGGCGTCGCGAATTTCTTCGGAGTTCACTTCGATGGTCTTAGGAGCGCCTGAGATGAGGTCGCGGCCTTTGACTTCGTAGGTTTTCTCTTCTTCAAACGGGTAGGCGCATCCGATTGCCAACTTGATTTGCTCCGCGGTGCGTTCACCGATGAGCAGCGAGTATTTGCGTTTGATGTACTGAACGATTGCGTCGTCAAACTTATCGCCTGCCACGCGAACCGATTTGGAATACACGATGCCGCCCAGCGAGATGACAGCCACTTCGGTGGTTCCGCCGCCGATATCGACGATCATATTGCCCGAGGGTTCCTTAATAGGAAGGCCTGCGCCGATCGCTGCCGCCATCGGTTCTTCGATCAAATAGACTTCGCGTGCGCCTGCGGATTGGGCGGATTCTTTGACGGCGCGTTTTTCGACCTGCGTGATCCCAAAGGGAATGCAGATGATGATGCGCGGGCGAATGAACGTGCGGCGTTCGCTCGCTTTTTGAATGAAATATTTGAGCATCGACTGGGTGACTTCGAAGTCCGCGATCACGCCGTCCTTAAGCGGACGAATGGCTTGAATGGATCCCGGCGTGCGGCCCAGCATGTCCTTGGCTTCACGACCCACGGCCAAAACGCGCGTTTGACCGCGCGGGTTGCGATGGATGGCCACGACAGACGGTTCGTTGATGATGATTCCACGATCGCGAGCGTAGACGAGTGTATTGGCCGTGCCTAAGTCGATGGCCAGGTCATTGGTGAAGAAATCGAGAATCTTTTTCAACATTCTTCTCCCTTACCACTTGTAGTGGCGGATGTGTTCGCCGCGTTGGGCGATTTCGCTCATCGCTTTGATGCCGATCTCGAGATGCACATCAGTATAGGTGCGAAACACGCTTTTTGCGGATTTTTTTGTCTTAATGCCGCCCCGCTTCAAAGGAAGATCGGAAACGAGCAACAAAGCTCCGATCGGCACCTTGCTGGCAAATCCGCCGATGAACAGCGCTGCGGATTCCATTTCCACCGCAAGCGCGCGCTCTTCGTAGAGCGTAGCCTTGAACTTATTGTCGAACTCCCAAAATCTGTAGTCCGTGGAGTGCACGACACCAGTACGGTAGTCGTGGCCGCCTTCGACTAAGATCTGCGAGACGAATTTCTGGATCTTAAACGTCGGCAGCGCCGGCACTTGCGGCGGCATGAAGTGGCGCGAGACGCCTTCGTCGCGAATCGACGCGGTGGGTAGAATGAAGTCGCCGACCTTCAGTGTGCGATGCAGGCCGCCACACATGCCCAATAGAAGCACGGCTTTGGGATCTACCGCCGAGAGCAGCTCAATGATCAGCGCCGCAGTTGGGCTTCCGATGGAGAAGTCCACGATCGATACGTCGGCTTTTTCGCTGTGTACGACGCCCATGGCTGAGCCCTGGGAGCGCTTGTCGCCGCAGATCTTATGAAATCGCTCGATGTAATGATGAAAATTCGTCAGGATGATCTGCTTGCGAAAGTCCTTAACTGGGCTTCCGGTATATCGCTCCAACATGTCGGAGGCGATCTTCTGCTTGGCCTTGTTGACGTAAACACGGTTGGTGTTGGGAATGACGTACGGATTGTTCTGGATTTCGAATCCAGAGAAGCCGGATTTCTTAGCATTTTTCTTAGCTTGCACGGTTTTCATCTTACCCATTGGCACGGGGTCCTACAAGGGGTAGATCCTGCAGTGCCATGGTCAGAGAGAGGCGTCCATCTCGCTTCGGACAGTTTGTTTTTGGTTTAAGCGCACTTTCGGTATTTGCCGCAGGAGTGGCGCTTTTCGTCGGGTACCAGCTTTTTAGGCGTGAGTTTCCAGACGTTTCTGCGCTCAAAAAAACCTTTCCACTCGTTCAATACAAAGGACCTGACGAACCCGAGCGCGTGGTCATGCTCAAAGAGGCCCCCGAAACCTGGGTGAAACTCTCAGAGATTTCGCAGGCCGCTGTGGGCGCTGTTGTCGTCTCAGAGGACTGGGCTTTTTATCAGCACAAGGGTTTTGACGCCTCCCAGATCAAAGAGGCGGTCGTGGACGATGTGATGTCCAAAAAAGGGCTTAGGGGCGCTAGCACCATCACACAGCAGGTAGTTAAGAATGTGTTTCTCACTTCGGAGCGCAGTTTTTGGCGCAAGTTCAAGGAGCTCATTCTTGCGGTGAGGCTTGAGCAGGCGGTGGGTAAGACTCGCATCTTAGAAACCTATTTGAATATCGCCGAATGGGGCGAGGGGATCTACGGTATTCGAGCGGCCGCTCGGCTTTATTTTCGGAAACATCCCTCCCAGCTCACGCCGCGCGAAGGTGCTTTTCTGGCGATGCTTCTTCCAAGTCCCAAGCGCTATAGTCAGTCTTTCCGCTCGCGAGAGTTAAGTGAGTATGCACGTCGTGCAGTGAGCGCGATCTTAGAGAAGATGATGCAGGCTCGTTACATCACCGAAGAGCAGCGTCTTGTGGAGACGTATGCGCCGTTTTGGTTTGAGGGAA
>JBGAWT010000102.1:0-11304 GCA_044227445.1 Bdellovibrionia bacterium | reverse complement strand
TGAGCTTCAAAGCGTCCACCGCGTGCTCGCCCAGCACATCGATCACTTCGGTGTCCCAAATGAACTTGATCTTGGGATTCTTGTGCGCGCGGTCCTGCATGATCTTGCTGGCGCGCAGATCGCTGCGACGGTGAATGATCGTCACGCTCTTTGCAAAACGCGTGAGAAAGTTAGCTTCTTCCATCGCCGTATCGCCGCCACCGACAACGACGACGTCGTTATTTTTAAAGAAAAATCCATCGCACGTAGCGCAAGCCGAAACGCCCTTGCCGCGCAGGCGAGTTTCGTTAGGAAGACCCAACCACTTGGCTGAAGCGCCTGTAGCGATGATGATCGTTTGCGCGCGGATCGCAAGACCACCAGCGACTTCTACCGCAAACGGAGGCTTACTCAGATCCACTCGTTGAACCGTTCCGGTCACGAAGCGCGTGCCGAAGCGCTCGGCCTGCTTGCGGAAAGCCATCATGAGCTCTGGGCCCATGACCGGCTCAGCAAAGCCCGGATAGTTTTCGACATCAGAGGTGATGGTGAGCTGCCCGCCGGGTTGCTCGCCTTCTATGATGAGTGGAGAGAGGTTGGCACGCGCGGCGTAAATAGCCGCGGTCAAGCCCGCAGGGCCTGTGCCGATGATCAAAACTTTCTCGATCGAAGAACTCCCCTGCGCTGAGGGTGCGGACATCTTACTCTTCGGCCTGCTGGAGGCTTTCGAGGGAGGTCCAGGCCGCGTTCTCGGAATCGTCCGCGAGCTTCTTGGAAACCTTGTCCGCCTCGTCAGCAGTGATCACGCCACGGGTGAGGTTGCGCTCGATCATGCGGGTGTCGAATTTCTTCTCGTCTACGGCTTCATGGAGGAGTGTCATAAAATGTCGGACCTTCTTAGGGGGTTAATTCAGCTTTCCTTCAATAGTTCAGGGAGCTTCGGCTGTCAATGCCAGGTAGGAGGCTTAGGGCCGCCCTTATCGTCGGACTTACCCTTACGCTCCCATTCCTTCTCGTTGTCGATAACGAGCTTGAGATGGGACTTTTTCTTGCTTCGAACCTTATCCATAAGGCTCGTCCAAGCGCGCTTTCGCGCTGTCTTTTCCTGGGCTTGGCGTGTGGCAATCTTTTGGCGTGCGGCGACAAGCAAGTACCCCATACCGGCGACCATGCCGCTCAAATGCGCCGCCGCCGGCAACCCGCCACGACCCGAATAAACCGAGGTCAGAAACTCCACTCCTGCCAGCACCCAAACAAAGTGCTTAGCTTTCATCGGAAAGAGCATCATGAACAGCAGTGTGCGCTCGGAGAACAACAACCCGTAGGCCAGCAGCAAACCGTAGATCCCGCCCGAAGCGCCTAGCATCGGAACGTGCAACCCCTCGGCGCCCCAAATGAACACCTGTAAAAACAAATAGGTCACACCCGCCATCACCGAGCAGAAGAAGAAGTACAGAAGCACTCTGCGCGAGCCCCACAGGCCTTCGATCTCTCCGCCGATGAACACGAGCATCATGGCGTTCAAGAACAGGTGCATGACATCGCCATGCAAAAACACGTAAGTGATGAGCTGCCAAAATCGGTGCTCAAGCACAACTCCAGCGGGAACAAGAGCCAGCCACGAGAGGACGTTTCCGCCGAAGAACTGGTCCGCAGTTTGTTGGATTAAAAAACCCGCTCCGCACGCGATGAGCAAGAACTTGATCGCGGGAGTTAGGCGTAGGGACATCCTTTTATTTTAAGAGGATGGCTCCATCACCTCAACGAGAATTCCTCCGGCGCTGGCAGGATGAACAAAATTCACCCGCATGGCGTGCGCCCCAGGACGTGGCGTCATAAAGCAGCTGAAATCCTTGTTTGCGCAAGCGATCCAAAGCGGCTCAAGCTCTCCTCGCGTAACCTCAAAGGAAAGATGATGAACCCCTGATCCACGCTTAGCTAAGAAACGAGCTACCGTCCCAGTGGGATCGATCGGATCCAGAAGCTCCAGGTTACCGGCAGCCCCCGGCAGAGGCAAAAAAGCCGTTTTCACGCCTTGTTCTGGAACGTCCTCGGTATGAGCGACATCGAGACCTAAGGCCTTCATGAGTTTTTGAAATTGTTTTTGAGACTCGCCTGAGATGGCGATGCCGATGTGATTGAGACGTGCGGTCATGAACCCGTCTTACACCGAAACTGAGACTGGACTGAAACTCAAACTGACTGGAACTGGGACTGACTCAAACTGACTCTGCGTCTGGACTCAAACTGAAGTCTGGGTCTTTAAAAAGGACGAGGACCACTCCTCCTTGTTGCTGTACCCAGGTCGCCCTCCTCAGGCGATTCCGGCAAGGTGAAGCGGTCCTCAGTCAAGTCGCCTAAGCATCGAGTACCCACCAAAGTTCCCCTAGCCTAGACAATACACTGTTCGGCAAATGGACATCTAACTTGAGTACTTTTTAAACAGGGGTGTCTAACGTCCAAAACCGAATTGAAGCTGCTGATAGGCTTGCTGAGCCTGAAGGGCGCGCATCTGCTGTTCGACTGCTTGCCGTTGAGCCTGGCTCAAGCTGTTAAAGGCGTCACCCACCTTTTGCTGCTGAGTGATCTGGGCCTGAAGCATCGCCTGTTGGTACGCCATGGACTGAGCCTGCGCCGAAATCGCCGAAAGCGGATTGTAGTATGACGCGCCGCCGCCGGCCATTGCCCCACCACCAAATCCATCAAAAGGCCCACCAAAATATCCGGTGCCGCCCATTGGCCAGCTGCCGCCAAATCCGGCGGAGCCGCCGCCCCAACCCGGAAAGCCGTTGGTAAACGGACCGCCACCCGTGAACGCCCCCGGCATATTGAAGTTCATTCCGTAACCAGCCATTCCGTTGCCCATGAAGGGGTTGCTCATTCCTGCACCCAGGCCGCCGAACATTCCTGGGCTCGCATACGGAAACGAACCAAATCCACCGTCAAACATTCCTGGAAAACCTTGATAGCCAAATCCCCCACCTAAGGGCATCGGCCCCATCGGATAGAGAGCGCTATTGAAACCTGTGCCAGGAGCGAACATCGGCGAGCCGTAGCCTGCCGTGAGTGCCGCCGTATTTCCCCAGATGCTCGGGCCACCGTTCAGCATAGACATCCAATACGGATCTCCCATGCCCCAGTTCATGAATCCCGTTCCACCCATTCCGCCGATGCCGGGGTACATTCCCATGCCGAACTGAGGCTGCATCCCGAAGCCAGGGTAATACGACATTCCTGCGCCTAAGCCGCCCATGCCTGGATAGAAGCCATTGAACAAGCTGTTCATCCCGTTGAATCCCGCATAGCCAGGCTGGCCCGTGAAGTACCCGCCGGCGCCAAACGAATTATTGAATCCGTAAATCGGAGGCGTCGCGCAAGCGACCAAGCCCAGGTTGTTGCAGTTCTCGAGGTATTTTCCGTAAAGAGTGTTCGTCGAGTCGATGGTCATCACCGTCTGAGCCAGACCCATGCCGGCCATCGCAACCGGAGTGAACATCTTGATGATGCCCATAGCGGTCTCACCGGCCGTGGGCTTGCGGTAGAGGTTGGGATAATACTTTTTCATCCGGCATTCGACGCAGGCGGTTTCGAGCGCTTTGAGTTTCTTGTCTGACTCCTTGGATTTTTCTTCTAGGTCCTCAACCTTTTTCTCCAGCGCTTCTTTGCGTTCTTTGATCTGCTTGGCAGCGTGTTTCTTAGCGATGAAGCGGCAACCGAAGACGGATTTTCTGCACGTTTCGACCTGAGACTCGTAGTGAGCTTCGGGGTTCTCGACATAATTAGCAAAAGAACCGTAGTCCCCGTTGATCTCTTCGTAGATGCGCGCGCAGACATCGGCAGGCTTAGGAGCTTTGAGCTCAGCTATCGTTTTCGGAAATACCGTCGCGCAATCTTCTGCACATTTAGCACACTGAGTATTGAGCTTTAGGTCGAGCTTCAGATCGTCGGTTACGATTTCCTGAAGTTTTGCAAAAGCGATCGTCTCGGTCTCGAGAGTTTCTTCTGCAGTGGTGATGTGCTCGAGCTCGGTTTGAGCTTCTTTGAGAGCCTTCTCATCGATCTCGTGCATTTTCTTGCCCGCGTCGACTTCGACCTCAGTAGGCGGATCCTCGTCCTTGGAATAGACAATGCGAGTCTCTGCCCCAGTTACGAGCAAAGCGATCAGCAAAGCGAATATTCCTAAACGGCGTCTGTTCAAAAGACGATGCCCCTCTTCCTAGGGCGAATCGGAAAAAACGGAAGAAATCTTGATGGATCTGGGGGTTAGCGGGGTGCGTTATCCGAACGACCTCAGCCCTTTCGACACCCCCCGTCCAAAGTAGGGTTTCGAAAGGGCTGAGTCGTCGTTATGACACTTTTCGCAGTGCGCTATCTACTTAGATACCGGCACCGAAACCAAGGTTGATGTTCAAGCCACCAGCCACGCCGCCACCGAAGCCACCATAGCCTCCGTATTGCAGCGAGTAGATGCTGGATTGAGCTTGCTGCAACCGCTGCAAGGATTCGGCGTAGGCTTTCTGCGCCACCATCCAAGACTGAGAAGCGTCCTGCATCTTCTGCATACGGATCTGCTGTTGCTGCTGCCAAGCCTGCATCTGAGCCATGTATTGTTGCTGAGCTTGCATTTGGGCTTGGAGCTGAGCTTGCTGCTGCTGCATCCACATCTGATCCATACCGCCCATGCCGCCCATCATACCGCCAGGGTACATGCCACTGCCCATCATTCCGGGATACATGCCGCCCATGCCACCCATTCCAGGGTACATGCCGCCCATACCGCCCATCATGCCGGGGTACATGCCGCCCATACCGCCCATTCCAGGGTACATGCCGCCCATACCGCCCATTCATGCCGGGGTACATGCCGCCCATCATGCCGGGGTACATGCCGCCCATACCGCCGCCTAGGCCAATATTGATTCCGCCACCAAGGCCGCCCATGCCGGGGTACATGCCTCCCATACCGGGATACATTCCACCCATCATGCCGGGGTACATACCACCCATACCGCCCATGCCGGGGTACATGCCGCCCATGCCACCCATTCCAGGGTACATGCCGCCCATACCGCCCATCATGCCGGGGTAACCGCCACCCATGCCGCCGCCGAGACCGATGTTGATTCCGCCGTTGATGCCCAAGCCACCGCCGAGCATTCCTGCGAGAGGGTTCCAGCCCATGCCGCCCATACCAGGGTAGCCAAAGCCTCCACCGCCCATACCCATTCCGAAACCGCCCATCCAGTTCCACGGTACGCCGTACATAGACGGAGGAGCCGAAGCGATGCCTAGGTCGAGGTTGTTATTGAGGTACGACTGATAGTTCGTGTTGTAGTTGTTCATCCCATAGATGGACAACCCGAGGTTAGCTGCGCCAAATGCAAGCGGGGTTAACGCCTGAATGATTCCGGCAGCGGATTGGCCCGCAGTCGGTTCGCGATACATCTTGTTGAGCAGATAGCACTGAGGACAAGCGGCATAGGCGTAAGCATCGCCGTAGGTCTTCTCAATATACTCCTGCTTCTTGGTAGCTGCTTTTTCTTGTTCCTTCTCACGAGTGTCCTCGATGTTGACCTCGAGGCGATCGATTTCTTTCTTCTTCGCAGCGATGAGTTTTTCTTTCTTGATCGGAGCGTATTCGTCCACGCCTCGTTGGCAGCCCTCAGAGAGGTTAGCCAGAAGGTCTCGGTCTTCGCTCAGGACTTGGCAAAGCTGGGTTTCGGTTTCCGCATCGATCTTACTGCCCGAAAGAATCTCTTTATCGCTATCCCCTCGGCAGCGACGAGCGCAGGATTGGGCGCTGATGCCGACGCGAGTGGAATCCTCCTCGAGTTTTTCAAGCTCATCGCGGGTATGGTCCAACCGGCGTTCGAGACTTTTAACTCTTGAAGAATCTGCGCTGGTTGCAGTGCTCATCATGGGGTCGCCAAACTTGGCTGATGCCAGTTCGGGCGCTCCCGCTGTTGCAAGCGCACAGGCCCATAAGAGGGCCTTTCCTAGGTTTTGGACGGTCTTTTTGGACTTCATAACGACTTTCCTCTCTTTGCGACGTCCGTTCCTCAAACAGAACGCGCATCACCATTCACTCAACTGAATGAATTGAAAGGAAACGATGAAGATCTCGAGAGTGCCAACGTTCAACAGTAGAACTTCACAACGCCACTCTTACAACTCACTCAGCCTTTTCTTGAGAACACCCCATCCAGGGGTCCCTCAAGACACTGAGTCTCTCTCTCCACTCCAGTTTTTATTACTTGACACAAAACGTCAACTTTATTTTCACAGGGTGTCAGAATAAAGTGACCAAATGTTAAACAGACTTAATATATTGAAAAGAAAAAGGAATTAGACTTTCTTTTTCGAACGAGCGGCCTTTTCGCGCGCTTTCTTTTTAGACTGACGCTTGCGCATCTTCATTTTATTGGTTTTATGCTTTCGCCCACGTCCCATAAGTCCCTCGTTTAGCTATTGTTGAAGCCGCGAGTTTGCCGCGCCTGGTCGCAAGAATCAACTCGAATTCTCATTGCCGAGCCGTTAGCCTAATCTTTGGGCCCTTGGAGGATCTATCATGGACACGATGAATCCCGGCAGCATTGTCATGTACGGATTACACGGCAAATGCCTGATCACTGCAGTCGAAACTAAAAACATCGGTGGCGAAACGCAGTCTTTTTACAAGCTCGAACCGATTCGTTCGCCCTTAGCGCGCACGACGCGGCAAACAGGCTCTATCTTAGTTCCTCAGAGCGTGGCTCAGCGCGGAGGCATCCGCCTTCCGCTGCAATCTGCCGACGCTCCCGCAATCATGGCGATCCTAGGAAATCGCGAATATTACTTTGATCTCTATTCGGCGTTTAGCCTCATGCAGCCGCAGCTCGAGCGTTGCATTGCCTTAGAAGGTGCCACGGGCTTAGCCAAAGTGATCTCGTATTTGACGGCACTCAAGAAACTCGATGCCGTCCCAGCTAGCGAAATCGTGCGTTTTAGCGAGACAGTTTGGAAGCTTCTTTCGCGCGAGCTCAGCGAAGCACTCGATCAGCAACCTCGCGAAGTCGAAGCCGCGATGAATAAGGCCCTCAAGGCCAAACTTTTGCCTGATAATTAGCGTAATTTATCGCCTCTTTGCGAGTGTTCGTCGCGCCAGGACGGCGTCCCTGCGCGACGAGGACATGGATGTCCGGTTACTCGCAAAGAGGCGATAAATTACTCACAGAAAATGCGGACTTTGTTGTTCTTCTCGTCCACGTCGACAGTCAGATCCGTCAAGTGATCCACAAGCTCTTCAAGGTTTTCGGGCTTAAGCGCACTGAGATCGATTTTCATCCCGTGTTCCTTAAGCGCCTCATCCACATGATGCTGCGCCTGAACCGGAATTAAACTAGCTAGTTTAACCCCAGCCCTGAGCAACTGCATCGGCACGCGAATATTCACTTTAACTGGGCCGTCACCATGGTGGCCGTGGTGGTGCCCTGTCTCGTCGGTCTCAACCATGATTCGCAAGTACTTAGGCTTGGCGACCTTAGCGGGTTCGCCTTCGTCCAGAGCGGCGATCAGCTTATCGGCCTCTTCAGCGGTGACTTTTCCTTGAGAGAGCATTTCTAAGATTTGCTTACGGTTCTCGTTCATATTTCCTCCTAACGGATATCGACCCAAATGAAGTGGCCAGGAACATCGACCTCAATCTTGGTTCCACGGACACTGGACAAAATCTCAGCGAAAATCCCAATCGCCTGAAACGGATTGATCCAGGTGATCAGGCAACCCAAGAAAAAGAAGGGCAGCAAAAGCAGCGCAATCGGCGCAAGCAGCAGCCAGATGAGAAACAACGGCACCCAGAGGTGATAGGTGCGACCTCTTTTATCTCGACGGTATTTCACGTCAGCAATCAACGGGATCATGATTTGCCCTCCAGTTCTTCGATGGCTTGTTGAGCGGTAATCTCTCCCCGATGCAGGCGCGCTAAGACCTCAGAGCGCGAAGGCTGGGGGTTGGTTTCGACGAATTCGAGTTTTTGTGAAATGCGCGCAAGACGCGACTTTACGGTCGGGTAGCTAATCCCAAAGATGCGCTCCATCTCCTTGATGGAGCCCTCGGACTTCACAAACGCCGTAATAAAAACCTGATCATCCGAACTCAATTGAGCTAATTGAGGAAGGGCGAACGCCCCCTCGATGGCAATATCCTTCTCGGTCAGCCTCACCCGCTCGATCACTATCGGTTGCCCTTTAGTGATCTGGGTGAGCTCCTGCCAGTCTGTTTGTGAGTCCTTTTGAGGCGTCATAACTTAATTTCTATGAGCTCCTATCGGCTCAATCTCACTATACTTAAGTTATATCTTAATTTTTTTAATATCTCAAGGCCATTTTATCAATTTAATGAATCTATAGACTCAAATTTGAGCAAACGCTCGTTTCAAGCCCTTTCCCGGTCGGACTGTTAACATCAATGCCATCGACTTAGTGACTCTAACCATTTGAAATAAAAAGACTTTATCCTCACTCTTCTTTGTCAGATCTTAAATAGACTTATATAATCAACTATATAAGGATGGTCATGACTTTTAGATTCGCCCCAAGCCTACTCATGTGTCTTTCGATCGGCGCCACTAGCTGCCTTGGCATCTCTAGTAACGTCGACAGGGAGCGGCATTTTCGCAAGGGCTACGGATACGTGACGTTTCTGAACAACCTCGATTCTCCAACGGGCCGGCCAGCGAACTTTAAGCTCAACCAGTTCATCAGCATGGCCATCGATTCGAAGGGCCGCTACTTCATGGTCAGCCGAGACCGAAATCCTACCGGGAACTTTGAGTTTACGGTCACGCGTTATTTGGCGTCAGGCTCCTTGGATACGACTTTTGGAGGCGGTAACGGCTGGATAGCACCAAACGGTGGACTCCCTTCACTCGTCGGCGCCTCACCGGCAAACAATAAAGACGAAAGCCCCCTCTACTCCATCTCCTGGGATAGCCAGAATCGTTCTTACATTAGTATTATTTCTGGAGACGCTGGTGGTCCCTTTGCCTCGACTGTAGTTCGCCTTACCGAAGCCGGCGAGATCGATACGAGCTTTGGGACAGGAGGATTTTTTACGACGAGCACACCTGGAACTACTCTGGCGGGTGGCACAGTCGAACTTGTGGGAGCAGTCTACGTTCCTTCGTTGGATCGTTTTCTGGCATTCGGACAGTCCAGCAATGTCGGCATGGAGCCAGAGCTAGCGACTGCGCGCTACACGACCACAGGTGTCCTTGATGCGGCTTATGGCGCGTCCGGTGGGTACAGTGTTTTCCAAAATAATGGGAACAGCACGACGGGAGGTCCCAACGGCGGACCCAAGTCAGACTGGGGAGTGGACAATCACGTAACGGATTCGAGTGGAAACTATTACTTCAGCGTCTCGCAGGCCTTTGACTTCAATGGAGCAGTCGGTGGTTATACCGGCTCTGTAGCCAAGGTGACCTCCGCCGGAATTTTTGATGTGACCTACGGTCCATATGGAACGGGGATCGCTGAATTTCCTGCAAAAGGAGCTGCTGGCCTTACGGGAACCGCATTTGGCCTCAAAGACGACTCTTTGGCTGAGGGTCGAATAGCCATTGATCCGAGTGGCCGAACCTATGTTTCGGGTCGCTCCTTTGACCCGAATGGTGCGACGCAAAGCTTTGTCGCACGTTGGACCACCGCCGGAATGCTCGATACTTCGTTTGGAACCGGGGGAATCGCTTTTTTTAATAACGGCGGCATTTCCGTCGCGGGTTACGGAACCGCACTCAATAAGTATGAAACCCTGAACCACGTCGCCTACGACTCGACTCTTTCCAAGATAGTCGCTACGGGAACCACCGGAAATGGTGCCAGCGGCCGCCCTTTAGTTGTGCGATTCAACCTGGATGGAACGCTGGACACTTCTTTCGGAAGCGGCGCGGGATATCGGGTTATCACTCCTCCAGACCGACCAACGGAAGGGTTTGCCGGAGCGACAACTCCAAGCGATGCCTGCACTCAAATTATCGTCGATCACCTGGGTCGGTACATCGTTGGCTGCCTATCGAAAAACGCATTGGGCGGCTATGAGCCCGTCATCATCCGACTCAATGCGGATGGATCGACAAATATTTAGGACAAAAAGACCCCTCATAGGATCTAGGGGGCCCTAAATTCGAGCCCAGGCATAGATTTAATTGACGTATTTATTCTGGTATCTGGGCCATGTGTCAGTAAGCCGACATTCCAGAGGACCTTGCGAAAATACGCGCCTTTGAGGCCGAATTTATCCAGACCCTAGGTGAGAGCGACGCCCGCATGGACTTTGACAAGATCGAAGATCCTTTTCTTCCGCCCGTTAAAGCCGAAAAGAAGGGCTCCTTTGAAATCCGCAATCACTTCATTATATGGAGTACCGAAGAACAGCTTCCTGTTGGGTTCATTCGAACGACCTGGAAGCCCTCGAAAAAAACTCTCAGCTACGGCGGCGGCATCTTGCCACGATTTCGAAGAATGGGTTTCGCGCGTGAGGCTCGCCTAGGGATCATGCGGCACTACGCCAAGCTTGGCGTCGAGCAATTCAAAGTCCTCATCCGCAAGAAAAACACCCCATCCGTCGAGCTCGCTCAGTCGTTAGGCTTTGTTCTCCAAGTAGAGTTCGAAGCCGAGCTCAATGGCCAAGAAGAAACATTCGTTCGCTATGTGATGCTCGCGCAAGATCTCCCCGCGAACTAACGACCCTCTTCCGCCTCGAGCAGAAGCTTCAAAAGCTTCAGGTGTTCAGCCAAATTGGGGTAGGCTTTGAATGGCAACCCCTGGGCCTGCAGCAGGTGCTGCCGAATGATTTCGATGTACCCTTCGATCCAACCGGTCGCATGAAAAGCCGACTGCCTCGACCCAAACTCAGACGACCTGCGTGGAAGGACTTGGGTTTTGCTTCCCTGCCCCAGCGAGATTTGATCTGCCTGCTGAAAACCCCAAGAAGCAGTAGCTCGCGTTCCTATGACGAAGAGCTCAAAAAGATTTCCCATTCCGTGGACCGTCTTTGAAATCGAACCCTGCGCACGGGCTCCAGAGGCTAGATCCATCTGTAGCTGATCATGGGTATCGCGATGCTCACTCTCAGCATTCTGGCGCGACAACCACACCAAGGTTTTTTGTGGCATTCCGCCTAAGAAGGTCGCTGCATCCGCCCAATGGGTAGCGATATCTAAGAAAGCATCATAGGATCCGCTGAGGAGGGGGTCGTTTTTCCATCCACCACCTTGAGTTTCACCCAAAGCTCTTTGGGCTGCGGAAGACTGCCAGTATCGACCTTCAATCGCGATAAGTTCACCTA
>JBGAWT010000101.1:0-11084 GCA_044227445.1 Bdellovibrionia bacterium | reverse complement strand
TGGAGTCACCTTGGCGTGCACCAGCCTGTCGGCCACATACGCATCCCCCACTTCGCGATCGTGCGAGAGGATGTAAGGATCGACTTCGTTGCCCATCTGGAGCGTGCCCCAGATCTTGTTCATGAGGAGGCCCGCCTGCTTCTTAACAAACGGAATTTTGACTTTAATGCCCAATAGGGGCGCGCAGATCGTGGCCGAAGCGATCGGAAGATCCGGAAAATTGCGCAGCATCCTCAAAGCGATGTGGCCTCCCATGCTGTGGGCCATGAGGTGAAGCTCCTGCTTGGAGCCTCGCTTTTTGAGCTCATCATAGAGCCTTCGCACCGCGAGAGCCGCGTCGTTGGTAAAATCATCAAAACTCTCGACATGCCCCCTGAGGCCCTCAGATCGGCCATGACCGCGGTGATCCAGGCACGTAATCGAGTTCACAGTGTCTTTTAAGTAGTGCGCGGCGTGCAGGTAGCGACCGCCGTGCTCACCTAAGCCGTGCAAGATAATCAGCGCGCGATCTGGCGAGCCTGAGCCTTGGGGCGCACGGTGATGAACCCAAAACAAGCGGGTTTTTTTGTCGGAGCCTGGGAAAGTTTCCCACTCCGAGGTCCAACCCTCGGGAAGCCCCGGAAAACCCTTGGGCTGTAAGATGCCTTGGTAGATCGTCCGCTCAGTCGCCTGATTGGATGTAAGATTCGATGGCGCGCTTTGCGCCTTCGCTGACTTTTTCGAAACGGAAGCTGAATCCACGCCCATCCTCCAAGATTCGCACGATAACCCCTTCGGCAACGAAGGGCTCTAGGTGCTTGTAGGTGAAGTTGGATGAAGAACCTGACGGACTGACGTTGAGCTTCACTTTCGTGCCCACGGGACCGGGAATCCGATCCGTCAAAAGCTGCATCCCTCCGACGCTGATATCACGACAGACGGCCGTGATCACGGATTCATCGTTAGACAGGAAAATCTTTGCGATCAACGGACGACGCGGTGAGCTGCGACGTTCGGATTTCTTGAGGCTAGGCGGAAGCTTGATCTTCTTGGACTCCTCAAGCGCTCCGGAAAGCTCGCCGATGTCGGAGATCTTGTGCCAGGTTTCCATGCCCTCGCACCACGCAAACGTGCCACCGAAGATCTTCCCTACTTTCAGGAAACGGCTGACTTCCTCGCGGGTAAACGGCCCGTACAGGGACTCGTCATAATAAAGGAACCACTTGGATTCGCCGGAGTCATCCTCAGGCATTGCAGGAGGCTTGGCGCGCTGGGCAGCTGATTTGCCGGACTTAACGGCCGGCTTGGCGGCTTGCTTGACCTCAGATTGCATGCCCTTTGCGGGAAGAGCGGGCACGGCGGATTGAAAGCTCTTGATGTCGCAGATGCGCTTCCACTCGGCCTGACCGGGCTTCCATGCGAAGTGCGCTAGCGAAATCTCGCCTGCGACCACGCGGCCATAGACATCGGATGCGGCCAGTGGGCCTACCCAGTGATCGCCTTGCGCCAGATACCACTGCGGGCGGTCGTCATCGAAGAAGATGCGCGGAGTGTTTTCCATCTTCTTAGAGGGTAACCCAGAATTTGGCAGCGCGCCAAGAGGCTACTTCGATTCGACCGAATCCAGAGGCACGTCATGTTCGATGACGTATTCCTCGCTGTGCCCTTTCACTCCCGGTCTATACACCCCGGTGCCCTTGCCACCATTTGCTTCAAACCGGTCTCGCATCACGTCTCTTGCCTCGCGCGCACCAAAAAAAACAGTATCCTTGTCCGCCAATTGAATTCCTATGTCCATGCGATGCAGCTTCCAAGCCGTGTCAAAGGAAGCTTGTTCGGCCTTGGTGGGAAGCAAATCGCGGATGGTTTTAAAAAAGCCACCAACAGTAGGAACCGTCACGACGATTCGCTCCGCTTCTGGAGTAGGAACTCCAGAAATCGCATAACTGAACTTAGGATAATTCTTGTTGGCATCGACATCCATCTTCAGCGCACGCAAAAATTCTTTAACCAAAGGGCGACCGAGCCTCGCATTGAGCGAAACTAAGAACGCATTGACCGGAATACCCAACTGATGGGGGTCTAAACCCCAAAGCGAATCCAAAGACGAAAGCGGCAAGTCACCGACTTTTTCCGTCATAGGATCTTTTCTCGCTTCAGCCAGGAGATGCAAAAGATGCTTTTCATTCATCGCCGCAGGGGTGCCAGGCTGCGATGGATTGGCCTTTAGCTCGCGGAAAAGGTTCTCATTAGCGTACTGCCCCGTAAAAACCTTCGCAGGCAGATCGAAGGAGGACACATGACCCAAGCTCCTCGCATTTTGAAGTCCTCGAGGAAAGTCCGCCTCAGAACTAATGATGCCGTTTTCAATACTGATCGCTAACCAATCGGCAAACGCTTCAACAAAAAGAGGGCTTTGCGCCAATTTATTTGCCACGGGAAAAACAGGCTCAGCAAAAAAAGTCCTCGAACTCAGCACGTGGCCAAGCTCGTGCAAGTAAATCGCAGAATTGATTTTATGTCCCGCCCAGGACTCAAAAACACCGAGGGTTATAGCGTCATCTGAAGTAAGCGGGCCGGCAGAACTTCCTTGAATGGTGAGATCCAAATCAGGAAAAACGTCGGCCGAAATCTCCAGGAGATCGGTGACCTTCTTATTTAGAGCGGTAACCTGCTCGAAGACATCTCGAACACTCGGGGGCACCTCGGCTTCGGCTATACGCACATAGTTCAATGCGGGAGGATTTGTAATAAACCCTGCTGGTAAGTTTGGGTTCTCTTCTACCTCTTTATAGCCCGGCACTCCTTTGATCACGAGTCTGGAGAGCTTAGCTTTCGGACCAAATGTATTCGTATCAGAAGCATCCGAATTGCCGAGAATGATGATGCACTTCGGATCACTCGCATGAGCAATCGTTGCACTAAATAAACTCAGTAGAAAAAACCACTGCTTCATCTACTTAACGACCCCGAACTCCACCACGTCCGTCATCTCTTGGAAGTCCTCAACCGACAGCGGATTAGCATCGCTCTCCACGCCCTCTTCGGACCCGACTTCGCGCCACATCAGCAAGCTTGAGGCCCCCTTCGCTCCATTGGCCTCAGCTCGCGATACGGTAAACACACGGTCGGACTGAAAGCCCGCCACTCGCTTACCCAAAAGGGTCGAAAAGTTGAGAATCAGCGCATCCCGAATAGACGACGAGCACGGCACTTCGCCTCGGATACAGGCTGTCCAAGCGCGACGTTGCGACTCACACGCGCTCAAGGCACCCTCGTCGATCTCGGGGCGTTCCAGTTCGCGCTGAAAAATAGACATATCCTTGCTCTGAGGCGAAGGAGCGCGCACCAGGCGGGTGTGCGAGACGAGCGTTCCGCTCAAGGGCTTGCCCTGCTTGCTGAACTTGATCTGAAGCACGGCAGTGCGCTGAGCAGCGCACGTCGTAGGCATACCCACGCCCTTGTACGACGTGTTGATCAGAGACTCGAAGCTGTCAGCCACTCCTTTGGAGAGCGCGGTGCCAAAGCCCTGACCATAGGCGGGCAGATCGGATACCTTGACGATCCAACTGCCGCCTTCCAAGGGAATGCGCTTCCTGGCGCTTGTTCCCAACCAGCGGACGCGATCCTCGAGCGCATCCACGACCAAAGTGACTTGCGAATCCATCACGACTTGCTTGAGCGCGCCGCCTTCGACGCAAAGCAGGTCTTGCTTGCCGATGGGAGAGCCCATCTCGATGACCTGTCGCTCAGCAGCGCCCTCGGCGACTAGGCGATTGCGAAACACGCAGCGCTTCATGCCCGTAGCTTTGAGGCGATAGCTTTTTTCTTTGTACTCCACGGCATCCGGTTGAGTGCGGTCGCCTAAAGTCTCGAGCTCATCGCCGCTGAGGCGCCCAAACCCGCGGGTGCGAGGCGTGGACCATTCTTGCCAAGCCATACGGTAAGCATCGTTGTCCAAATGAACGAACGTGCGCTGAAACACGGGCGAGCCTTGCAGCACGACTTCTTCTTCAACACCGGGCGGAACAGGTGCGGGAGCGGAAACAGGAGCAGGAGGAGCGGCAACGACGACGACCTTCTTGAATTCGTTATGCGATTGGCCGCAGTTCGTCAGCGCCAGCGCGACCGCCACGAGGGCACCGATCATGATGCTTTGCGTCAATTCCCATCCAAACTCTGACTTAGGCTTGCGGTACTTCATAACTACCTCTTCCTTCGTGATGCCCTTTAAGGGGCTCCCTTGGATTGCGTGCCCAGAGCGATCTTGGTCACTCCGGCGACTTTAAGCGCGTCGATCAATTCGACGACTTTGCCGTGGGTCACGCTCTTGTCAGCGGCCACCACAGCGTTGGCATTGGCGTCCTTCTTGACTGACTCGGCGACGATCTCGCCTACTCGTGCGAGCGATACGGATTCGTTACCCAGCTTGATGTCTCCGTTAGCCATCAGAGTAAAGCGCAAGGTGATGTGCTCGACCTTCTCGCCGGAGGAAGCCTTGGGCAGCTCGACCTTCACACCCGATTGATAGATAGCGGGCGCGGTGATCATGAAGATGATGAGAAGCACGAGCACGACGTCCACCAAGGGCGTGACGTTGATCCCTGTAATCATCTCCTCGCTGTCTTGGCTTACATTTCCGGCCATCTAGCCACCCGCCTCGCGTGTGCCGATCAACGTGCTCTTGAGGCTCTCTGCGCGCCCCAAGATCATCTTGATCTTGCGTTGGAAGAAGTTGAAAAACACGACCGCAGGAATAGCCACCAAAAGGCCGACAGCGGTAGCGACCAGAGCTTCGGAAATACCGATGCTGATGACTTGCGCGCCGGAGCTCTCGACCTTGGCTCCCATATCGTTAAACGCTTTAATGATACCCAAGACCGTGCCGAACAACCCGATGAACGGGGCGTTGGAACCGACGGTACCCAAGAACGCCAAGTTGCGCTCCAGCGCCAACTTCTCGCGCATCAAGTATCCTGAGGCGACTTGCTCCAGCTCCTCGGCGTCGAGCTTTCCTTTGCCGCCCGTGTGACGGCTGACCAGATCGATGAGGCCTGCTTCGACGCAAGGATAGGTCTTGGACCAATCCTTGGAGAGAGCCTCGGAGACTTTGGCGTCTTTTAGAAGCGGGCTGATTTTTTGGGACCACAAAAGCGCACCGAGGCGCTCTTGGTTACGCAGGTTGCGAAAACGCTCGATGATGATGGCTAAGCTCCAGATGCTCAGCGCCAAAAGGAGCCACAGCACCCACTCCGAACCCAGCAACGTAAATGCCTTAAACAAGCTTCCGATCATGATCGTGGTCCTCTAACTCTTAAAGATAAACTGCTTTCGGATTTTTGCCCCGCCAATTCGCGGCGGCAGCTGAACTTTGCCCAAAACACCTTGCACGCAGCGCTCCAAAGCTCCGATGGATTTCTCGTTGAACACGCCGTGCGGCTCGTAACGACCTGTGCCCAGCTTGCCATTGCCTTGAACTTGCACATCCAGATCCAAAGTCACAGCGATACTAGGGTCTGTGAGCAATGCCGTCTCGTAGCAAGCCCTGAATTCTTCCTGAAGGCCTCGAAACACGTCGGCCACGAGCTCGCCGTCCTTGTCCTGCATCGCACCGGATGCGCCCGAGAACAGAGACGTTCGCTCGCCCGCCGAATCGGCCGCCTTGCCATTTCCGTACGAATGCACCGGTTGGCCGTTAGATGCGCCCACGACCGCACGGCCTGAGAACATCGAAGCCCATTTGCCTAGCAAACCTGAGTCCTTCTTCGCACCCTGAGCCACGGCCATCTTGCCCATCGAGTGGCTGAGCTGGTCAGCAAGCTTGTTCATGCGCGCGCTCATCTTATTGGCGCGATCTTCGGAAACGCCCTTGCCCACATCACCTGGAATAACGCCGTCAAAGCCGTTGTTCTCAGATGCGATCTGCATCGTCTCAACAGGAATCTCTTGGGGAATGGCCTGAAGATCTTCGATCTGCATAAAACCGCGCCACTGCATCCCAGCTAGCACAGCGATGAGGGCAATCGCCCCGTGCAAGCCGATGGACTGGCCAAAATAAAACAACTCGCGCGTCAGGCGCTTAAGCGTCTCGCGCGCCGAAATCGGTTCAAACGCATCACTCAACGTCTCGCGGGTCTCGAAGTAGCTCTTAACAACGCGGCCACTCTCCATCCACTCAAGCCTGTAAATCGAGTCGTCGGCTACTTCGAGATCCAAGAGCGCGTGTGAAAGGCCCTTGGCCTCAAATCCGTTCCAAATCGGAGCGCTCCCCCACCAAGCAAGCCGAGAAAGACGCGAGCCCGAGGGGATAGCAGCTACGAAAGCTTTCTTGCTCTGAAACCAGCGTACTTTGGCGCCCGGGGGAAGCGAGCCCGATTGCACGAGCGCGCGCTCACCATGCACACGGTAAGGCCCGCGCAACCAATCCCAAAACATTCGAACGCGAGGCAATGATTGATTCGTGGTGAGTGCTTTCATGATGGGCCTACCTTCTGAGGTGCATTTGCTCGCGCCTGTCGGGATTGCACACGTTTCTTGGCTTGAGCCAAAGTCAGGGGCTTGAGCAGCTCCTGCTCAAGCTGCAAAAACGCGCGGCGATGAATCTCAGGAATCATCTCCATCAAGCGTTTTTGCGAATCGATCCATTCGGTCTGAGGGCGTCTTAACTCCCCTTCGACCTCGATCTGTCCGAGGTCGATCACGCGCTGGCCGGCGTGCGCTGCAGACACGAAAAAGAGTGCAAGCGTTACAAACTTCATGGCTTCACCACCTCGGCCAATTCAGCGGGCCTGAGTTCGCGAGCCCAACCCGCAAGCAGGCTCTCCACATTCTGAAAGGCTTGCTTTAACGTTTGTGCCACTTCGGGACCCACCGACTGAGGAATCTTGAATCCCCTTACCTGTCCCAAGAATCGATCTACGCGTACCGCGACGGCTTCGCGCGATAGACGCGTGAGCCATTCGCTCTCAAACGCATGGGAAAGCGCCCAGTGCCTCAAACCATCCAATTGCTTCACCGACCGCTCGATGCGCGTCGGAAGCGACGCGTTCCAGGACAACGCCTTACCGCCGGCCGCAGGAACAGGAATAATCCCTTTATCGATGACGATCTGCAGGTCGCGAACAAAAGCGGGATCCGTGGACTCGCATGCTTCGGCAGCGCCGATGAGTTGATCTTGAATGAGGTCTTCTACCCCTTTGCGAGCAGGCGACGCCCAAGCCCGGCCCTTGCGCTCCAACATGATACGCTCTCGAATGCAGCGCGTATGCGGAAGTACAGGAAGCGCGTTCTCATTTAGAGTGCCAGCGACCCATTGATCAAAGGAACGCTCTTCGAGAATCTTCTTAAGCTCCTTGGGGAGGCTTGCCAACGTCGTGGCTCCCAAGCTCCAAACGAGCGCCGTCTGTCCTGACTTCAGTGCCAAAGTCACCAGATCCAACGGCGCAGCCTTGCCACCGGTGGCTGCAACTGCCTGACTGAGCAACGCCTGAAGTTCGCGTGCATGGCCGGGTAGCTCTGCATCCGGAAGAGCCAGCAGATAACGACTCCAAAGACGCGTGCGAAGAGCCGTAGATTGAGGCGCTTCGAGGGGCAGCCATTGGGTCAGAATCTGACGAGCTTGCGCGAAACGAGATGCCGCTTGATGCGCGAGCAACGATTCGTCAACCAAGCGAGTGCCCAAGGCTTGCCAGCGTGGGGAGCTTGCAAGCGGGCTGGGAACCCAGAGCCTCAGAACCTCAGCTCCCATCGAAGCTTTGTCTTGGGGCGAGAGTGCTGCGAGCGCTGTTTCAGCGATTCGGCCGGCCTCAGTCCCCCGGTAAAGCTCGCCGTCAGCCAATGCCAAAGTTAGCCAGTCGCGTGAACGCATGACGTTGCCTTGAATCGAAGCTTCGAGCTTCGAGAGCAGAGCCATGGCCTGGGGCTGGCCGTCGAGTTTTTTCTGAGTGGCAAGCCGGACAAGCTTTTTCCATTCCTCAAAATGCGAGTTGGTGGCGCAACTTTGATGCAGCAAGGCCATAGTCGAATCGGCCATGAACTGAGGCTTGTCCTCCGTCATGCGATCTTCGAGCGCGATGAGGTAATCCGAACACGCGTCATCCGGAAGCTTTAGATCTGTAAAAAGCTGGGCTCGCATGCGGTGGATCTTCTCTCGCTCTTCGATAGCGGCTGGAGCAAAAGGAAGCGCGTGAATGGCCTGAACCAGCTCGTCTTTATTGATGAGCTTGCTGGTGCCTGCTTCGATTTCCTTGTGGCAGCGGCTAAGAATCTGGGCTGCCTGCACGGAGCGCTCCGCCGGATCCTCTTCGAGCACGGCGAGCGAAGGCTTGAGCCAGCCGGGAAGCGCGCAAGGAATGGGTCCAAACAAGGCGCCACCTGAGAGGGCGCGGACCAAGATCTGGCGCCTAAATTCGGTGTTCTCCAGTGATCGTTCAAAAGCCTCAGCGGAGCGCTCGCCCTTGATGCGCTTCATGCCCACGGCAAGGCCTTCGAGCAGGGCCTGTTTTTCGCTGCTCGAGAGCTTCTCTTTGGCGACTTTGGCTGCAAATGACTGAGGATCTGATGCGCGTGCTGCGCCTTCGGCCCAAGCGCGGCCCATGTCTTTGAGCAAGGGGGTACGCAGGGTTTGCTGCGAAGCTTCGCGAGCGCGACCATGGATGCGGTCCATCCAGCGATCAAACGCCTGCTCGGACTTTCCTTGATTGATATCGATCCAACCCAGCTTCAATGCCGCGTAATCCTGTTCCTCGGCATCTACCAAGTGCGATAGACGCTCATATTGAGCGCGCGCGACGATGAGCTTGCCCTCTTCGAAATAGCCGTCGCCCGAGATTCGGAGCAGCGAAGCCTCCAGCTTATCGGAGGGCTTAACGCCTGAGTCAGCGGCAAGGGCCAACGCGGTTGCTGCATAGAAGTGGCGCTTGTTTTGCTTGAGCTCGCGATTGGATAAGAACGCCAGGAGTTCGGAGGCTTCGCGCCTGAGCTCCGCGGGCTGTTTGGTGTCCGTAGCCCAGCTCTCCAGGTCCTGCGCGGCACGGGCTTTTTGCGCGGGATTGCCGCTTTGAATGCGCGCGGCGGCCGACAGAATCGAGTAATCCGCCGCGGGGGCATGACGGGCAAATGCCACGAGAGATGCCATTAAGAAAAGAAGGCCCGCGACCTTTCTCATGGCTGTGCACTCTTTTCGTCAGCACATCGGTTTTGTACGTAGACGCGAAGCTCATCGGGGCGCTGAGCGATCTTGCCAAGCACCGCCCCCTTGGTGTCGGAGCGAATCTTCCAAGAGACGTCCTTGGAGAACAGACGCACATCCGCGCTTTTGGCCTGAGTCGTTACGTTGCCGGGGATTTTCATTTGAATGGCCAACAGGTCCCGCAGCGGTTGCGCTCGAGGATCGTCGCCCACGGCTTGCACGATGCGTGAAGCGGATTCGAATTGGCAGTGGCGAACCAGGGCCATGGCTTCGAGCAACACGAAATCCGATTCGAGCCCCTGGGCTGCGAAGCGCTTTCGGATCCACGCCGCGCGGCCAAAAAACTTGCCCCATTCGGCTTGCCGGTAGGCGATCTTTTGCCGCTCCAGGAGCGCCTCGCGGTAATCATCTTGCGAAGTAGCTGCCTGAGCGAAGCTTAGCTCCGCCTGCAGCCATTCTTGCTTTTGCTCCAGAGCAAGGCCTTTGGCCGTTGGATCCGAAACATCCGCCGCAGCCCACGCAAGCGTCGCGCCCAAGAGCACTCGGCTCATGAGATAAACGGTGAGAGTGCGTCGCGTGATGCGAGGAGGCCTGAAAAACCGCACGGGCTAGAACCTCCCGACCAAACCGACGAGCGCTTCAAAGCGGCTTTGCCATTCGCTTCCGCCAAAGTACTCAATCTGGTTTTGTAGGCCTACCTGAACGCCAAAGTGCTCCGTGAAGAACGCCTGAGGCATGAGAGCGATCCGAATCGAAGGAACGAGACTCGACGCCTGGACGTACCGAATGGCCCCAACTCCGAGCACCAGCGGCAGATCAAAATCGATCGGCCTAAGGCTCAACCAATTGAGCATGCCGGCCAAGGGTATGAAACCAAACTGCGCGTGAAACGAATACTGAGGCGCCCAGGCAATGGTTTGAATGCCTTGAGCCGAGAGGTGGCTTTCGAGTTGCGAAGCTAAGTCCTTGGTCGTCGTGCCGTAATAAGCGCCTGCGACGCCCACGCGAAAAAACTCAAAAAACTGTCTTTGGGCTTGAATCTCTGCACCGTGGATTCCTAAAAAAGGATTCGAAAACCCGTAGCCGTAGTTGATGGCTACTTGCCAAGGATGGATCACCCGGGGCTTGGTTTGCTCGACATACAACTCGCCGTAATCGACTTCCGAAACACTCGGGCTTACGGACTCCGTAGAAGCCTGCGATTGAGTTGAAGCAAAGCTCAAGGCGATGAGGAGCAACCCCTGAGAGGTTTTCCATAAGCTATCGAAACTAATGATTTTTCCCATGACTTCGCGCGCTCCTTGGCTCACCTTCAGAAGCGCGATTCTTATCTCATTAAACCTGACTAATCAAGTCTGAAATACCCCCACAAGAGCAAGGGTTTAGGGCTTGGTCTTGGTCACTTCGGCAGGCGCGGCAACAGGGGCCGGCAGCGGAGCAAAGGCCTTGGGAGACTCTTCCTTTGGAAGCTTGCGGTATCTTACCGACAGCGGAACCGCTGCGATAACACCCTCATGCAGAGTCCTTACGATGCTGAAGTCATCTTTCTTGGTGGCTCGCACAACGAGATCATTGAACGATGCGCTCACCTTGCCGTCGATCTGAGCGTCGGCAATCGCATACCCGTTCCACTTCACGAGAACTTGGTCCTGAGTCACGTTCTTGATCTCGACATCGGTCAAAGCAAACGAATAGCTAGCCCCAAAGGACACTTGATCCACGAAGCCCAATACGCCTTCGGGCGCTGATTTCTTCTTTACGCTCAAGAGCTTTTGCCCCCAGCAAGCGGATTGCTCCTCGCTTAAGGTCAGCTGCGCAGTCACGCCTTGCGCCCGTAGCCAGAGCGACTTCCTCTCGCCGACGAAAAACAGCCCAGGATTAGCGCTGTCCGAAGCCACGAGAATTCGGCTAGTTT
>JBGAWT010000100.1:0-11273 GCA_044227445.1 Bdellovibrionia bacterium | reverse complement strand
GTCCGGTCCCTTCTTCATAGAACCTAAGGACCGCTTCTGTCAGCTTTTTTTGATCGAATTCCTGCTCGGCTAAGCGGCGTCCCGCGGCGCCCATGGCGCCCCTCAGGCCTGCATCGCTCAGAAGATCCCGCATCGCCTGAGCTAAAGCCTGTGCGTCTCGCACTGGTATGACAACACCCGTTTGGCCCGGGATCACGGCGTCGCAGCAGCCTGGCGCATCCGTGGTGATCGTCGGAATGGCGCACGCAGCTGCCTCCATGAGAACGCGCGCCATGCCCTCGCCGTAACTGGGCAAGCAGAAGATGCTCGCTCGATGCATCCAAGGCAGCACGTCCTTTTGAGCGCCCGCCCATTGAAGCAGCCCCTGGGATTCCCAATCGCGAATCTCGCTCTCGGGGATTGCCGAAGGGTTGCCAGGGTCTAAGGGCCCCATGATCACGGCTTGGAACTCCGCTCCCTTGAGGATCCGGCAAGCCTCTGCAAACTCGCGTAGGCCTTTGTGGGCAAGCATCCTGCCCGAGAACAGCACGATGGGTTTGCCCTGCGGGGGTTGCGCCGCTGGCCGAAAGCGATCGAGATCCACTCCGGTGCCCGCGATGATCTTGGCTTGGGTCTGCTCGGGCAAAAACCCTGAGCGCGTCAGCGTATCGCGATCCGAAGTGTTTTGAAAAACCACGCCCACTCGCGTGCGTGCGGTGGAGGAGAGCGCCGCCCTAAAAAAGATGCGCGAGAGGAGGCGAACCAGCGCGATGTGCGGCCTTCGGGAGGTGAACAAAAATCCAAGGCCTGTAAAGTGTTGAACAACGACGGGCACCCCGGCCGCACGAGCAGCAAGCCCACCTAGCAAGATGGGCTTGAGCGTGTAGTGATGCACGAGCTTGGGCTGCTGGGTCTGGTACAGCCGCTTGAGCGCCCGGTAGGTTTGGAGCGCGCCAAAGGGGTTAAGCGACTTTCGGTCGATGGCGTAGGAGTGAAGTTCGAGCTCGGGCAGAGGGCTTTGTGCGGGCGCCTGGGGCACGGCGAGTCCTACGCTCCAGCCCTTTTTGAGCAACCCGCGGACGATGCCTAGGCGGTCCGGGACAAAGTGGCCAAAGGTATTGGTGACGAACAAAGCGCGTGGGCTCACGACGCTGAGATCTGCCTCTCGATGTGGCGTGCGGTGCCAGGTTGCGCAGGCTTGGAGCGCTTCCACTCCTGGTGCCAGGCTTGGAACATCAGGATGTCCCAAATGAAGTAGCCCCAGTTTGCCTTGCCGCTTACGTGATCCTGCCATTTAGACAGAATCGGTTCCGGGTTGAGCAGGCCCGTAGCGCGCAGCGCTTCGGGATTGAGCAAGCTCTCGGCCCAATCTCTGAGCTCGTGCGCAAGCCAGCGCTCGATCGGAACGCCAAAGCCCATCTTAGGTCTCTCAAAGAGCTCGGTGGGAACGTGTCGGCCCAGGAGCTTTCGCAGCGCAATCTTGCCCTTGCGATCGGCGACTCTGAGTGATGGGGGCAAGCGCCAAGCCGCTTCGATCACGCGGTGATCCAAGAATGGTGCACGTGCCTCAAGGCTTACGCTCATCGTCGCGCGGTCGACTTTGACTAAGATGTCATCCGGCAGGTAGGTGAGCGTGTCGTAATGCATGAGCCTTTGGACTGTGGTCGGAAATTTGCGTCCTGAGCCCATGAGCGCGCCGAGGCGCGAGCGGTTAAATGCGCCGCTGGTTTGCGTAAGCGGAGCGTCCTTCCAGTGGGAGATGAGCTCTAAATAGACGTCATTTAAGTTGTCTTGCTTAAGCGCGCGAGCGCCTTTGTGGATCTTGCGTCCTAGGTGCGAAAACCGTGAGCCCGCGGGCTTGCCCAGCAAGTCCCAGGCGCGCTCAGGCACGGCGGTGAGCATCGAGGAGACCGCACGCCTCATCCAGCGCGGTCCGATGCGCTGGCTCTTCTCTAGATCCGCCAGGTGCAAGTAGCGTGTGTAGCCGCCAAAAACCTCGTCCCCCGCATCGCCTGAGAGCGAAACGGTGACGTGTTGCCTGGTGAGCTGCGCTAGGAGCGTCGTAGGAATCTGCGAGGAATCCGCAAAAGGCTCATCATAGATGGCAGGAATCTTAGGGATGAGCGCCTGCGCCTTTTCGGGCGTCACGTACATCTCGGTGTGGTTCGTGCCGAGATGGGCTGCGACCTTTTTTGCAAAAGGCGCTTCGTCGTAAGCTGCTTCCGTAAAACCGATCGAGAACGTACGAACGGGTGAGGAGCTCTCTTGCTGAGCCAGGGCCGTGACGAGCGAAGAATCGATTCCGCCCGAGAGAAATAGGCCCACGGGCACATCGGCTACGAGCTTTTCGCGCACGGAGCGTCGGAGCGTCTGATCGACGAGCTCCAAAGCTTCGTTCTCAGGAAGCGTTCCTGCTTCGAGCGCGCGGGCGACCATCTCGTCAAAATCCCAATAAGCGCGTGGCTCCGGCTCGCGTCCGCTTTGAAGATCGCTTTGAGTGAGCGTGACATAGGTTCCGGGCAGGAGTTTTTTGACCGAAGCGAAGATCGAAAACGGCGCTGGAATGTAATTGTGCCTAAAGAACAGCTCCATCGCGGCCGGATCAAGGTCCGCTTCCCAGCCGGGGATGGCGCGGAAAGATTTGATCTCCGAGCCAAAGAGCAGGCGTCCTGGAGTCATTTCGTAGTACAGCGGCTTTTCGCCCAGCCGGTCGCGCGCCAGCGTCAGTTCGCCCCGATCTCGATCCCAAAGCGCAAACGCGTACATGCCGACTGCGCGCTTGAGTGTCTCTTCGACGCCCCACTTCTCAAATCCCCTAAGCAGGATCTCGGTATCCGAATGCCCGCGCCAGGGCTTGCCAGTCTCAAGCTCTTTTTTAAGATCGGCGAAGTTATAGATCTCGCCGTTGTACGTAAATACGAAGCGGCCCGAGTCCGAAGCCATAGGCTGATGGCCTGCGGGCGAGAGATCCAAGATCGCAAGCCTGCGGTGCGAGAGTACAACAGGGGAGCGTTCATCCACCCAGGCGTCAAATCCGTCTGGCCCGCGGTGCGCGATGGCGTCGCCCATCTTGAGGCCGATGCTCTTGAGCTCGCCTGTGGATCCGGGTCGTTTTGATTCGCTCCACCAGGCTCCGGCAAATCCGCACATTTAGGCTTTCTCCTTGGCCAAGCGAACTAGGCTTTCAAGCCCGTCTCTAAAGCTCACGAGTGGTTTGTAACCCAAGAGCCGTTCGGCCTTCTTGAGGCTCGCCAGCGAGTCTCGGATGTCGCCGGGGCGCGGCGGACCCAAGACGACTTTGGATTTGGATTTCGCGAATTCTACGACGAGATCCGCCAGCTGCTTGACCGTGTGGCGCTGGCCGGCTCCCGCATTAAACGCTTGGCCTTTTTGCTCGGAGGCGCGCTCGCTGGCGCGCAAAAACAGCTCGACCATATTGTCCACGTGCGTGAAGTCGCGCGTCTGCTCTCCGTCGCCGTGGATGTGCAGGTCTTTTCCCTGCAGGGCTTGGTCGATGAACTTGGGAATGACCGCGGCGTAAAGCGACTCAGGCGATTGCCTGGGCCCGAAGATATTGAAGGGCCTCACGCTCACGCCGGGAAATCCATACAGCTCGGCGTAAAGCCTGACGTAGTGCTCAACGGTAGCCTTTTGAAGCGCGTAAGGCGAAAGCGGCCGTCCGGTGCGGTCTTCTTCTTTGGGAAGCTCCGGGCTGTCGCCGTACACCGAAGACGAGCTCGTGTTGACGAACGCCTTGAGGCGCTTGCTCCTACGAAAAGCTTCGAGCAGGACCATCGAGCCTGTGATGTTGGCTTCGTGCGATTCCCACGGATCTTCGATTGAGCGGCTCACCGAAGGGCGTGCAGCCAGATGAAAAACAACGTCCATTTGAGGAGCGAGCTTCTCGACGATCGCTGCGTCGCCGATCGAGCCTTGGACGATGGAGCAGGGCGAGCCTTTGAGGTTTTGGCGCGTGCCCGTTGAGAAATTATCGAGCACCGTTACCTGCGCGCCTTCGCGCACGAGCCGATCCACGAGGTGAGAGCCGATGAAGCCTGCGCCGCCTGTGACGAGGACCGCTTTGCCGCTCCACGGAGTGCTGGGGCTCATCTGAGCGACTCCCGAACTGCGGTGGCAACTGTCTCGATCTGCTGATCTGAGATCTCTGGCCAGATCGGAAGAGCGAGGACTTCTTTGGACAGCATGAAGCTCACCGGCTGCGGAGTGAATCGATTGCGATAAACAGGCAAGGCATCGATCGGAAGAGGATAGTAGATCGCCGAATCCACGCCACGCGCTCGGAGCGAGGCTACGAGCTCATCGCGCCGTCCATCCGCCACTCGGATGACATACTGATGGAAAACATGGCCATCGACGAGCTCAGGGCATTTAACGCCTCGGACTCCCTGAAGGGCTTGCTGATATTTTAGAGCCACGCGCCTGCGCGACTCTACCCACTTATCCAGGTGCGGGAGCTTGACGCGCAAGATTGCCGCCTGGATGGCGTCGAGCCTGGAGTTGTAGCCCAGCATCTCGTTGTAATATTTTTTGCGTCCGCCGTGGGCTCGTAGGGCGCGTGCCGTAGCGGCCAGTCCGTCTTCTTGCGTGATGAGGAGACCTGCGTCGCCTGCCGCCCCCAGGTTCTTGGATGGAAAGAACGAAACCGCTCCCATTCGCCCAAAGGTGCCCAGGCGTTGGCCTTGATAGACCGCACCGAACGCTTGAGCGGCGTCTTCGAGAACAGGAATTCCAAAGCTTTCGATCGTGCTGAGGTCCGCGGGCCTTCCGAACAGATGCACCGGAATGATGGCTTTGGTCAGTGGGTTGATCAGCCGCTTAACGCTCTTGGGATCGATGTTGAAAGTCGATTCTTCGACATCGGCGAAGACCGGCTCGGCGCCCACGAGCTCGATGGCTTCGGCTGTGGCGAAAAACGAGAACGGCGTAGTGATCACTTGATGTCCGGGGCCTACACCCATGGCACGAAGCGCGATGATCAGCGCGTCGGTTCCGGAGTTGAGTCCGATGGCGTGCTTAACGCCGAGATATTGAGCCGCTTCTTTTTCGAAGGCCTCGACCTCGGGGCCTAGGATGTAGTGACCCGAAGCCAGGACGCGACCTACGGCTGCGTCGATCTCGGGTTTAAGGGCTTGGTACTGGGCAACGAGGTCAAGCGTAGGGATCATGATTCGCGAACCACCTGAGTGTCTGAGATTTTTTTGTAAGCCGTGCCTTGAGAGTCGCGAGCCGTGCCGCGGCCGTCAAATTCGAGAACATCCCCGTAAGCGCTCATCCATCCTACGATCCGCGCGGGAATCCCTGCGACCATCGCGTAAGCCGGTACGTCTTTGGTCACGACGGCTCCGGCTGCGACAAAGGCGCACTCGTTGAGCGTCACGCCGCAAACGATCGTGGCGTTGGCGCCGATGCTGGCTCCGCGCTTAACAAGCGTGCGGATGTAGTCGTTGGATGTGTTGCGCGGAAATTCGCAGCGCGGCGTCTTGACGTTGGTGAACACGCAGCTGGGCCCGCAAAAAACGTAATCCTCAAGTTCCACGCCTTCGTATAGCGAGACGTTGTTCTGAACCTTGCAGCGATCGCCCACTTTGACGCCGCTTCCGACGTAAACGTTTTGGCCGAAGATGCAATCGCGCCCGATGCGCGCGGTGCCCATCACATGCGAGAAATGCCAGATCTTGCTGCCTTCGCCGATCTGAGCTCCTGCATCGACTACTGCGGTGGAGTGAACAAACGCTGCCATTAGAGATCCAAAGGAAGGGCTACGCGTTTGCGATCGCGCGCGGAGTTGTAAATCGCTACTAGGGTTTCGAGCGAGCGCAGGCCTTCGCGACCGTCCGTGCCGGGTTCTTCTTCGCGGGTGAGCGTCTTAACGACGTTTTGGTAGTACGCCGTGTGCCCGTTGCCATAAACGGAAGTGGGTTGATAACCGGAGGAGCTGATTTCTTTGTCCTCAGGATGTGGATCAGCAAACTCCCACTTCTCGAATTCATTCAAGGCTGTACCACCGAGCCTAACGGTGCCTTTTTCGCCGATGATGGTGATCGAGCCTTCGTAGTTTTGCGGGTAGGTGAGCATCGTGACGTTGAGCGAGCCGAGTGCGCCTGAGCGCCACTTGAGGCTCACGACGCCGGTGTCTTCAACCTGGATATTGCGAGCCAGGGTTGCGCAAAAGGCGTGCACCGTGTCGATGGGACCGAACAGATAGTCCATCAGGTCCACATAGTGCGAAGCTTGGTTCATGATCGCTCCGCCGTCGAGCTCCCACGTGCCGCGCCATTTGGCTGCGTCGTAATAGGATTGGGGGCGGGACCAGAACACATTGCAAGTGACCAAAAAGATGCGCCCGAAGCGCTTTTGATCGATGGCCTTCTTAAGGCGCATGACCGTCGGATTGAGCCTGTTTTGCTTGACGATGAAAAGGCGCTTTTCGGCCTTATCAAACGCCGCAACCATCGCCTTGCCGTCTTCCCAGCGCGTGGCCATGGGCTTTTCGCTCACCACATGGAAACCTGCTTCGGCAGCGGCGATGGCTTGATCGGCGTGCAGGCCGCTGGGGGTAGCCAGCGTAATGACATCGGCTTTGGTGGTGGCAAGCAGCTTGGCGTAGCTCTCAAAAGGCTGAGCGCCCGTTTTTTGCGCTGCCGCTTTGAGTCGCTCCGGGTCGTTGTCGCAGACAGCCACCAGTTCGGCTGAGGCCCCCATTTTTTGGATGGCTTCGAAGTGTTTTTCAGAAATGCGGCCGCACCCCGCCAAAGCGAAGCGAATCTTGGAATTTGTGCTCACTTTCAGGGTGTTAGAACGTCCGGGGAGGGGGTGTCAAGGCGCGCATTTCAACGGATGCTGCTCCAAATACTCGCGCGTCGCGTCGGCTGCCGTTTGGTGCCCAAAGGCCGACCAGTGCCCGTCGTGGGCAAACTCGATCATCTGCTGAGTGATCTTGTGTCGCTGCAGGTAATCCCAATGATCGATGGTCTCGATCCCTAGTTTTGCGAAGATCGGGTCTAGGTAAAAGCGTTGGCCGCGGGGAACTCGGTCCTTAGGCGCCAGGTGCCTTTGGTCCACGACGTTTGCCGCCACGAAGACCTTCATTTTCGCACCACTTTGCTCCACTTTCTTTTTGATCAGAGTCAGCGTGTCTTGGGTGTGGGTGAGCGATTTGGAGAAGATCGGCAGCAGGTTTTTGTAAAAGTAAGGCTCGCTCAGATCGGGATAAACCCCATCTACAGGCTCCAGGTCCTTCACTCGGTCGGCATACCCGGGTACGGAGCGGATGAACTCTAGGCGTTGGCGATAGGAGTCATCATCCTTGAGGCCCCCTGCCATCGCCCGATAAAAACCAGGGAAACGAATCGGAGCTAGAGACATGAGGGCCGCGTAAAACGCGCTTCTCTCATTCAAGAACGTGTGAATTCCTAAAGCCGAAGAGCCACCTTTGAACTTTAGAGCCCATTTTTCCCAATCTGCAGCCGCGGGGATGACCTTGTCGCCCGTTACAAAAGGCCTAGGCAGGTGATCTGGATGCCACCCATAGGTCATCGCCTCCAAAAGCGGCGCGTTGTTAGTGATGTCATTGGCGACAAAAAGAAGAATGACGAGGTGGGGCTTGAGCGCCTTGAGAGCTGCCTCTAAAAAAGGAATCTGGTTTCCCTGCCCGGTTCCCGAATATCCAAATCCCATGGCAATCAGCGAGTCGCGATCGCCCGTCTTTTTGGACCACAGCCGCTCAAGCGCGTGCGGAAAGCGTTTTTCCTGCGCCACCTGCACGGCCTCGACAAACGAATCGCCGATGACGGCAATGCGGCAGGCGCCTTGGGCCTGGGCTTGCGTGGGCGGCTCTCGGTCCGTAAATCCCAGCGAGTTGACTTGGGAGCTCACCCAGTAATCCAGGTGGTTGGTCCATTTGACGGTGGAGCCGGGTTTGAACAGGAAACCCATCTTGGCGTCATGCCCCGAGGGCCATTCGATTTTGACGAACGAGCCTTTGATCCGAAAATAGATCTCGCCGATAGCAAAGCAGGCCACCAACAAGATCGCCAGCTGAGTGGCGAGAAGCTTAATCCAGCTCGAATGCGTTTTTGTAGTCACGCAGCAGCTCCGGTTTTTGCTCAGTCTTTCGGAGCACGCAGTTCTCGACGACGAGAACGTCGATATTGGTTCCCATGAAACAACGAAACGCGTCCTCGGGCGTGCACACGATAGGCTCGCCGCGCACGTTGAAGCTCGTGTTCACGACCACGGGGCAGGCAGTTGCCTGATTGAGCTTGCCCAGGAGCTTGTGAAACTTAGGATTAGTGTCCTCATGCACCGTTTGGATGCGAGCCGAGTAATCCACGTGGGTGACCGAGGGGATCTCGGAGCGAATCCGATTGAGTCGCTCGATTCCAAACAGCTGAGAGTCGGTGGTCGTCTCTTGTTTGCGGTGCTTGGGATTGACGCCTGAGACCATCAACATGTAGGGCGAATCGACTTCGAATTCGAACCATTCGCCGACTTCCTCGCGCATGACGGCCGGCGCAAAGGGCCTGAAGCTCTCGCGGAATTTTACTTTTAGGTTGAGATTGCGCTGCATCTCCGAATTTCGGGCATCAGCGATGATCGAGCGATTGCCCAAAGCGCGGGGTCCGAATTCCATGCGGCCTTGAAACCATCCGATGGCTTTTCCTTCTTGAATGGCTTGGGCGGTGGCATTGATGACCTCTTCGTCCGAATCAAAAGCCTCAAACGCCGCTCCTGCCGCCTTGAGCCGAGCCTGAACTTCGGCGCTCGAGAACTTGGGACCCAGGTAAGAGCCGTCCATCGCGTCTTTGCCCGTGTGAACCACGCGAGGCTGCTTAAAGTGCGAGTGGTAGGCCGCCAGCGCCGCGCCGATGGCGCCGCCCGCGTCACCCGAAGCGGGTTGCACCCAGATGTTCTTGAATACGCCGCTCTTAAGGAGCTTTCCGTTGGCCACGCAATTGAGCGCCACTCCCCCGGCCATGCAGAGATTTTCTTGTTTGGTTTCCTTGGCGATGGCGCGCCCGATCGTAACGACCGCATCCTCGATGACGGCTTGAATCGAGGCCGCCAGATCCATGTGCTTTTGCGTGAGAGGCTCGTCGGCGTTTCTGGGAGGCCCACCAAAGAGCTGGTGAAACTTGTCGTTGGTCATCCGCAGATTGTGGCAATAGTCAAAGTACTCTTGGTTGAGCCAAAACGAGCCGTCTTCGCGAATGTCGATGAGGTGATCGCGAATAAGCGAGGCATACTTGGGCTCGCCGTAGGGAGCCAAGCCCATGACTTTGTACTCACCCGAATTGACCTTAAAGCCCGTGTAGTAGGTCATGGCCGAGTACAGAAGTCCCAGCGAATGCGGGAAGTGGATTTCTTTGAGCAGCTTAAGCTCGCTGCCTGAGCCGACGCCCCAAGAGGTCGTCGCCCATTCGCCTACGCCGTCCATCGTCAAAACTGCCGCCGACTCAAAGGGGCTTGGAAAAAAAGCCGAAGCCGCATGGCTCACATGGTGCTCGCTAAAGAGCAGGCGATCGCCGGGCTTAAACGAAGGGTCGACCACCTTGAGGCCATCTTCGATGAGCTTGCGCTGTTGAAGTTTTTCTTTGAGCCAAACGAGCATCGATTTTTGGAAGGATCTAAAACCGCGAGGCGCGAACGCCAGGACCGTCTCGAGAATACGATCAAACTTCAGCAGAGGCTTATCGTAAAAGACGATCGCATCGAGATCGCCAAGGGTTATTCCACGCTCCGCCAGGACATATCGAATGCTCTCAACCGGAAATCCCGCATCATGGCGCTTGCGCGTGAATCGCTCTTCTTGGGCAGCGGCCGTGATCTTGCCGTCCACTACCAAGGCAGCGGCACTATCGTGATAAAAAGCGGAGATGCCCAGCAGTTTCTTCATGTCTTAAAACAGTGTGTAGATGAACGGAGCGATCACTGAGCTTTCCATGAAGATCAGCAGCGCGCCCATCAAGATGAGGGCGACGCTCAGCGGAAGCAGCCAGACTTTGCGCTTCTTAACGGTGAACCGAAAGTATTGCTTCATGACATCCAGCATGTGTTCCCCTAAAATTGATCAGCCATGTTCCAGGCTTCTTCCATCTTCTTTTGGTCCACGTCGATCCAAAACGTAGATTTATCCACCGGGCGTTTCAATCGCAACGGGTCTTTTCCTAATGCCCTGAGCACCATCGCCATGGGCGTAAGCACGAGATAAAAAAGCGCGCCCATGAAAATCGGGTTGGTGATCTTTCCGATGAGATGACCTACGGCCTGCCAAGCTTTGGCGAGCGGCGCGAGGCGCGTGGGCCAAAAAAATCCGACGACCCCCAATGCGACTCCCAAGACCGCAAACAAAGCCGATAACTCGGTGCGATCCGCCCGCGCTTGAAATACGCAAGCCACCAGAAGCAGAGCGCCAAAAAGCAGCCCGAAGCGGGTCTCGTAGCTCTTGAGTCTTTTGGAGAGGGTTTCCATCTACATGTCTTGTAAAGGGGATGGGCTGCCGTTTCAATTCTTTCTTATGGCTTCGTAGGCCCCAAGCGCCAGGACAGCCATGAGGTGGGCCATGAGCAAAAGGTGGATCGGGATCGTCACGAGGATGAAGCGCCACGTGTCAAAGGAGTGGATGAGCGCGATGCTCAAAAAGGTCGTCACGTAAAAGGCTGCCGCCCAAGCTTGGGTCGCCGCGGCGCCAAAAAGCAGGCTTCGCCTGATCGCAGGTCGTCTGCGAGCCAACCCCCAGAGCAGGGGCCAGAGCGCAAAGCTCAAGATCAGGCATGCCGGAGTCAGGGCCGATGCTACTTGGAGGGTCGTTTGACCCAGTCGGTCGATCATCGATCCGCCGCGAAGCAGGCTTTTGCTCGGTCCTGAGAACAAGAGCGATCCATCTTGAGGCACGAAGGCCTGCAGCCCCTTGCCCTCAGTTTTGTAGTATTCGTCCGAAGCATGAATGCCCGAATCGTAAAAGACCAAGGCGTGTCGCGCAAAGTAACCCAGCTGCACGAAGGTTCGCTCTAGGAGCAGGTGAGGAGCGCTTAGAGCGGAGCGCAAAAAGAAGGAGAAATAAAAGCCTGATTCCTTTGCCCCACCGTCGGCCTCCGAAAACTGGCTCCTCATGAAGTCCTGAAATGTCAGGTCAAACAGGCAATGCTCCGGATTGTAGCCGAGCAAGGAATAGCCGCCAGACGGTCCCTTTGCGACAAAGGCCTCGAGCCGTGAGCTGAGCCCTTTTAGGAACTGCGGATCAAAGCCCGCGGCTTGAAACCGATTTGCTTCAA
>JBGAWT010000099.1:0-11372 GCA_044227445.1 Bdellovibrionia bacterium | reverse complement strand
GCTTAGGCCACTGAGTGGGTGTGCGTGCTGCGGTACTCGCAGCACGCCGCCACCGCGACCGGACTTCAAGCCGAGACAATCGCTAAGCACTTTAAGGAGCATGCGGACGACGAGTGGGCTCACGCCAGGATTCTCGGAGAGCGGATTCATCAGCTTGGGGGAACGCCTAGCCTGGAGCCCACCAATCTCGCGGATCGCGCCCATTCTTCCTATGTCGAATGCGAGACGTTGGCGGAGATGATCCAAGAGAATCTCGTCGCCGAGCGCGTGGCGGTGATTTTCTATACCGAGCTCGTTCGGTATATCGGCGATGGCGATCCCACTACCTGCCGCCTGGTCGAAGGAATTTTGGCTAAGGAAGAAGAGCATGCCGACGAGTTGGCTTCCTTGCTTGATTCGTTTGATCCGCGCGAACCCATGCACTGAGAGGAAAGTATGCACATTAGACTGCCGGAGCTTCCGTTTGCGGTGGACGATCTCGAGCCCTGCTTTTCGCGCGAGAGCGTGGAAACGCACTATCTCAAGCATCACGACGGATACGTCAAGAAACTCAATAAGCTCATCGAAAGCACTCCATTCGCGCACTCAACGCTAGAGCAGATCGTCAGGCTCTCGGGCGGGGATATTTTTCACAATGCGGCGCAGGTGTGGAATCACGACTTTTATTGGAAGTGTCTGGGTCCTCCGAAGGACTCCAAGCGAAAGCCCTCGGGCAGGCTTTTGCATGCGATGAACGAAAGGTTCGGAAGCTTCGGGCAATTTTGGGAGCGATTCACCGAATGCGCGATGGAGCGGTTTGGTTCAGGTTGGGCTTGGCTTGTGCGCGATGAGGAGCATCAGCTTTCGATTTACTCTACGACCAACGAAGAGACGCCGCTTACGCTCAAGGGTATTAAGCCTCTGCTTACTTGCGATATCTGGGAGCACGCTTATTACATCGACTTCAAGAGTGACCGAGCCAAGTACATCGATGCGTACTCGCAATTGATTGATTGGGACTTCGTGTCGGATTTGTTTTGAAGGGGGAGCTCTCGGGGGAGCTCGGTGGTCCACTGCCCACTCTGCGAATACGGAGCGGGCAGTGGGTTTCTACCTTCCTTATGAAGCGCGCCTAGCCTTGGTGTCATGGTTGCGGTGGTTGTTACGTGTGCCGCCACCTTCTTCATCCATCTTGCTTACGGCTTGGTCGAGTTGCTCTCGTTCCTTTTTTATCTTCCCCATATTGCCCTGAAACAATCTCGCTAGTTTGTTGAACCACTTCTTGATCGGATTGCGCATGGTGTCTCCTTTTCGTAGGCCAGGCTACGAGATAAAGAGGAGCAATATTCGCGCCAGGTTAGTCGCGCGAGACGTGATCCGGCAGCTCGTTGGGGTCATCCAGCAGCGGCGGAAAGTGCTCCGCCAAAGCGCGTCCAACCGAACGCACTGCGCCTGCTATGGCGCGCTCGAAGTGAGTCGAATTGAAATCCAATCCCAGTTGATGCACCAAGGCGCGCCAGAAGGTCTGGCCAAAGGCGGCATCTACTCCCACGTCCCCGATAACAGCGAATTTTCGATGCCTGAGATTGACGTAAAGCAAAACAGCGTTTCGTTGCTGGGTCTGATCCAGCTGATAAAGCTTAAAGATGCGCCACGCGCTTTTCATGGGGTCTGGCTCCCAAAGGCGCTTAGAGAGGTGCACCCGAATCTCGCCGCTCGTGTGAGCTTCGGATTCGCGGATCGCCCGTACAATCGGAGAGTCGTCTTGATTACCAGCTGCCACTAGCCCCTCCTCCTCCTGAGCGCCCACCACCGCCGCCAAACCCGCCTCCGCCACCAGATCCACCGCCCCAGCCGCCACCCCCTCCACGGAGGAGACTCCAGGTAAGCAGGTGAAGCAAGCTACTGCGACGAGCTCCGGTTCTAAATCTCTTTTGCGCGGGGTCCCATCCGGCGCGCGAGAAATGCGCTTCGGCTGCGGCGATCCAGGCGATCACCATAAGCGCGCCGCCTAGTCCCAAGAAAGCCACGATAACCCAAAAAAGAATCGACCCTCCGCCTCCCGCGCTCAAAGGACGATGGTTCGATCGATGCTGCAGCAGAGCGCGCTCGTTTTCTTCCTGCAGAAGCGGGCTCGCGGTCCATTCAAAGATCCGTTTTACCGAAGCTAACAGCGCGCCATCGGGGTCGTTTTGCTTGAGGGCTGGGGTAAGAGTCTCATCGATCAATTGCTTGGCGCGCGCATCGGTGATGATGGGCTCCAGGCCGTAACCCACCTCGATGCGGATTTTATGTTCTTTCCAATACAAGGCGATCAAAAGCCCATTGTCTTTTCCGGCCTGACCGATTTGCCAAGCTTTGAAAACCTCAGTCGTGCGCCCAACCGCGTCCTCAGGACCTAGCTCCGAGAAGATCGCTACGACGATCTGCTCGCTCGTCAGCCGGTCGTGCGAAACGAGCAGGTGCTCAAGCGATTGCTTGCCATACGCCGATAGAACTCCTGGCTCATCCAAGACGTAGTAGCGCGGAGCCTGCGGGACTGGTGTGGCTGCTAGTGCCGCAGAGGCCGTGAGCAGGGCTGCAAAGAGCGTCCAGCGAAAAGCCAAGCGCACGCCTAGAACTCGACCTTAGGTGCGGTCTTAGCTCCTGCGTCCGCCTGGAAAGCGGGTTTTTCGCTCAAGCCTCGCGAGGATGCGACCAAAGAACCCGGAAACATCTTGATGGCCGTATTGAAGGCTCTGACTGATTCGATGTAGCGCATGCGTTCGACTGTGATTCGGTTTTCGGTGCCCTCGAGCTGCGATTGAAGCTCCGAGAAGTTTTTGTCCGCTTTGAGTTCCGGGTATTTTTCGACCACCACCATCAAGCGCGAAAGCGCGCTCGTAAGCTGGGATTGGGCCTTCTCGAAGTTTTGGATGTCCGCAGCGCTGTTGACCTTAACCTGCCCGACTTGCGCGCGCGCTTGCGTGACTTCGGTGAGCACCTGGGCCTCGTGCTTGGCGTAGCCTTTTACGGTCGCCACCAAGTTAGGAATCAGATCAGCCCTGCGCTGGTAGACGTTCTCAACCTGCGCCCAGGCGGCTTTGGTCTCCTCGTCCATTTGAATGAAGCGATTGCCTGCCGAAAACCACCAGACTAAACCCAGGAGAACCACGCCGCCCAAACCACCGAGAACTAATCCCATTTTCTTCATGCCCTGAGATTACCAAGGCGCGCCCCTGAGTGACAAGCAAATGAGATTGACGAGTTAGTCAGGTCCGCGTAAACCCGCCCCAGAGTTTTAACCCTCTGAGACGCTGGAAGCCGGTGTGAATCCGGCACTGTCCCGCAACGGTGAGTGAGCATAGGGCTCACGAGTCCGATCTTCGCCTCAGAGAGTCCATCCCGAGGAGGATCTATGAGCCCTTTTTTGTTTCTACTCATCCTATTTCATTCTGGTGCGAGCGCTTCGGAATCCGACGCCGTGCTTACGCCCATCCTGCTGCCTGAAATCGAAGCTACTGCTTCGCCCTGGGATATTAGTGTCCAGGGATCCGCGCTGCAAACCCAGGTGCCTTTGGGTAGCGGCATTCAGAGCCGATCGGGAAGCGCCGCTTCCGAAGTCGCGGACGCTCTTGCGCTTCCGCTTAAGGACACAGGGATTCCGGGCGCGGTCTCCGGAGTGCGCGGTCCCGGAGTCTATGCCGATGAGACGGCCGTCCAAGCTCTGGGCGTGCCACTGAACTCGGCTTTAGGCGGAGGTTTGGACTGGAGCATCTTCCCGCAGTTCTTGTGGTCCGATGCCCAAGTGTCCCAAGGACTGAATCCCGGCTCTGGCGACGCGCGTGGGTTGGGCACCTCCATTGCGCTTTCGCCTTGGAGCGAATGGGCGATGCGCGCGGGTACTTCGGGCGTCAAAAGCTCGGTGGGATTCGAAGGCGAGCCTGCGCCTGTGTTTGCCCAAGGCCGTGCATGGGCTAGTAGCCTGGGGGCGGCGCAGTTTTCCGGCTCGTTTGCTTCCGAGCGCGGTGCCGCAGGCGTTGCCGGGTTTTCGCTCGGACGGGTGCGAGGACCGAGCGTGGGATTGAGCACGCGTATCATTCGCCCACAGAGCGATCGCGCGATCGAGCTCAATGCGCATCTTTTGGCCACCGCAGTGGATACGGACGGATTGGTGTTCTCGTATGCGCCTAAACCGGTTTCTAACAACGTGAGACTCATTCCGGTTCTTGAGGCCCGCGCGCGTTTGAGCGATTCGGCTCAGTGGTTAGGCTCGCTCTACTATGATGGGTCCGCTTACCGAAATTGGACGAACTGGACAGCCAGCGCGGATCCGAGCTTTCAGATCGTCGCGCAGCAGCTGGGCACGCAAAACTGGTTGCTGTGGGACAAGAACCGCATCGGGCTCCAAGCGCGCGGGACGTTCGTCAATTCAAACGGAATCTCCGTTCCGTTGGAGGGAGAGCTTCGCGCCGTGCTCTCGCGCAAAGTGCAGTGGGGCTGGAATCACGAGTGGAGCGTGGAGCCGGTGGTGCAAGGAACCTGGGTGAGCGGATTTACTCTGCTTCCGGAAGGAAGCGTAAGGCTGGGGCGTCGTTGGGGTGAGACGCTTCAAGGTACGGTAGGCGGCGAAGCTTTTGCCGCCGTTGCCTACCAGCGACGCTTTCCCACGATCGATCCGTTCTTTTTGGGAAATCCCGGCCTGCAGCCTGAGTCGATGGTCTCCGCTCAATTGGGGGATCGCGCATCGGCGCGTCTAGGAGAATGGAGATTTGGAGCGGATACTTGGCTAGCCGCCGGTTACCGCGAAGGCGTGATGCTATTTACCGGGAGTACGACCGAAAATAGAGGCGCTGCGTGGCAAGGCTCTGCGACAGCGCTTGTGAGCGCCCGGGCGAAAGCTGGTTTTTTCGTGAGCCCTTCGGTGACGTTTCAGCAGACGCGAGTGATCGACACCGGGCTTCCGATGCCGCTGAGCCCCGAGTGGGTAGGCGTGGCTCGCATCGGCTGGGAGCGGCCCGAGCTGCGCTCTCCTTGGGGCGTGTTTTTATCCGGCCGCGTGAGCGGGGATTTCGTGGCATCCGCTGCGGGCGGCCCCTTGGGTGGCTACGTGACGTGGGATGCGGGCGCTTGGTGGCAGCCTGGGTTTGCGCGTCAATGGGGTCTGAAAGCTCAGGCCGGCGTGCAGAACATCACGGACCGCTCGTTTGAGGTCGGGCCCCAATCTCCTGCGGCGGGTCGTTCGGTGACCGCGTCGCTTTCTGCGGCATTATAAGAAGCTCCTCGTTTGCCGAAGAGCAGACGTGATGGTGAGGACCCGGTGCGTCAAAATCTTGGCGGTGATCGGCGCTGTGGCGTTGTGCGCAGCTCCGTCTGCGCCCCCATTTTCGCCTTTTGAGTTTTGCAAGAAAGCGGTCAGTCGCGCGCTCAAAAGCGCCAAGCGAGTCTTGGCCAATCAGTCGGTGCTAGCGGGCATTCCTTTGACCACCGAGACGCCGCTCTCGGACGCACTTGTGGAGGCCATCCAACGGCATCCGGTCTCAAAGCTCATGAAAAAGTATCCAGATAAGAACTGGACGTTTGTGTTGGAGAACTACACGAGCGAAGAAAAAGGGATCGATCCCAATTCGGTGCAATTCGGAGAGAACATTCAAGCCGGCTTTGTGGCTAAGATCCTGCGTGCCGCTAACCCAAAAGCCCGAATCGTGTCGGGAACCGGGGATTTCTTTTTAGATAAATACACGGGCCCCGAAAAAAACGCTTTCCCGATCTTGGTACAGGACGGAACGGAGGCCAAAGAGTCCAAGTACTTCAATGTAGTGGACATGAAGATCGCCAAGGCCGCCAATCCCACACCGCCGCCACTCGAGCACCTCGCTGCGCGGGAGCGCTTCGGGATCGGGGCGGAAAAGAAAGTCGCCAGCTTTTACCTGGATTCCCTGGATCAGTCGGCTGTCATAGACGGGGAGACGGCAGCCGATATCCCTGACAGCTATCGCTTTAAGAACGTTTTTCGTCGAGTCGAGGCGAGCACAGGGGATTTGGACGTCGTGTTCGTTACCATGCCCTACGCGCGTGGAAACAAGATGGACCTGCTCATTGATTCCGTCACCCGTCCCTTGGGGAGGCCTACTCGCATTTTCACGCTCAGCGACGTCAGCCAGTCCCAAATCCAGCAAGCTCTGGCCAAAGGCGAGAAGGTCTTCATTATTAATGACACCCGAGGACGGATGCCTCTGATACATGCGGTAGCGGATGTGACCATCGTTCGGGGCCCGATCAACCCCTTTGAGTCGCTCAACGCCGGAACTCCGACGGTGGCTTTCTTTGACCAGCCCATGAAGCCCCGATACGACTTAGCGGCCTACCAAAGTATGGTCCAACCAGCCTATCAAACGGGCAGCTTTAGATACGTCCAGAAACTAGATGACCTTTCTGTGGCTCTCTCTAGTGTTCGAGAGAAGCGCAATACTACCCCCGTGCCTCTGATTCAGGACGGCAAGGGAACGCCTTTTTCCCGCCTTTTGGATCGTTTAACGGAGATTATTGAATTTGAGATCGCTCATCCCGAGGCGGCTTACCCGGCCAAAAAACCCTCCTCCGGACATTGAATTCCTGCTTGCACATCATAGGCTTACACGATAAGAACCCACCCACATTACGCACACCTTCGGTCTCGTGGTGCTGGTGACCGGATCCTAGATCCGGGAGCTGGTTTGAAGGTGGAGGAAGCCAGGGTCCCCCTGGTTTAAACCGCGGCAAACGATCTTGGCTTGATTCATCGAATCCCGTCTCGCGTTTCCGCACAGATTGAAGCCCAGGAAGCTGGGCAGAAGGAAGAAGTAAAGATGGCTCAAGTAGCAATGCGCGAACTCCTGGAAGCTGGCGTCCACTTTGGACACCAAACCCGCCGCTGGAATCCTAAGATGAAGCCTTTCGTCTTCGGCGCCCGCAACGGAATCTACATCATCGACCTGCAAAAGACGGTCGACCAGGCTCGTACCGCCGCTCAATTCGCCCAGCAGGTCGCTGCTGAAGGCAAAAAAGTTCTTTTCGTCGGCACCAAGAAGCAAGCCAAAGACGTCATTCAAGAAGAAGCAAGCCGCGCCGGCATGTACTACGTCAACAACCGTTGGTTGGGCGGCATGCTCACGAACTACCAAACGGTCAAGGCTTCCATCGACCGCTTGAAGAAGATCGAAGCGCTCAAAGACAGCGCTGAATGGGACGAAACCCCTAAGAAAGAACAATCCCGCTACGACCGCGAGCTCGACAAGCTCAAGAAGTCCTTGGGCGGAATCCAAGACATGAAGCGTCTTCCCGGCGCGATCTTCGTGATCGACACCGAGAAGGAGCACATCGCTGTTAAGGAAGCCAAGAAGCTGGGCATCCCAACGATCGCTGTGGTGGACACCAACTGCGATCCTTCGGACATCACCCACGTGATTCCAGGCAACGACGACGCGATCCGCAGCATCAAGCTGTTCGCTAAGCTCATCGCCGACAGCTGCATCGAAGGCGCCAAGGCTCACCAAGAAAAGCTCCGCGCTCAAGACGCGGCAGCAGCTGACAAGGAAGAAGAAACCGAGAAGAAGGTTTCGCGCTTTGAAGGCGACATCGATCTGCGCGGCGTAGACGAAGCGGACCTGGAAGCCCAGGAATCCGAAGAAGCAGCTACGACCGAAGGCACCGAACCCCCAGCTCAGAGCTAAGGGTTGAAGGAAAGGACCTGAAAGATGGAAATCTCAGCAACGATGGTGAAGGAGCTGCGCGAGCGCACCGGAGCCGGGATGTTGGATTGCAAGAAAGCCCTGTCCGAGACTTCGGGCAACTTCGACGCAGCCGTCGAGTACCTTCGCAAGAAGGGCATCGCCTCGGCCGCCAAGAAGGCCGGTCGCCAGACAAAGGAAGGTTCAGTCTCTTCCTACATCCACGGCGAAGGGAAAGTGGGCGTCTTGCTTGAAGTGAATTGCGAGACGGATTTCGTCGCTCGTACGGAGCAGTTCCGCCAGTTCGTCAAGGATATCGCGATGCACGTCGCTGCGGCAAACCCGCAGTGGGTGCGCCCCGAGGAAGTTCCTGCTGACGTCATCGGCAAGGAAAAAGAGATCGCAGTCGCTCAAATGCAAGCTTCGGGCAAGCCCCAGGCCGTGCTTGAGAAGATCGCCGAAGGCAAGATCAACAAGTTCTACGAAGACACCTGCTTGCTCAAGCAGGCTTTCGTGAAAGATCCCAACAAGAAGATCGAACAGCTTTTACAGGAAACGATCGCCACTTTGGGTGAGAACGTCTCGATCCGCCGGTTCGCTCGTTTTGTCTTGGGCGAAGGCCAGCGGGAAGAGTCCAACGGAACGCATTGATCCAAGCCGGGCCGTGAGGCTCGCGGGAAGGGATTCAAGCGATGGGCAAACGAGGTGGACCCTATAAAAGGGTTCTGCTGAAGCTCTCGGGTGAGGCGCTCGCCGGTGAGGCGGGTTTTGGCATCGATACCGACGTTCTTAAGGTCATTGCTCAAGAGATCAAAGAGATCCACGCTTCGGGCACACAGGTCGCCATTGTCATCGGCGGCGGGAACATCTTTCGCGGCATCAAAGGTGCCACAAAAGGAACTCGAGTCCAGTCAGCCATCGATATGCAGGAGCTTGCGGAGCCTTACATCCGCCGTCGCGCTGTCCGTCACTTAGAGAAGGACCGCGTGGTGATCTTCGGCGCTGGAACGGGTAATCCTTATTTCACGACAGACACGACCGCCGCGCTTCGCGCGATGGAAGTAGGCTGCGAAGTCGTGCTCAAGGCGACCCGAGTCGATGGCGTTTATGACGCGGATCCAGAAGAGAATCCCAAGGCCAAACGATTTGCCGACGTCTCTTACCTCGAAGTCCTGCAGCGTGGGCTCAAGGTGATGGACTCGACCGCTATTTCACTGTGTATGGATAACCAGCTTCCGATTGTTGTCTTTGATTTGGGTGCTCGGGGAGCTTTAAAGAAGGTGATTCAGGGCGAAGCCATAGGCACCCTGGTTCACTAAAAGGAGCAAGCATGTCTAATGAAGTGGTCAATTCGATGACCCAACAGATGGATCGAACCATTCAGGCGCTCAAGGGCGACCTGGCAAAAGTTCGCACGGGCCGCGCTTCCACGGCGCTCGTTGAGCCGGTGCATGTCGATTATTACGGATCGAGCGTTCCTGTGAACCAGGTGGCCAACGTCACCACTCCCGACGCGCGCACGATCCAGATCGCACCTTGGGAAGCGGGCATGCTGGGCGCCATCGAAAAGGCGATCCACGCAGCTAACTTGGGTCTCACGCCTCAGAACGACGGTAAGGTCGTTCGCATTCCGCTGCCGCCGCTGACCGAAGAGCGCCGCAAAGACATGGTTAAGCTCGTCAAGAAGATGGGCGAGGAGTGCAAGATCGCACTTCGCAACCAACGCCGCGACGCTAACGAAGAAGTCAAAAAGCTCGAAAAAGCCAAGGCCCTCTCCGAGGACGAAGCCAAGAAGCTTCTGGATCTGGTCCAGAAGAAGACGGACGAAAAAACCTCCGAGATCGATAAGGTCGTCGCTTCGAAAGAGAAAGAGATCCTCACGATCTAATTGCAAATGACGGCGCAAATCACTCCTCGTCACATCGCCATCATCATGGATGGCAACGGCCGTTGGGCCCAGCGCCGAGGAAAGCCGCGCGTTTTTGGTCACATCAGGGGCGCTTCCCGCATCAAGCCGATCGTGGAAGAAGCCGATCGCCTAGGCGTCAAGGCTCTGACTCTTTATGCCTTTTCGACGGAGAACTGGTCGCGCCCTTCGGGTGAGCTTTCGGTTCTTTGGAAGTTACTGAGCAAATACCTCAGGCAGGAAGTTCCCGAGCTGCGTGCCCGCAATGTCAGGCTGAGCGTGGTCGGGGAGCTGGAGCGCCTAGATCCCAAGCTTCAACGCGAGGTCCGCCAGGCTGTCGATGCTTTGTCGGCCAATACAGGGCGTCATCTGGTTTTCGCGATTTCTTATGGGGCGCGTCGCGAATTGGCTGATGCTGCGCGGCGGTTGGCTCAGGATTGTGTCGATGGCAAACACTCTGCAGGTGACATCAACGAGCAGTTGATGAATCATTATTTGTGGACTCACGAACTGGGTTCTCTTTCGGAGGTGGATCTCATGATCCGAACGAGCGGAGAGCGAAGGATCAGCAACTTTCTTCTATGGCAGGCTGCGTATGCTGAATTGGCTTTCTTCGAAATCTGTTGGCCGGACTTTGGCCCCGAGCACCTGCGACAAGCGGTGCAGGATTTCGGCGCGCGCGACCGCCGTTTTGGCGGGGTTCAGCCTGTGGCCAAAAGCCCCACTCAGGAAGGCAACCGTTAGATGCTCCTAGCCCAGAATGCGACCGAACTGAACAAGCGCGTCGTCACGGGCGTTGCCGGGGGAACGGCGCTTCTGCTGCTCATCTTGTTCGGCGGGTGGTTGGGCGTGTTTTTTCTCACGACCCTGCTCTCGATCGTCATGATCTACGAATTCTCAGAAATGTCGCTCACCCTGCCGGACCGCATCGAGAAGCGCTACGCGCTTTTGGTGATGGCTTGGTTCGTGGGCGTGGTCAACCTGCTCATTCCTCAGATGGAGTTCGAGCTTTTCGTGTTTTGTTTCTTGATCCTGTTTTCTTATTACTTGCTGACGGCCTGGCGGCATCCGGACGCCGAGTTTGAGATCCATATGCGGGAGCTCACGTTCAGCCTGTTTGCGATCCTTTACTTGGTTTTCATTCCTCTGTTCTTGCCTCGCATCTATGAGTCGGCTTACGGCCTGCATTGGACGATGATCTTTCTGTTCGTCAATTGGGCGGGCGACTCAGGCGCTTATTTCATTGGGAAAAAATACGGCCGCCGCAAGCTCTACCCCAGGATCAGTCCCAAGAAGACGGTCGAAGGAGCTTTGGGGGGCTTAGGTTGCGGGTTCGTCATCACGCTCATTTATAAAGTGATCTTTTTTAGGACGATGTCGTGGGCCGGGGTGCCGATCGTCCCGATCCTCGTTGGCGTGTTCGCCCAGCTTGGAGATTTTTGCGAAAGCTTCATCAAGCGCGCTTTTCATGCCAAGGACTCTGGGAGTCTTTTGCCTGGGCACGGCGGTTTGATGGATCGGTTCGATGGAGTCGTATTCAGTCTTCCTGTCATGTATTTTTGCGTGAAGCTCTTCGGCGTTTAGCCAAGGAACGGAGTGAGATTTGCTTTCAATACTAGGTTTTCTGATCACTTTGGCGCCTCTGGTTTTCATTCACGAGCTAGGTCACTTTCTTTTCGCCAAGCTCTTCAATGTCAAAGCAGAGGTCTTCTCGTTGGGCTTCGGTCCGCGGATTTTTGCTCGCAAATGGGGCGAGACGGATTTCAGGCTCTCGCTCATCCCTCTGGGCGGCTACGTCA
>JBGAWT010000098.1:0-12012 GCA_044227445.1 Bdellovibrionia bacterium | reverse complement strand
GGCACGGCTTGACCCCCCAGAATCAGATCCAACGCTCCCGCCAACTCCCGCTTGGTCACCTTGGAGGCGTCCTTCCACGAATCATCGAGCCGCCCACGATAGGCCAGCGACCACGCGGGCCCCTTGTGCTCGTAAGCAAAGAAATCCGGTGTGCATACCGCTCCGTAAGCGCGCGCGACCTCTTGGGACTCATCGATGAGGTACGGGAACACGTAGCCCTTCTTGCTTGAGAGCTTTTTCATCTCATCGAGGCTATCGGCTGGGTAGCGGGCGACATCGTTGGAGCTAATGCCCACGAGAGCCACGCCTCGCCCTGCGTACTCGCGCGCCAGCTCGTTAATGCGATCATCCACCGCCTGAACATACGGACAGTGGTTGCACATGAACACGACGACAAGAGCTCGGGCGCTAGCAAACTCGCCGAGCGAGTGCTCCCGCCCATCGACCCCAGGCAAATGAAAGCCTGGAGCCAGTGAGCCCAACTCTCCTGGTGGAGTGTGAGTGAGAGCCACGTGAGATTAGGTGCCGGCCGAGTAGTCGTCCGCGTACTTCACTTGCTCAGGGGTGAGCACGTCAAGCTTCATGCCCATGCTCGTGAGCTTGATGCGAGCGATCTCTTGATCTTGTGCAGGGTCGATGTCGTAAACGATAGGCTTCATCGACTTGCCTTCTTTGGCTAAGCGAACCATGCCCAAGAACTGATTGGCAAACGACATGTCCATGACTTCCGAAGGATGGCCTTCGGCAGCAGCCAAGTTCACAAGGCGGCCTTGAGCCAGAACGAAAACCTTGCGGCCGTTCTTAAGTGTGTACTCTTCGTTGTTCGGACGCACTTCGCGAACACGCGAGGAGTACTTCTTGAGCTGCTCCAAGTTGATTTCGCAATCGTAGTGGCCGGTGTTCGAGACGATCGCTCCGTCGCGCATCGTTTCGAAGTGGCGATCCACCATGATGTCCTTCATGCCCGTAGCGGTAATGAAGATGTCACCGATCTTAGCGGCTTCGTCCATGGTCATGACTTCGCAGCCTTCGAGAACGGCCTTCAGAGCCGACGTTGGCTTGACTTCGGTCACGATCACTCGGCAGCCCATGCCCTTAGCGCGCATCGCGACGCCGCGGCCGCAACGGCCGTAGCCTGCGATCACGAACACTTTGCCCGCGAGCAGGACGTTGGTGGCGCGAACGATACCGTCCAAAGAGCTTTGGCCCGTTCCGTAAACGTTGTCGAAATCCCATTTCGTCTCAGCGTCGTTGATGGCGATAACTGGGTATTTCATGGCGCCGTCGCGAGCCATTGCGCGCAGGCGGTGCACGCCCGTGGTGGTTTCTTCGGTGCCGCCGATGATGCCCTTGGCGAGCTCAGGAAACTTGTTGTGAACCGTGAAAATCAAGTCAGCGCCGTCATCCAGCGTGAGCGTAGGCTTGAAATCCAAAGTGCGTTCGATGGCCCAGTAAAACTCGTCGCGCGACATTCCATGCCAGGCGAAGATGGAAACTTCTTCGGCCAAAGCGGCTGCGATGTCATCTTGCGTAGAAAGGGGGTTGCAACCGGACCAGGAGATCTCAGCTCCGGCGTCTTTCAGTGATCGAACCAGAACGGCCGTCTCTTTGGTGACGTGAAGGCAGCCTGCGATGCGCATTCCTTTGAGAGGAAGGGTCTTTTTGGCCTCGGCGCGAAGTTTAGCCAAAACGGGCATACGGCTTTCGGCCCATTCGATCTTCAAGCGGCCCTGAGGCGCCAATGCGGAATTCTTCACTTTCGAGTTGGTCGTGCCCATTCAGATATCTCCTTAGGATTCTGAAAGGGATAGCCTAACTATAATGATGGCTCAAGGACTCTTCTTCTTTTTGAACTCAATTACGGCGGGGATCCCGTCCGCCCCGAGGCGGGTCTCAGGCTCAGCCGAACGCGTGGGTTTGACACGGCTCGAAGATCCACCGCCCGTAGAGCCACTCGAAGCAGGGCTTTCGGCCGAAGGTGACGCGCCTTTTTTGGCAGCCATGACTTTTCGGACCTGACCGGCAATGACCTTCCCGAACTGCACTTTGCGCTGGCCCGTTGCGGTATCGCGCATTTCATTCATTTTTTGCGGGGTGGCTCGTGGAGAAGCCTTAGATCGTTCATAGAGTTCTCCATACCCCTGTCGAAGCTCACCTTGCGCCTGCTCGATGGATTGCGCCCATGCCATTCCTCCCGAACCCCCGGCAAGTGCCCCAACTATAAATAAGGTCTTTAGAATGGAGGTAGGTCCAAAGTGACACATCTGATTTCCTTTGGTTTTCGAGTTTAGGCAAATTGCGCTTCTCATAACCACAGATTGTCTTGGAATCAGGTTCCTCTTACAATTAAAAACAGGGGGAATTAGGGGTGGCTATTCAAAGTTCCAGACAAGCTGCGTGTATTGCTCTGGGCTTGGCACTCGCGGGCCTGGTTACCTTTTCCTCCGAATCTGCCCAAGCGCAGTCATGGGATTTCAAGATCCCTTGTCGCGAGGGCTATAGAGCCAAGAACCATGGAGAGGATTACCTTCCCCCATGCTTCATTTCGATCAACGGTTATTCCTCGCGGGGAAGCAGCCTTTTCCCCGGAATGCTCTTGGTCCTCCAAAAAAGTGTCGATCAATACATCGAGGGCGGAAAAAACGACAAAGATGAGCCCATCGATGGGCTGTACTCAGGAGTCGACCCGGATCCATTGTGTCCTCCCGGAGCCCCATTAGGTGGCGCGGTTTGCGACTTGCTCATTGGAGAAGTGGACCAACAGCTCAGAGGCCCTAAAAAAGGCACCAGCTGCGGCCAGCCCACCCAGATTAAGGTCGCTGTAAAGCCTGCGTGTGCGGGAGCGGATGTCAGCATCGACATGCGATACCCCTATTCAGGCCGCGAGGGGATCCTATATTCGCGGAGCGCGCATTCCCGCTCTTCAATGCCACGCAGCCGAAGTTCTTCAGGAACTCAAAACCCGAAATGCGGTCACTTTGACGGACCCAGTTGCCATCAAGATGGCCAAAGACCTCTTCATTGAAGACCAAGGTTCTAGCAAGCCTTCACCGTTGAGTCAGTTTCTGAGTACCGCACGACGAAAGTGGGGGGACAATGAGTTCATCTGCAAAGTGTGGGAAGCTGCAACCGTAAAAGATGCAGTAACATCAGAGACGCCCTCGACCGCAGACTCCTACGTTTGCTCTAACCAGGCTACTCTCATATCGATTGCCACGCAGGTGATTAAGTTTGAGATCTTCTCGCGCTACCAGGCAGCCTATTACGCCAACTTTCTTAAAAGCCAAACTCTCAGCGACGCTCTGACCTCGCTCAACAAGGATATCGGCTCAACCTGCGAATCGAGCTGCAAAGCCCAGATTCAAGGCTGTCCCGCCAATGTCTCAGACTTGGCCACGAGCTGCATTCAAACCTGCTTTAACAGGGAGTTCCCGGTACGCATGAAGACCATGGTTCGCGCAAAGTGGACAACTCCAGCCACCGAGACTTTCGAGCAGTCTGAGGGGCTCGCTCCGCGTGAGAAAAAGGAAGTCCATCCCATCGACCCAGTGCAGCTTCCAAAGATCTATAAGAAAGAAGCGGATGCAAGCTTAGGAGGAGGCTGGGTATGCGCCAAGTAACCCTCTCATCCATTGCAAGAGTCAGCCTCGCCTTGGGAGTCGTGACCCTATTTGGTCACTGCACGGCATCTCCTCCGGTTCGAAACGGATGTGCCGTACCAAACGAAGCTCTACCCAAAGACTGCTGCATGCCGGATGGCGAACTGAAACCCGAACTCTACGGCATCAGCAAGTGCTCGGTGAGCCCACCGTCTGCAGAATTGCGCTCGCTGGCGGCTCAATGCGGCTTTCCGGATCTCGCCGGAAACGGTCCCATCTCCGCTGCTGCGGTTGCGGTGGGCCAAGGCGTCGTAGCGTTCCAACAAAACCTCAAACACATTGAGGATCTGGGCGGTGACAGCAAAACTTCGGACTTCAAAGATCTCAGCGGAGCAGCGACTTCGCAAGACGGCACCAACGGCCCTGGCAACGCGCAGGCTCCTGGTCCCAACGCTCCAGGCGGACCGGACTTAGGCAGTCTTTTTGGCAAGGGCGCTGCGAGCGGCGGATCGAAGGGATCCTCAGCCGGGCCACAAGGTGGCGCATCCGCAGGCTTGGGCGGCAGCTCTGGCAGTGGCACCGGCGGCGGAACGAACGCTGCGGGCTACACCTCCAACGGCCAGCTCAATGGAGCCGAGAACGTCTATGGCTCCGCAAGTGGCGGGGGTGGCGCCAAAGGTAAGAGTGGCGGCGATTCCGCTTTCTCGAGCCTCAGCGGCCTGTTTGGTGGATTGGGCGGCAGCAAAGATGGCAAAGACGGTGCGGGAAACAAAACCAACATTACGAGCTTCGGCAACCGTAATGGCGCAAACGGGATCAACCCCATGGGTAGCGCTGATCCCGAAGACTACTTCACGCGCATCAACGTGGATGACAGCATCTTCAAGCAAGTCGAGCGGCGCTACGAACAAACGGCAGTCCGTTGGTCACTCGCTAAGTAGGCACTTCGAGCAAGCCATGCTACAACTCGTGGCATGGGGTTAATCCGACGCAATATTCAGTTTGGTCCTGCTTTGAAGTTAAGCGGGTGGCGCAAAATCGCAATCGGCACTTGGCGCAGGCCCGGTGACCCGAGCGTCTATGGAGTGCTCGAAGTCGAAATCGAGCCCGCGCTCCAATACCTCGAAAAAGTCCGACAAAAAACCGGTAAGAAAGTCACCCTCACCCACTTCATAGGCAAGGCGATCGCAACCGTCCTGGCCCGACATCCGGACCTCAATTGCATGCTTCGTTGGGGAAGACTCTACCCACGCAAAGACGTGGATATCTTCTTTCAGGTAGCCTCTGATACCGCAGGCAAGGACCTCTCCGGCGTGACGATTCGTCAGGCCGACAAAAAATCTATTGCCGAATTAGCTGATGAAATGGCCGGACGTGTCGCCAAAATTCGCGAGAAGGGCGATCCCGAGTTCAAGCAAGTCAAAGGCATGATGCGCATGATGCCGGGCATGCTCGTGGGCAAGCTCCTCGATCTCACCAGCATCCTCATGTACACATTCAATATCTGGTCGCCGCTCATCGGTTCGCCTCGCGATCCGTTCGGAAGCGCCATGATTACGAGCATCGGCTCGCTCGGGCTCGATGCGGCGTTTGCGCCTTTGGTTCCCTACTCCCGCATTCCGCTGCTGGTTGCTATTGGTGTAGCCAAAGATACTCCAGTGGCGCGCGAAGGCGGGCGTGTCGAAGTCGCCCGCATGGTTCGACTTTGCGCAACCATCGACCACCGCCTGATCGACGGCGTACATGCTGCGAACATGAACAAAACACTCACCGCGATACTTGCGGATCCTGAAAAGGAATGGGGCGTAGTATAAATTTTTAAAATTGTGCGAGTACCGCGCACCCTGCGCTACATCGCTTGGGATGCGTCATCCGTTCCGCTACGCATCCTGCTCCGCGGTCGTCCAATGGACGACCTCACCGCTCGGCTCGTGCCTCGCGGGACGCGATGAATACTCACGCAAACATTCAAATTACGCCTTGAAATCTGTCTAGCGCCGACTCGTCTTCGCGCGCCACAATGGCTAGACCGAAGGCGAGTCAACGCTGTTTCAACAGACCGATCGTCTGTTGAGAGACACCTGAGTCGGACTCAAGGCCTGTGGAACAGACTATTCGTCTGCTGAAATGCCTCTGAGTCGCGCGAGCCCTTAGCGCCTGACCGTCTTTGCGCGCGTCTTAGCCGAAGCTGTCTTAGTGCCAGCAGCTGAGTAGCGATATTTCATGTTCTGAATACGCGCCATAGGAGCCGAGATGCGAGGCAAGCGCTCCTTGCCACGAAAACGGTCTTCCAAGCGCGAAAGACGATTGATGTCCGAATCAAAATCCACGCGGGCTTCTTTCTTTACGCGAATCTCAGAAAGGCTCTGGTAGAGCGCCGTATCGTCCGTCACGCGGCCGCGAATCACGCCAGGAGGCGAAACCGAAGCGAACGCCAGGGTCAGGATCGAAGCTCCCGCCATCGTGCCGCTCCAAAACCATTTGGATTTAAAGCTGATCTTCTTGTCGCTATCCTGCTTGTGCTTGTGCATCCTTCGCTCCGCTTTCAGGCCTAGGTGGCCGCGCCGCGAACTAAGCAAGGAGAGTGCCACCCCCCTTTGGCTTTGAGGCAGGTTTGGGCAACTCATTCGAGTAGTTCTTATATGCCTGTCTAAAGCTTAGACAGGACTGGGGTCCGGGATTCCTAGTCTAGCGTTCAATTTAATTGACTAAATATGTCAATTATAGGAAATTACTCGGTCCTATGCGGAGACCCCTTCTACTCATCGCATTCGCCGGAACGCTGCTAGGGGCAACCCCTTCCTTTGCAAAGTGGCCGTTTTGGCCCAGCTCCGATTGCCAGAAAATCCTGAGCCCACCTCAGGAAGCCAAACAGATCGTTGAATCCATGGACGACATTCCCGGCCAAGACATCGTTTTTGGGGACAAGTTCATCACGGGCTATGGAATGCACTTGGTCCGCAGCTTCGATGTTTCGAATTGGAGAACCTCGCTGCTCGAAGGAAATCACATCGCGGACATCGGCTACACCATGCCCACGCAAACCAAGATGCACGTCGAGATCACTCGCGTGGAAAGCGCATTTCAGGGCCGAAAGTATCTCAAGTGGCTGCTCGCAAAAGCACTGCTACGCGAGCCTCAGGTCACCCAGATCTCCGGAGATCTTCAGTGGGAGAACTTTGAGGCCTTTGCCAAAACGTATTTCGCGTTCTCAAAAAGCGACCGATTTTGGCACCGCAAGCGCTGCATTTTGGAAGCGATCAAATCCACTCCTGCTTACAAGGCGCGCGCAGCCGTTGGGTTCACGAAAATCACGAGCTATAGCGCTGACTTCGACAAGAGCGCTTATTCGACCGAGGGCGCGGTTTACTTCACCGTAGAACGCGAGGCGGTTGCCGGCCCCTCCCAGCCCTAGGTCAATCGGTTGTCCCAACCGCTGAAACCGCTTCTTGGAACTGCTTAAGCGCCTGTGCAGAAGGGCGGCGGCCTTTCTTGTAGGCTTCTGCATGGCCCTTTGCGGCCTTGAGAGCCATCATGTCGACGAGCCAGCGATGAAGCCCCGCAAAGGCGCCCGGGTGATATCCATATAGACCGAAGCCCTCATAGATCGTCTGATCGCCGAGTCGATAAAAGCGATAAGCCTCGACCCCTGTCTCTGCCGAGAAAAGCTGGATCTTTTTTACAAGCACACCAATCTCAAGCAGGTCCTTGTTGATGCGCTTGAGGGTGTATTCGGACCACTGCTCGACATGGATTCCGAGAAGATCGCCGCCGCCACCGCCATAAAAACGCGGTGTGCTCATCGAGCCCTCGACCGAAACCTTGCCGCCAAAAACCTCAGTCTGCGAAGGAAGATCCCACCAAGCAGCCATCGCGTCTTCGGGAGAAACCTCGCCTAGCGAGATCCAGAACCTCGCCCAACTGGCCGTCTCGCTCGCATTTTTGCGTAACGACGCCCCCGCCGAGCAGCTCGTTCAGATCAGATTGTGTCGGAGGAAAAGGGCACTCGAGGTTGCCCACCGGAGGCTGCGTGGTAAGCGCCTCTGGAAGGTCAATGTTTTCGCTTCCCGACGCAAAACGGGGTTTGAGAACGTGAAGGCAGCAAGAGCCAGCAAGGTGCTGAATTTTTTCATTTGGAATCCCCCCCCGGATTGTCTGCTGATTAAAAGCGGAGCAGAAATGGGGCGCAATTTAATTCTCTGAGAAGAGAACACTAGCGTAGCCACACCGGAAACTGAGACCGCACTGACTAGGCTGCGTCAGTAGCGCTTGGCCCTCTCCGGATCCTCAGGCCACTTGTAACCTAGCTTCTCAAGCATCCGACCGGTCTCAGACTTAGGCATCTCAGCCACCCGCGAAGGAGAACCCGCGGCAACGAGCTTTCCGCCTTCGGCTCCGCCTCCTGGCCCCATATCGATCACCCAATCGGCTGCCGCGATGACATCCATATGATGCTCGATCAAAAGCACGCTTTGTCGTGCATCCACGAGATCCTGAAGCACGGTCATGAGGCGTTTGACGTCCTCCAGATGCAAGCCGGTCGTTGGCTCGTCAAAGATATAGAGGAGGTTCTCGCCCGACTGCTCATCGAGAGTCGATGCGATCTTCAGCCGCTGACTCTCGCCGCCGGAGAGGGTCGAGCCGGATTGGCCCAATTGGAGGTAACCCAAGCCCACGTCGCGCAGGAGCCCCAGCTTCTTCAATAAAAGCGGGTTGTCGCGGAACATCTCATACGCTTCGTCCACCGTGGTCTGAAGCAATTGATAGACGTTCTTCCCGCGAAAGGTGACATCCAGAACATTCTTCTTGAAGCGCTTGCCCTCGCACTCCTCGCAGGGAATGCGCACCTCGGCCATAAAGTGCATGTCGAGCGTGATCTCGCCCTCGCCCTTGCACACGGGACAGCGGCCGCCATCCACGTTGAACGAAAAATACTGGGGCGTGTAGCCTCTGCGCATCGAGAGCACTTGATTCGAATAGATCCGGCGCACTTCGTCCCAAGCCTTGAGATAGGTCGCGGGATTGGACCGAGAGGTGCGACCGATCGGGCTTTGATCCAAAAGCACAACGCCCGAAATCTGCTCGGCGCCATAGAGCTTGTCGAATTTTCCCGGAGCATCCCCCACTCGATTGAAAAGCTTGTCGAGCGCCTTATACAAAGTGTGGTGCACGAGCGTGCTCTTGCCACTGCCGCTCACACCCGTAACGACCACCAAGCGATCGAGCGGAAACTCCACATCCACGTTTTGCAGATTGTTCTCAGCGCATCCGGTGAGCTTTAAGAATCGACGAGGAGGCGGCCTCAGCCCGCGGTCCCGCTCCACGCGCATCGCGCCGGACAGATACTTTCCTGTCACGGATGTCCCGTGATCCACAAGCGTGGCAGCCGTGCCCTGAGCTACGAGCTCACCACCGCGACGACCGGCTCCAGGCCCAAGCTCAATGAGCCAATCCGCCGAGCGCATGACCTCAAGATCATGCTCCACCACAACGACTGTGTTGCCCTGATCCCTAAGCTGCTTCAAAACGCCGATGAGCCTGTCGGTATCAGCGGCATGCAGGCCAATCGAAGGCTCATCCAAAACATACAGCGTCCCGCATAATCCGTTGCCCAGCTGCGTGGCTAAATTGATGCGCTGAAACTCTCCGCCCGAAAGCGACTTGGCCAAGCGCGAAAGCGTGAGATACCCCACCCCCACCGCATCCATGAACTCCAAGCGCCGAGTGACTTGCTGAAACACCTCTTGCGCGATCTTCTTTTGCGCGGCTGTGAGTTTCATGCCCTGGATCCATGTCAGCGCGTCGCTGATCGGTAGATCCAAAGCCTCAGAGAGATTCTTGCCTCCGACCTGGACGGCTAGAGCCTCGGGCTTGAGCCTCGCTCCCTGGCACGCGCGGCAAAGCGACTGGGATTGGTAACGACGGATGAAGACGCGAATATGAAGCTTGTACTTCCAGCGTTTGAGCTGCTCGAAGCATCCGATGATTCCAGGAAACGACGGGTCCGCTGGGTCGCCCTCCCAGATGAGCTTCTTCTGCGCTTCGGTAAGCTCCGCGTAACGCTTTCCGATGGAGATGCCATGGCGTTCGACAAATCGCCAAAGATCGACCTGCCAGTCGGTCAGAGAAGGTTTGGAAAATGGATCAATCGCGCCGTTTTTCAAAGTCTTGGTAGGGTCCGGTACGACGCGAGCCTCGTCGATATCCAGCGTATGGCCAAATCCACTGCAATTGGGGCAGGCGCCTACAGGACTGTTGAATGAAAAAAGATTGGGCTCTGGCTTGCGGTACTCCCGACCGCAACGCGAGCATGCAAAACGATCATCAAAGCGCTTGCGCTCCTTGGTATCGAGATCCAAGAACACGATCTCGCCCCGACTGATAGCCAAAGCCTGCTCGATCGAGTCGCGCAACCGCGACCGCGCTTCGGAGTCTTCCCCCACTGCGGCCACCTTGATGCGATCGACGACGACAAAAACCTCAGAGCGAGCCACGGTCTCCAGGCGCTTGATGGCCTCAGCATCCTCAAGCTCCACCATTCCGGTCTCGTCTGAATAAACGCGGCCAAATCCTTGCTCTCGCAAGACCTGAGCAAGCGACAAGGAGGTGCTTCCCTCGTCGGCGGCCTTCTTCTTAGCGGGTTTTTTCTTGGATGCCTTTTTCGGCGCCTCGCCTGAGGTGCTCGGGGCCAAGGGCGCCAAAATAAGTACTTTGCGCCCAGGCACCCATCCAGCGGCCCATTCGGTAATCTGGCTAGGGTCGCTCGAGCGCACGGGAATTTTGCAATCCACGCAGATCGTCTCGCCTACCCGAGCGAACAATACGCGCAGGTAGTCCACCACCTCGGTTTGCGTACCCACGGTGCTACGCGAGTTGACGACGTGGTTTTTTTGCTCCAGCGCGATAGCCGGCGGAATGTTGATGATGCCGTCCAAGTCGGGCTTGGGCATCTTCTCCAAAAACTGGCGGGTATAGGTTGAGAGGCTTTCGACGTAGCGGCGCTGGCCTTCGGCGTACAGGGTATCGAACGCAAGCGAGCTCTTGCCGCTTCCGCTCACACCAGTGACCACCGAAAGTTGCCGCGAAGGAAATTCGACGGAAACGTTCCGGAGGTTATTCTGGCGGGCGCCCAGGATCCGAAGGGTGCGATCACGACGAGGTGACGAATCAGATGATGAGGTTGGTCGCATTCCAGCCTGAGTTATGCCCGTTGTCCGGATTTCGGACAAGCGAACTTGACGAGTATTCGAACATCGGGTTTCCTGTCGGGCGGGGGATCCAAAAATGAAAAAAATCGCAGCTTTATGTGGAGTTTTCTCCATCCTGGCGCTTTCGAGTGCGGCTTACGCCGTAACTCCAGAAAACTTTTATCCAGGAATGATTCTACCTGGAATGAAAACGCTGAAAAAGTCCTCAACCCTTCACCCCAACGTCTTGGAATATGGAGACCCTGCGGACTATCAAATCGGCAGCGAATTCGGGAAACATGCCGTTACCCCTCAAGAGCTCGCCCAAGCTTCGGCCGAATTTCAAAGAACCGCCAAGGCCACTGCGCACGTCGCGGGGGCCACTGGATTCTTTTTAGGGAAATTCAACGGCGAACTCGTCATGGCTACCAACCATCACGTCGTGCCCAAACCCTTGCTATGCCGAGGCAAAAGCGTGGAATTCAAGCAGCTGGGCATCCGTACGGAATGCGAGCGCGCCTTAGGCAGCTGGCCTGAGATCGACTTAGCGCTGTTCACCATCAGAGTAGAAGACCCCAAAAAGCGCGAGGCGCTGCTTGCCGTGGCTAGGAACTTCTCTTACGAAGTCCCCGTCCGAAAGGGCACTGCCCTCATGACCTTGGGCTTCGGCGTGGCTGCCAACCCCCGTGACGAACTGATGGCCAATCAGGACTCGGATTGCCGCGTGTTCTCCAACGACAGCGATTTTAGGCTCATGGGGGATCCCGACCAATACAACCCAGGAGACTACAAAGCCTGGTCGTTTGCCATCGGATGTGAGGTTTCGCACGGGGACTCGGGCTCTGCGATCGTGGACCGCGGCACGGGCGAAATCATAGGCATCGTTTGGACGGGCGCCATTCCGAAAAAGGGCGAAGTTCAAAACTCGCGTAGGCTAAAGAAGTGGTTCAAGGACAACGACCCTCGAATCTGGGAAGAGCTGACCTTTGCCGTCCCCTCACCCAAGATTCAGACTTACTTGCTGGAGTACGTCAAAAAGCATCGTGTTCCGTCTCGAGACGCGCGGACGATCAAAGCCGTCGCGTATTGACAAGATACCAGCGTCGCGAGCTGCTGATCCCTGAAGGGGGCATCATGAAGCTTGTGGCGCTGGTTTTTTTCTTAGCACTCTCGGTGCAAGCCGCAGAGCCCCAGTCATCTATCTCCGACAAAGGCGCCTTCGATTC
>JBGAWT010000097.1:0-11834 GCA_044227445.1 Bdellovibrionia bacterium | reverse complement strand
GCTGCGGTCTGCCTCTTTTGATCAAAAAGGGCGGCAGAGAGACTTCATTCGAATACAACGCCAAGGGTATGGTCACCAAGAAGACCACCCCAAGCGAAGTTACCGAGATCGCTTACGACCCCGCGGTTAACCGCGTATCCAAGGTTACGCACTACCCTAAGGGCAAGAAGACGGTGGCCACCTGGTCCCAGTTTCAATACGACGGCTCGGGCAATTTGGTGTTCGCTAAGAACTCCAAGAACCAAGGCGTGAGGCTGGTGTACGACAGCGGCGGCCAGCTCACGAGCATGGTGGATCACCAAAAGCATCGTATCGACATCAAGTACGACAACGTCACCAAGAAGCCGATTCAGATCACCGATCCTTCGATCGGCTCGATCAACGTGACTTACAGCAACAGCGGCGAAGTCAAAGAAGTCGATAAGGGCCCTCAAAGCCGAAAGATCGCGGCTCAGGTGGCCAGTGTGTTTGAGAGCTTAATGGATGTTGTTAGACCTGCGGGCGTGAGCCTGGGATTTTAAGAGGAGCATAGAAAATGGCTAAATTGATGATGATTGCGTTGATGGGAATTCTGATGGCCGCGCCAGTGCTTGCCGCTGACGAAAAGGAATGCACCAAGCCCCTGACTACCGGTGGCATCCAGTCCAACCCGAAGACCAAGCGCGAAAAAGCCTCCGTCAGCAAAGACGCGAAGAAGAAAGACTCCACCGCCACAGGCGCTGACGAGTAGACCAAGCCACTGTTCTTTCTGCTGTTTTCATAGACATCATCTGCTATAAGGCCGCTGATGCTGGAACTCCGCGGCCTCAGCAAATCCTACGACGGCGTCGTTGACGCAGTTCGCGACGTCTCGCTGAGCATCAAAGATGGTGAGTTTTTTTCTCTCTTGGGCCCGAGCGGCTGTGGCAAGACGAGCTTGTTGCGCATGCTCGGCGGTTTTGAAAACCCCACGCGCGGCGAGATCCATCATAGCGGCACGCGCATCGACACGCTTCCGGCTCATCACCGCCAGTTCAACATGGTTTTCCAACGCTACGCGCTTTTCCCGCACCTGAGCGTTTGGGAGAACGTCGCCTTCGGCCTGAAGATGAAAAAAATCGGCTCCTCCGAAGTCGCCACGCGCGTTCGCGAGGCGCTCAGTCTCGTGCAGATGGAAGGTTACGCTGCGCGAGGGATCGCGACCCTATCCGGTGGGCAGCAACAGCGCATCGCCTTGGCTCGCGCGCTCATCAATCGCCCTAAGATCCTGCTTTTGGACGAGCCCCTTTCGGCGTTGGACCTCCAGCTGCGCAAGCAGATGCAAGTGGAGCTTTTGGCGCTTCAGCGCAGGCTCAAGCACACCTTCATTTTCGTCACTCACGACCAAGAAGAAGCGCTCACTCTTTCGGACCGCGTCGCTGTAATGAACGGCGGAATCGTCGAGCAGGTGGGAACGCCGCAAGAAATCTACGAATACCCTCGCACGCCTTTCGTGGCTCAATTCATCGGGTCGATCAACTCGATCGAAGGCGAAGTACGCGAAAATCGACCCGGCACGATCGTGGTCGTGGGCTCCTCCAAGCGTCCACTGGTCGTCAGGCCGTCGCGCGATGGAGCAAGGCCGTTGCCTCTAGCTCCGGTGGGCGTCCCGGTTCGCATTCTGATTCGCCCGGAGAAGCTCAAAGTGTTGAAGTCTTCTCCTGGCCCCGAGCAGAACGCCATCGAAGGCACGCTCAAAGAAATTCTCTACCAAGGCCCCGTCACTCAGTTTTTCGTTCAGCTTAAGGACGGGTTGCAAACCATCCAGGTCACGCAACCCAATACGGCCGTGACGGCTCGAAAAGTGTTCTCCATCGGCGACAAGGTCTATGTGGCTTGGTCTCCGGAGGATTGCTTGCTCATGGGGCGCGAAGCGGCGCTGCCTCCGGGCGAGGCGGTCGCAGGCGAGCCGGTGCAATCCGAGTTGCCGCTCGATTCAAAGGGCGAGCCCTCGCTGCATACGGTGGTAGCTCCTTCGGATGAGGCCAAGCTCAAATCTGGAGGCGGCGTTGGGTAGTTCGGCTCCTGCGCGCGCGTCCCGTCCTCCGCTCCTGCTTTTGTTACCCGGCGTGGGTTGGTTTTTGTGGTTCTTGCTCATTCCCCTAGCCATCGTCGCTGTCTATAGCTTGGCGCAAAAAGGCACCTACGGCGGGGTGGTCTACGAGCTGAGCTGGACGAATTATCAGCGCGCGGCGGATTGGATCTACCTGCGCATCTTGTTCAATAGCTTGAGGCTTGCGGCGTTTACGACCGTGTCGTGCCTGCTCATCGGATTTCCGATGGCCTATGTCATGGCCACTGCTTCGCCCAGGGTGCGTTCGTTGCTGTTGATCTTGGTCGTGATCCCTTTTTGGACCAACTTTGTCGTTCGCGCCTATGCGATCAAAGTCGTTTTCGGCGAGCAGGGGCCGATCAATCAGTTGGCCATGGGCATCGGCTTGCTCAAGGAACCTTTTCAGTTTGCCAATACGGAGTTCGCCGTGTGGCTGGGCATGGTCACCAACTACCTGCCGTTCATGGTCCTTCCTTTATATGTAGCGATCGACAAGTTTGAGTTTTCGCTCCTCGAGGCTGCCCGCGACTTAGGGGCTTCGCCGATTCGGGCGTTCTTTCGCGTTTTGTTGCCGTTGACCAAGCAGGGCGTGATCTCGGGCTCGATCTTCGTTTTTACCCCAGCGTTGGGTGAGTTCGTGATTCCCGATCTTTTGGGCGGTTCGCGCACGATGCTCATCGGAAATCTGATCACCGATCAGTTTCTGAAAACGCGCGACTGGCCCTTTGGCTCAGCTCTTTCGCTCATCGTGATCTTGATCGTGATGGCGAGCCTGGCGATTTACCTGAGGATGGAGGCTAAGGAGTCATGAGACCTAAAGCCCCGCTTTCGGCGAAGATCGTGACGCTCATCGCGTTTTCGGTGCTCTACCTGCCTTTGCTGGCCTTGGTGGTCTACTCCTTTGCGGCCGTAGGACCTGAGGGGCTTGACCCTGGAGTGGTACCGAAAGGTCCTCTCCAACCGTCAGGTGCTCGATGCGTTTAGCATGAGTCTCGAAGTAGGAATGTGGAGCACGCTCATCGCGACGCTTTTGGGCACATGCCTTGCCCTTTTCCTGGCGCGCTTACCGATTCGTAGGCAAGCACGTCTTGGACGCCGTTTTGCACGTTCCGCTGATCATGCCTGAGATCGTTTTGGGCTTGGCCCTTTTGATTTGGTTCGTGCTGCTGCGGATTTCGCTGGGGGTGATCTCCATCACGCTGGCTCACGTCACGTTTAGCGTGTCTTACGTCATTATTACGGTGCGCGCGCGCTTGCATGGCTTTGACCACACTTCTTGAAGAAGCGGCCGCGACTTAGGCGCCAATGCTTGGCAGACGTTTTGGAGGGTGACCTTTCCGCTGATTTGGCCTGGGATCCTGTCCGGCGCGCTCATGGCGTTCACCCTTTCGTTTGATGATTTCCTGATCACGTTTTTCACAGCGGGCGTGGGTTCAGACACGCTGCCCTTGAAGATCTACTCGATGATCAAGTTTGGCGTGTCGCCTGAGATCAATGCGATTTCCACCCTGATGCTGGTAGCGACGTTCGCTCTGGTGATGGTGTTTTTCAGGCCCAATTCGCGTAAAGACGTGCTGAATACCTAAAATTCCCACGTCGTGTTAGGGAAGAGCTGTGTCGACTAAGCAGGAGTTTCATCTTATTGCAACGCCCGAGGATTTCTCTGAGAAGGTCGCTCAGCGCCTGAAGGCTTGCTCTGATCTTTTTGACATCGCTTACCAGATCAAATCTCATCGCATTTCCCAAGAGCATCCAGAGCTGAGCGCTGCCGAAGTAAAGCGTTTGACGATGGAGTCCATCGAGCGAGGAACCCGATGAACGACCTTTGGTCCGTGCTTCGGGATGCTATAGGAAAACTCGAAAAGAGCAGCATTGAGTACATGCTCGTCGGTTCGCTGGCTTCCTCCTCTTACGGAGATCCGCGCCTTACCCGCGATGTGGATCTCGTCGTTGAGCTCAAGCCTTCGGATACGGCGCGATTAGTGCAGATATTTCCAGAGGTCGAATACTACGTTCCCCCTGCCCAGGTGTTGAGCGACGAGATTCAGGGGCGTAGGCAGTTTAATCTCATCCATCTTTCAAGCAGCCTGAAGCTCGATTTCATGGTCCGCAAGGAATCGCCTCATGGCAAAGAGGAGTTCTCACGCAGGCGGCGGTTCTCAATCGCCCCGGGATTGGAAGTGAGCGTCGCTTCTCCCGAGGACGTGATTTTGAAGAAGCTGGAATATTTTCGTGAAGGGGGCTCAGAAAAACACCTGCGCGATATCCAAGGCATCCTCGCGAATCAGGTTGTAGATAGGGCCTACCTCGAGGCTTGGGTTGAGCGCCTCGCCCTGCGCGGGGAGTGGACCAGGGCTCAAGGGCTTAATTCCTAAGGGAAATTAAGCGGCGACTAGGGGAAACTTACCCTTTTCTTGATCATTATAGTATGTTATTGAGCCGCCCATGAGATCACTGGCTTTGCTCTTCATTTCTTTGGCCTGCGCTTCTTTGGCTCAGGCTGATGAGGCAGCTGATACGGCGCTCATCGAAGCTGCCACCCACGGTGATCTGCCCGCAGTGAAAAAGGCGCTCGAAAGCGGCGCTCGATTGGATCCTCCGGGAACCGAGCAATCCTTCAATGGTTCAGCCCTTGTTGCCGCCGCATCGCGCGGGCATGCCGATGTCGTGAAGTTCTTGATCGCCAAGGGAGCGAATATCAATTCGCGAGCGAGCATCGGCTTTACGGCGCTTACCGGGGCCATCTACGCAGGGCACTACGCGGTTGCAAGCGAGCTGCTCGCGCAACCCAGCATCGATCCCATGACGATCGATATGAATGCTGACACGGTGTTCGAGTATTTCGATAAGAGCCGTGGCGAGGCGGGCCCCCAACGCCAGGCCCTGCTCGATCAGGTCAAAGCCAAGATCGCCTCGATGGATGAGCGCCATCTGCCCGAGCGCTATCTCGTGGTGAACTTCGTCGGATTTGGCGGCGGCGGCCGCCTCTACGAGACCAAGCTGGAATCTCAAGCTCGCATCGACAAAGTTTTTCCGGTTCGAAGGGATCGTGGAGACATCAAGGAGCTCAAGCAAAAGATCGAAAACTGGATGCGCTTTGACCAATCTCAGGGCGGCCCGCGGTCTCAGACGATCATCATCGTGGGCTCGAGTTGGGGATCAGCTCCCTCCACCTCATTGGCAAAGTGGTTTAGCAAGCGCTTTGGAGTCACGCCCGCCCTGCACGTGCTCATCGACGGAGCCACCGTTCTGGGTCTTCCCTATGGGGTTCCTTTTGGAAGAATGGGACCCGCCCAGCGAACCAAAAACTACCACATCGAAGGATTTCACTGGCCGCGCGGCGCTGCGGTTAAAAACGCTCAGCAAAATATCAACCTTGGCAATATCGAGCACAACGACGCGCTAGCGATCGGCGCGATGCGCGCGGTGGATGACATTTTACAGCTTCACGCAGAGAACGTTGTTCGCTGCGCACAACCTTTGGAGACCAAGAAATGAAAAACCTGATGCTTTGCTCTTTTGTAGGACTCATCCTAGCCGCCACCCCAGGCGTGAGGGCCGAAGGCGATGCGGGCATCGTAGATGCCGGAGTGGCCGAAGCGGCGGTTGTGGACGCGGGCCTCCCTGACGCCGGAACCCCCGAGGCGGTTGCCGCCCCAGCCGCGAGTTGGTTTGATAAGAATCTCAGCCTTCGCGCCTTTGTGGGTCCTGGAGTTGAGGAGATCGACGACAGAGGGCTTGCTCAATATCGTCGCTGGGTTCGCACCAAGCTGAAGCTCCTGTCGCTTGCCGATCTTAAGACGATTCTTGAAAAGGAAAAGAAGTTTGGCGACGAGCTCATCTACAATTCGTGGGAAGCTGCGGATTGGAGCCCCGTTTCGGTGCTCGGGGTAAGCGCAACGCTGTGCTACGAGCCAGTAGCCCCTGAGGAGAACTTCGCCAAGGTCGAGGCGATGATCGAGGCAGGCGCCACTCCTTGGCGCGTGGCCAAGCTGCATACGGCGACCAAGACCAAGCTCAACGCTGCTGGAGCTGCGATGGAAATCGCACAAATCATGGAAACGTGGCTCGACTCCAAGGACGCGAAAGATTGCTACAACGAAGATGAGAAGCAGAATCGAATCGGCTTTTATTGCTTCAAAAACTGGAGCGGCGGAACCGCTTGTTCTGGTGGAGACGAAGATAAGCGCCAAGCTATCTGCCGCAAAGACCTGGCCGAAGACCGCAAGTTTGCCGAAGGCGTGATCCATCGCTGTTCGACGATGGCGCTGCTCGTGAGCGAGACGCAGCAGAAAAAATAGCTCTACATCCTAAACACGCCAAACCCGTTGCGTGGCGTGCGCTTCCAAGGTGCATTGGTTGAAGCCGACAGGCCCAACGCCAAGTACTTGCGCGTGTCGCCGGGTCGGATGATGCCGTCGTCCCACAAGCGCGCGGTGCTCGTATAAGGACTGCCGTCGCGCTCGTACTGCTCGCGGATGGGCTTTTGGATCTTCTCCATATCGGCGGCCGAGAGCTTTTGGCCTTTGGCTTCCATCTGCTCCATTTTTACCTGTCCCAGGACGTGTGCAGCTTGCTCTCCACCCATGACCGAGATGCGAGCGTTAGGCCACATCCACAAAAAGCGAGGCTGGTAGGCTCGTCCGCACATGCCGTAATTTCCGGCGCCGAAGCTTCCGCCGATGATGACCGTGAATTTCGGAACTGGAGCAGTCGACACGGCCGTCACCATCTTGGCTCCATCGCGCGCGATCCCACCGTGCTCGAATTTCTTTCCGACCATGAAGCCTGTGATGTTTTGCAAAAACACCAAAGGCACGCCCCGCGAGGAGCAGAGCTCAATGAAGTGCGCGGCTTTGAGAGCGCTTTCGCTAAAGAGGATGCCGTTGTTAGCGACGATCCCCACGGGATGGCCCCAGATGTGGGCAAATCCGCACACCAGGGTGGTGGCGTATAGGGGCTTGAATTCGTGGAAGCGCGAACCGTCCACTAGGCGTGCGATGACCTCGCGCACGTCAAAGGGCTTGCGCAGGTCCTGAGGCAAGATGCCCAGGATCTCCGATGGATCGTAAAGCGGGTCTTCGGGTGTTGCGCGCTCGATAGCGGCTCGTTTGGGGCGATGGAGGTTTTGGACGATCTCTCGAGCGATCTCAAGCGCGTGCTCGTCGTTATCCGCCAAGTGATCGGCAACCCCTGAAATGCGTGTATGCACGTCGCCGCCACCTAAGTCCTCGGCGGTGACGATTTCGCCGGTGGCAGCCTTAACCAGCGGGGGGCCTCCCAAGAAAATCGTGCCCTGGTTGCGAACGATGATCGTTTCTTCGGACATCGCTGGAACGTAGGCTCCGCCTGCGGTGCAAGAGCCCATGACTGCCGCGATTTGCGGAATGCGCTCAGAGGACATGCGAGCTTGGTTGTAAAAGATGCGCCCAAAGTGATCGCGATCCGGAAATACCTCAGATTGCATCGGCAAGAACGCGCCGCCGCTATCCACGAGGTAGATGCAAGGCAGGCGGTTCTCTAGAGCGATCTCCTGAGCGCGCAGATGCTTCTTAACGGTCATCGGAAAGTACGTTCCGCCTTTAACCGTGGCGTCATTGGCTACGATCATCACCTCGCGTCCGTGCACCACTCCCACGCCGGTGACCACGCCCGCTCCAGGTGCGGCGCCCTCGTACATGCCGTTTGCCGCAAGGGGGCTGAGCTCCAAAAAGGGTGTACCCGGGTCCAGAAGCTTCTCGACTCGGTCGCGTACGAAGAGCTTGCCTCGGGACTCGTGCTTTTGACGGGCTTCGGAGCCGCCACCACCTCGCGTGGACGCGAGATTTTTTTCGAGCTCTTGAATCAGTCCTTTGTGATGGGCTGCGTTGGCTTTGAACTCGGAGGATCCCGTTTGGGCCTGGCTCTTGATGACACTCATGGCCCTAGTTTTCGCATTGCCCGAGGTCCCCGTCCACGCGATTTTCGGTGGATCGGGGGGGCCCCAGCAGGTTAGGTTTGGGGGATGAAAACCTTGGAAGTAAGGCAGGACGCCCGCGGCGTGCTTTGGGTTTCGCTCAATCGCCCGGACGTCAGAAATGCGTTCAACGAAGAGGTCATCACCGAGCTTCACGAAGTTTTCACCAAGCAAGTAAGTCCTTCGGTTCGCGCAGTCGTGCTTCGCGGAAATGGCCCGGTGTTTTGCGCAGGCGGTGATCTCAATTGGATGAAAGCTGCCGTCCAAATGGACTACAACGAGAATCTCAAGGACACTCAGCGTCTGGCCGAGATGTTTGCGCTTCTCAACGAGTGCCCCAAGCCTGTGATTGGCCTTATTCATGGCGCGGCAATTGGTGGCGGCGTTGGGCTTGTCTCGATCTGCGATATCGCCATCGCCACTCAAGATACTCAGTTCAGCTTAAGCGAAGTGCGCCTGGGCATCGTGCCGGCATGCATCGGACCGTTTGTGATTTCCAAGATCGGCGCCTCCCATGCCCGCGGGCTTTTTGTGAGCGCCGAGCGCTTTGATGCGGCTAAGGCTCTGCGCGTAGGGCTCGTGCATGAAGTCGTCGCCGGTGCCGCCGAGCTCGATGCAGCGGCGGAGCGCATCTTGGGTAACGTGCTTCAATGCGGGCCTAACGCGATGGCGGTGGCCAAAGAGCTTGTGCTCGATTTGAGCTGGCCAGAGCGCCGCGCGCAGCATCCCGATTGCCTGCAATACGTGGCTAAGCGCCTAGCCGATATTCGCGTCTCACCCGAGGGAAAAGAAGGCGTGAAGGCATTTCTTGAAAAACGAAAGCCCTCTTGGCTCTCAGGCGGAAGCACATGAAGCGCCACAAGCTCTTGGTCGCAAACCGCTCGGAGATCGCCTGCCGCGTGTTTCAGGCAGCTCACGAGCTGGGGATTTCGACCGTAGGGCTCGTCGCTCCTGGAGACGAAGCAGCCCGCCACGTAACTTACGCAGACCAACTCGAGTGCGTGAACGGATATCTGGATGTCCCTTCTGTGATCGCTGCCGCGAAGGCTGCTGGCGCAACGATGGTGCACCCGGGGTACGGGTTTTTGTCCGAGCGTCCGGTGTTTGCGCGCGCATGCGAGGACGCGGGTCTTTTGTTCCTAGGGCCCAAAGCCGAGACTATGGAGCTCATGGGCGGAAAAATCCCCGCCAAGGAGTTAGCCGCCAAGCTGGGTGTTCCGACGCTTCCATGGGCCATCGTCAAGCCCGGCGAGAATCTCAAGGCTCAGGCTGACAAGGTGGGCTTCCCGCTGCTTTTAAAGGCCTCAGCAGGCGGCGGTGGCAAGGGAATGCGCCGCGTGGATCGCCCGGCGGACCTGGATTCCGCCGCGGAGAGCGCATCACACGAAGCTCTGGCGGCGTTTGGAGACGGGACGCTTTTCTTGGAGCGCCTCGTGGATCATCCGCGCCATATCGAGGTTCAGGTTTTTGGCGATGGTTCGGGGCATGGCGTTCATCTGCACGAGCGCGAATGCTCGCTGCAACGTCGCCATCAAAAGGTTTGGGAAGAAGCGACAGCGCCCCATATCACGGATGCCACACGCAAAACACTTTTTGATTCGGCCCTCAAACTGGTTGAGGCTACCAAGTACCGAAGCGCGGGAACCGTGGAGTTCTTGGTCGATGACAAGGGCTCGGCCTACTTTTTGGAGATGAACACGCGCCTTCAAGTCGAGCACCCGGTGACCGAACTCGTCACCGGCGTGGATCTCGTGCATGCACAGATTCGCCAGGCGCTCGAACCCAAAAAGGCTGCGCTCCAGGCCACGCCCACGGCTCGAGGCCATGCCATCGAAGTGAGGCTTTACGCCGAGGATCCTTTTCTAGGCTACGTCCCGACGCCGGGCCGCGTGGAGCGCCTGCGCTGGCCCACCGGTACTGGCGTACGAGTCGACCAAGCTTGTGGTTTATGGCGAGACGCGCGAGATGACGCTTGCTCGCATGCGCTGGGCGTTGAACGAGACTGTGGTGCTCGGGATGGGAACGAACCAGGCTTTTCTAAGGGCCCTCGCTGCGCTTCCTGAAGTTCAAGAAGGCAAGGTCCATACCGCTACGATCGAAAAACGACTCAAGGACTTGCTCCCTAAACCCACGCAAGAAGACCTCTCGCTTGCCGCAGCGCTGAGCGCGGGCGCTAAGCCTAGTGCGGGCCCTGTACAAGCAGCGACTGAGATGCCGAGCCCATGGAATCAGATCGGAAGCTTGGGATGAAGCAGACGCTCAAGGCCTTCGGCGCAAAATGGACTTTCGACTCTGCAGACGCCTCGCAATGGAAGCTCCAAGAGCGCCCCGGAGGTTGGTGGGTCGCCACACATGCAAAGACGGGCGAGCGCCGCAGGGCTGCGGTTTGGAAGCGGGGCTCGAAGCTGCATCTTTCGTTGGGCGGGCTGCTCATCGCAGGAGACTTGGTGAGCGAAAGTGCCGCACGGGGCGGAGCGCGATCTGGTGCTGCGTGGGACGCAGAGCTGACGGCTCAGTTCCCAGGCAAGGTGCGCAAGGTGCTCGTCTCCCAAGGTCAGCAAGTCGCCGAAGGGGATTCGTTGCTGCTTGTGGAAGCCATGAAAATGGAGTTCGCCATCAAAGCTCCTGGCGCCGCCAAGGTCGGCAAGATCCATGTCAAAGAAGGCGAGCAGCTCACGCCGGGGCAGAAGTTCTTGGATCTGGAGGCAAGCGCATGATCGCTCGCCAGGTCACGATCTTTGAGGTCGGCGCTCGCGATGGGCTGCAAAAAGAATCTCGCCCTGTTTCGCTTCATGCAAAGGACCGCTTCGTTCGCGGGCTTCTTGCGGCAGGCCTCACTCAGCTTGAGGTCGGTGCGTTTGTCCGCGAGGACAAAGTGCCGCAAATGGCCGACACGGCTGAGTTGTTCCAAAAGCTCTCGGATATTCCCTCTAAGGCATCGCTTTGGAGTTTAGTGCCCAATCGCAAGGGATTGGAGCGCGCGTTGTATGCGGGCGCCAAGAATCTCGCGCTTTTCACGGCCGCTACCGACGGATTTACGACGCGCAATATTGGTATGACGGTGGATGAATCGTTTGAGGAATTCAAAGCTGTGATGGCCGAAGCCAAGCGATTGAAGAAACAAAAGCTCAGGTTCAGGGGTTACGTGTCCACGGCCTTTGGTTGTCCCTTTGAGGGAAAAGTTCCAGCAAAGAAAGCTCTTAAGGTTGTTGAGCGCTTAGCCAAGCTTGGGGTGGAACAAGTCTCCATCGGCGACACGATCGGTGTGGCCACGCCAAACCAGGTGACTGAGATCGTCAAGCCGGCGCTCAAGATGCTGGGTGCAAAGAAACTTGCGCTGCACTTTCATGATACCCGCGGAACGGCCTTGGCTAACGCGCTGAGGGCCCTGGAGCTTGGAGCTACCACCTTGGATGCCTCGGCCGGCGGCTTGGGGGGCTGCCCGTTTGCTCCGGGTGCCACGGGTAATCTGGCGACCGAAGATCTCGTTTACATGCTCGACGGCCTGGGCGTTAAGACGGGCGTCGATCTTAAAAAACTCTCCGAAACCAGCCTCGAGCTTGCGCGCGAAATGCAGCGCCCGCTTACGAGTAGGTACTTAGCCGCGTATGCTGCGTCTGGTCGTTAAGGTTTTTCTCGTCGTTGTGTGGATGATGGTTTGCGCGGCCATTGGGCTCGTATGGGCACTGTTCAATTTCGGTAACACGGATTTGGATCATCGCTTCGGCCGGCTTTACTCCTGGGGGTCGCTCAAGATCCTGGGTTTTGAAGTCGAGGTCGACAATCCGGAGGGTGTCACAGCCCACC
>JBGAWT010000096.1:0-11465 GCA_044227445.1 Bdellovibrionia bacterium | reverse complement strand
CGGTGAGCTCCATCGCCTGAACCTGTTTGCGCGGAAAAATATTGTGCCCGTTGTAATAGTGGATGCGGTGACCGAATAGCAGATTGATCAGAGTGACGTAGACCTTGGAGATCGCACGCCTAGACCAGTGCCTCACCTCGGGATTGGCTATATAAGACAAAACGATATCGACCGAGCCTAGACGAGAAAAAATCTCGCGAAGCGATGAGCTTCCCACGTCGTCATCCGCGCAAAGCATGATGCACGAATCGTACTGGGCTTTCTTAAGTCCGGCCCGAAACGCGCCGCCATAGCCCTGATTGCGTTGCATGCGCAGAACTTGAATCTTCCCGCCCTGCGCGGAGGCGATCCGGGACGCTCGCTCTCCGGTGTCATCAGTGGAGCAATCGTCCACGACGATAATTTCCCACTTTGCCACGACGGAACAGGCTTCCAGTGCCTCACGAAGCGAAGCCTCGATGCTCGCCGACTCGTTGTAAGCCGGGATGATGATGCTCAGCGCTCGCTCCACGCTTGAGCCTCTCTCAGAGGAAGTTGATGTGTTGAGGTTCAGGTCCCTTGGGCTCTTCGAGCTCAGCGTAGCCCTTCTTATAGAGGTCTAGCGTCTCGTTGACGTAGTGGGGACGGCACAGCGCTCCGCACATCTTTTGCGCGTTGAAGTTTCGCGAAGCGAGATGGTTGATGATCTCCCAGTACTCGTCGCTTTGAACAATATCCTTGAAGCGCTGCTCGCAGATATTGCCCATGTGGTAGCGCTTGAACTTGTCGTTAAACAGCTGGCCACAAGGGGCAATGAGCCCGGTGCCCGAGATCTGAATCATGAATGGAGGCCCGTAGCAGCGCTGATAGTTGCGCTGGTTATTGCCCTCTTGGATCTTCTTCCATAGCGATGATCGCCGTCTTAGCGGTCGAAAAAGACTCGGCTTTCTTGATGAGGTCGTAAAGCGGCTCGTACTCTTTGTAATCCAGATTGAACGTCCCGCCCTCGTCATCGCTGCAGTGCTTGATCACGAGATAGTCGGCGCCTAGGTCGCTCGTAAGCTTGGCGAGCGGAATGATCTGATCTTTGTAATCAGGCACCAACACCATCTGAAGACCGATGGTGACCTTGAGGTTTTGTTTGCGCTTGAGCTCCACCATCGCTTTGATGTTGTTGACGACCGTGTGGTACCACTCGGGCTTTGCGCCCATGATCTCGGCGTAGCGCTGCGGATCAGCCGCGCTGATGTTGACTCTGACGTAAGTGAGATGCGGGAGCACTTCCTCAAGCTTTTTACCAGCCATCGTAAAGCCGTTGGTATTGACGGCCATGCTGATGCCCTGTTCGCCACCGCGAACTACTGAGCTTACGAACGCGGGGTGCAGCGTGTTTTCTCCATCGCCTGCAAAGCTGATGGCCTTAACGCCGATCTCTGCGCAGTCATCGATGAAATCATCCATCACCTGGCGCGTGATCTTGGCTCCTGTGTTTTCTTGAAACATCGCGTAGCAGTACCCACAGGCGTTGTTGCACGCGCGGGTCAGCGCCATATCGATGGTCACCGGAGCGACGCGCTCGCCTGCGTCCCAAGCCCTAATGCGATCCATGTGCCAGGCCAGCTTGTGGCCATCCAGGATGAGGTCCCGATTATCAACGCCGTCCTTCTTGGTCTTCTTGGCTTTGGTCATCGTGTGAGATTTCCTTCCGATGCGGGCATCAAATCCGGTTTTCGAACGAGGCTGCTGCGCTTATCGCGCTTGAGTTTGTCTTCGGCCGTAGGCAGGTACAGCTCGAGGCGCTCTTCGACATTGAGCTTGAGGTACTTTTCGAAAAGCCTGCAAAAGAGCCTCTTCTCGCGCTCGGAGGCGAATCCCTCGAGATCCACGTAGACTTGGACGTTTTGCCGAATCTCCAAGACGGTGGCGGCGCTGGTAGGCTTTCCCTGAGTCTTAAGAAACGCGCCGGCAGCCTGCGAAACAAGCTTCAGCCTTTGATCCGCCGAAGCTTTGCTCCAAGCCTCTGAGGTCGGGCGTTCGGTCGTGTTTCGTTGAAGCTTGATGCCTGTCTTCTTGCGGCCCGCCGCAAAAAGATCGCGAACCATTTGATTGAGCTTCTTAAAGTTTGGTCCTGCCGTATCAGGCGTCACCAAACCCCTGACCGGAAGTGGTTGGCCCGGATCGCGAAGAATGTTCTCAAGCCTGATCACTCCATGCTCAGCGATTTCTTGCAACGAGTACCCCTCGACCTCCGAGCATAGCACCTCGAGCATCCGCGTGAGCACGTGGTTAGGCATCCCGCGATAACCCAGCGCATGGACGATTCCAAACCCTGGATCCACTGCTGCGCAGACTTTTCCTGACTGAAAGCTCACTTCGATGACCTTGAGCTTAGCGAGGAGCGGCTTAGGCAAAGTTCCTGAGGCCGGAAAATCTTTTTTCACTTCGTGCTTAAGCACCCGGGTGTCGCGCACCAGACGATCGCGATAGACGCGATGAAGCGTCGAGAGCCCTGGGATGTCGTCCAAGTTAGCGGCCTGGCCGGATTTTGCGCCGAAAGAAACGGTGAGCTTGGCGCGTTTTGCGTCGCGCTGCACGTCCACTCCGCCGAGCTTACCCAGCTGATTGATGAGCCCCTCGCCATCAATCGAATCGAGCATCTCGTTCGAAAGCGTGACGCTTAGGCCCGGCTGGTCCCGAAGCGCAGCGGACTCAAACAGGTAGAACAAACTTTTATTGGGATCTTCGTCAGGAACCCACAGATCAATGAACGCATGATCCATTTGGAAACCACGCTCCATTGAAGTGAGCCGATGCTCGTACTCCTTCAACAAAACGGTGTAATCCAAACTGACGAAAGAGGCGGGGTTTGTCGGTTTCTTTTCTTTTTTTGGCACCTTTTTAATCATACGCTCCGCTTGCCGAACAAATCAAACGCAGGTGACTAACGCGATCCGCCGAGAGTGAAATACTCGAAGTTCTTGGCTTGGGATTTGACCTGAGCGGCGATGGCCCCCAAAGGATCAACGATGATTTTGCCCTTGAGGGCCTTGGCCACCTGCGCCAAAGGTACTTCGCCAAACTCGGGCCAGGGCGTCATGATCACTAGGGCATCTGCCCCAGTGCACGCCTCTAGAGCGCTATCCACGCGCGATACCTGAACGCCTTTGGGCACTTCGGCCTGCGGATCGTAGGCGGTGAACTTCATTCGGTTCTTTTTCATTTCGCCCAGAAGCTCAATTGCTGGCGAGTTTTTAATGGAACGCGTGTTGGCCTTGTACGTCAAACCCCAAAGCGCGACTTTCTTGAGGGATTTGAACTCCCGAAGTTTTCGAGCCACCCAGTTTTTGCGGTAAGCACTGTCGTGCACGAAGCTGCGCGCCAGCTTAATGTCAGCGGCTGCCTCAGAGCCCAACCGAATCACGGTAGCCATGTCCCGCTCGAGATTGCCCCCCGAAATCCCCAGACCCGGAGCCAAATAGGCGTACGGACCGATCCTGCGATCCAACTTGAGAGTGGGAGCGATCTCAGCCCACGAGGCGCCCGTCTTTTCGCAAATCTCAGCGAGCATGTTGGTCGTGCAAACCGTGGAGATCAAAAAAAGATTGATCGATATTTTGGCGAGCTCGGCGCTTTCATACTTCATTTCGAACACGGGGCAGTTGTAGGCGTTGAGCAGCGCCGAATAGGCCTCAGTGAGCCCGCTGCCCGCAGTTCCTACGATGTAGCGCTCAGGCTGCAGGGCCCGCTGCACCGCTTGCCCGAAGATCAGGGTTTCGACCTGGTAGAAAAGCGCGATGTCCGCGGGGCGGATTTTGGACCCGATACGCCTAAAAAAATCCCGCGTAAATCCGGGCGGCACCTGGCTGTGAACGACAAGGGAGGTGCCCTTCTTCAGGTAAGGCACGACCTTCTTCGAAAGCGCTAACAAGGGCCCCAAATCGCTCTCGCCTTTGGCGTTGGTCGCTACATCCTGCGCCAGATACACCACCGAGCATTGCGCCAGGTCCTTGGGGTCTGAGGTAAAGCGAATGGAGGCCTTACTCAGCAGCTCCTCGAGTCCTGGCTCAAAGATGGGAAGCTTGCCGTCCTGAAGAGCTTGAACGAGATCCGCGCGGGGATCAAAGGCAACGACCTCAAAGCCTTTTGAGGCAATGCAAATGCCAGAAACGAGGCCTAAGTGCGAAAGTCCTGCAAAACCGATGGAGGGCTGCATCCCTCTTAGTTTCAAGGATAGATAGCAAGATTGTCGAGTTCGAAGTCGACCGTGCCGCTGTCTTGCTTCTCAAAGAGGATCTGACGCACGGTCTTAGTCGTCGACGGCAAATCGAACTCACGATGCGTCCAACCCGCTTCGTACTGAACGATTTGCACACCGTTGAGAAAGAGGAACTCGTGCCCATCTGCGGCTCCGTCGCCCACGGCCGCCGTCGTGAAACGAGCAGGCGCACTGAGATAGATGTCAAAGGTGAGCCTCTTGGGCGTCGAGCTCTTGCCCGAGACGTCGATATTCTCCACCGGATTGGAGTAAATCGAAACTCCGCCGTAGATCGATCCCGCTACGGTGGAGATGCCTTTGTAATACATCACCTGTTTGTGCGAGCAGGTGTTGATGGAAATGAACTCGGGCGCCGCTCCTCTAAAACTGTACGACTCCCAGCCCTTTCGAAACAGGTTGCCCGCTAAGATCTCAACAGCACCCGCACCAAAAGGAACCTTGTCGCAAACCACCGGAACGCTCGGCGCCGGGCTTGGAGACGCTATCGGACCAATACTAGGGGTAACAGAAGGTGCCGTAGACGGAGCCACGCTAGGTGCGACGCTTGGGACGGATGAGGGGCCTGACTTAAGCGATCGGCCTGAGGCATCGATGATCGTCTTTCGGCAGCCCGAAAACGCGAAAACCAAAGCAGCGCAAGCTAGGCTTCGATACAGCATAAATGAAGACCCCCACCCATCATTATAATGGGTCGATCCCACGCCTCGAAGATGGGTCTCGGGGGACACAGAGAACGCCCTTGAGAGCGGTTATAAGCAGACCGCAAAGCTTGCCTTTTCGTCCTTGCTTGTTATTGTCACCCCAGGCAAGGGACTCACCGAAGCATGCGCGTCAAACGTCTCGAAATCCAAGGCTTCAAGTCGTTCAAGGACAAGACCGTCGTCCATTTCGACCATGGCATCACGGGTGTTGTGGGCCCCAATGGCTGCGGCAAGTCCAACATCGTGGACGCCTTTTTTTGGGTCATGGGCGAGCAGTCCTACAAGCACATGCGCGGGAGCTCGAGCGATGACCTGATTTTCAATGGATCATCCAAGTACTCGCCTCTGGGCATGGCCGAAGCGACCCTCGTTATGGAAGCAGAGCTTGCTGACACGACGAGCGCTCCTGCGGGAGCTTCGAGCGTCGAGACGCCACTGCCCCGCAAGATGCGCGAGGTCTCCGTCACGCGCCGCCTGTATCGCTCGGGCGAAGGCGAATACTTCATCAACGGCGTTCAAGCGCGCCTCAAAGACATTCACGAGCTGTTCATGGATACGGGCGTTGGCGCTAAAGGCTACTCCGTCATCGAGCAAGGACAGATCGGCAAGATCGTCAATTCCAAGCCCGAGGACCGCAGACTGCTTGTCGAAGAAGCAGCCGGCATCGCAAAGTACAAGGCACGCAAAAAAGAATCGCTCCGAAAGATCGAAGCCACCCAGACCAACCTCAATCGCCTCAACGACGTGATCGCTGAGATCGAGCGCAATCTCGCTTCGCTTGAGCGCCAGGCGCAAAAAGCGCGTCTCTACAAGAAGTACAAAGACGAGCTCCTGGATAAAGAGCTCACCTGGGGTCGCCGCAAAAACAAAGTTCTCAAGGAGCGCATTGAAGCCGTCAGCGCCCAAAAAACGATGCTCGAGCAGGAGCTCGTAGGCCTTAGGGCGGAGCTTCAGACCACCGAAAACTCCATCGAATCTCTGCGCGTAACTCAGCTCACAGACTCTAAAGAAGCCGAAGAGCGCCAATCCGGGATTCAAGCTCTGTCTGACGAGCTCACCCAAGAAAAGAGCGCGCTCGAGCTCTCCAAGCGCCGCCAGAGCGACCTGGAGCAAAGGCTCGAACAACTAGCCGCCGAAAAACAAGAGCTCACCTCCTCTGTCGTGCGCGACAAGGGCGCAGTCGAACAACGTGCAACCGAAGCAACTCAGGCCGCAGGCTCCCTGGATGCCCTGCTCGCGCAAGTGGCCGCCGCCGAATCCTTGGTGCGAGAAGCGCGCGCTCAAGTCGAACAATCCAGGCGCGCAACGGACGCAGCCAAACGCGAGCTGCTTCAAGGCATTTCCGAATCCAGCGAACTTTCTTCAAAAGCCTCTGCCCTGCTTGCTAAGGCGGAGAGCCTCAGCTCCCAAGCGCAGCGGGCTCGCGAGCAGTTGGGCCAAACGATCTCGCGTGAGACCGAATCTCAGTCGACCCTCGCGCAAGCCTCGCAGTCTCGAGACACGGCACGTACACGTTTCGAAACTCTGAAGACCGAGAAGATCGAACTTCAACAAAAGGCTCAAGCCGCTGAGCAAGAAGTTCGCGCCACCGAAAAATCTCGCAACGAATCCCAACGCGAGTGGACGCAGCTTAAGAGCCGTCTGCAAAGCTTAGAAGAGCTTGCTCAAGCCAACGAGGGCATGAGCGACGCGCCAAAAGCCGCTCTTGATTGGGCTGCGACCCTAGGCCGCGCCGATGCGCTGGCAGCACTAGCCAGCCTGTACGAAGCCCCGCAAGAATACGAAGAGGCCCTCACCTCTTGGTTAGATTCGGACGGAGAAGCGTTAACAGGCAGTGACGCATCCTTGGCCATCGAAGCCATCGGACAAGTTCGCGAAGCCAAGCAGGGTCGCATTCAGGTTTACCTCCGCGGAGCGGAGACCACGGGCTCTGGCTCCGAGCTCAAGCAAGCGCTTGAGAGCGCAGGCCTTTCAGTCGCGGGCTTGCTCACCGATCTCGTCAAAGCCTCAAGCCCAGTGGCTCGTGCTCGCATTCAAGGCGCATGGGTGGTTCAAGGTTTCCAAGGCGTGTCGGACGCTCAGCTGCAGGAGCTTTTAGCCAAAGCACAAGCAACCGGCTGGTCCGCGATCAGCCTTGATGGAACGGTTCTGGATTCGCGCGGCGCGATCCGAGGCGGAAGCTCGGATCAATCCGGCGCGACAGGCGTGCTCAGACGCAAGCGTCAGATCGGCGAGCTCACCGAGCAGCTCGCGCAAGCCACGACTCAATTAGAAGCTTGCGAAGCCAAGTTTGCTGCCGCTCGCGAAGCCCAGGCCCTCTCGGTTGCGCGTCTCCAAGCGCTGCAATCCGATCTTCAGGCCGCCGAAGTCGAACTGGCTGGCTTGGAGCGCGATGTCCTTCAGGCCCAGCGCCAGGTGCAGGAGCTGGCTCGCAACGTGGCTCAGCTCACGCAGGAGTGCCAAGACCGCGAGAGCGAAGCTGCTCAGTGCGAATCGGGTCGCGCGCAAGCCCAAGAACGGCTCAACGCCATTCTTTCGACCCGAACGGGAATGGAAACGCGCATCGCCGAGCTCGAAGCTGAACAGCTCATGGTCGAACGCGCGCTAGCCGAGCGCGACTCTGCAGCCCAGATGCTCAAGATCGACGAAGCGTCGGCTCGCGAACGGGCCCAAAGCCTGGGCCGCGAAGTCGAATCTATCCGCGGCGTCATCCGCGACCGCGAACGCCGTATCTCCGAGATCGAGCGCGTCGTTCAAAGCGCGACTCAGGAGCGCGAGAGTTTCTCGGGCGGCGAAAGCGGCCTGGAGGTCAAGATCGCCGAGCTCACCCAACGCTTAGGCCAAGAGCGCGAGCGGATGTCCGTTGTAAAGGATCGCCTCGAGCAAGCCTCCACTCAGCTCAATGGCGGATTGGAGCGCATCAAGGCCCTTCACCACGCCGGTGATGACAAACAAGCTCAAGTCACGCAGCTTTCGATCGATACCGAGAAGCTCACGGGCGAACTCGCCCATCTGCTGCAGAACCTCGAGGAAAAATACGGTCCAGGATGTCTGGAGCGCCCCACTGAGCAAGCGCCGGGCGCCATCCAATCGGAGATGGAAAACCCAGTAGTCACCACCGAGATGACAGCTGAAGAAGAGCAACTCTTGGGCGAAGAAGTCGAGCGCCTCAGGGAGCGCATCCGCAGACTGGGCGAAGTCAACGTCATGGCTGTCGAAGAGTACGACGAGACCAAGAAGCGCTTTGATTACCTCACGCAAGAGCGCTCGGATCTGCATCAATCGATGGCCAACCTCCACGAAGCCATCGAGCACATCAACAAGACTTCCGAGGAGCGCTTCAAGAAAGCATTTGAGGCTATCTCGGACCGCTTCGAGCGCCTGTTCCCCGTCGTGTTTGGCGGCGGCATGGCGCAGCTCTCTTTGGTTTATCCCGAAGGCTCAACCGATATCCTCGAAGCGGGCATCGATATCTTGGCTCAGCCTCCTGGCAAGAAAGTCAGCAACATCGGCCTGCTCTCAGGCGGCGAAAAGGCGCTCACCGCTGTTTCGCTTATTTTCGCGATCTTCATGGTCAAGCCCTCGCCCTTTTGCATCCTGGACGAAGTGGACGCACCTTTGGACGACGCCAACATCGGCAAATTCAACGCGCTTCTTCGCGAGATGGCTGCCAAAAGCCAATTTATCGTCATCACTCACAATAAGAAGACGATGGAGCTCAACGACTCGCTCTACGGCGTCACCATGGAGGAGCCCGGTGTCTCGAAAATGGTTTCGATCGAAATGCGCTAGTGCGGCAGCCCTGCTTTTAGCCTCAAGCGCCGCTCAAGCAGCGCTTCCTCAACTGCTTCAAGACGTCGAAACCCGTTATTCCAAAGGCGGCACGCTCACCGCTCAGTTTAGCCAAACCCAGTTCAATGCGACGACCAAGTCGACTAAGAAATCCAAGGGCAAGCTTCAGCTGGCGCGCCCCAATCGCTTTAGGTGGGACACCACTTCGCCTGACCCGAGCTCGCTCGTGAGTGATGGCGAGAAGGTGTGGTTTTATACCCCCCCCTTTGATGAATCAGAGCACGGGCAAGTGATCGAAAAACCTGCCAAGGCCGTAAAGACGGAGCTCGCTTCGGCGATCTTGGCCGGCAGTCTCTCGAGCAAAACAGCGGAGCTCAAGGTAAAGCCCCTCGGGCCAAACGTCTTTGAAGTCTCGCCGCGCAAACCGGGCACCGCAGGCACCGTGGAACGAGTGCTCGTAGAAGTCGACGCGAAGCTCAAGCAGATCGCCAAACTCACCGTTCATCACAAAGGCGGAAATCGCGCGGAGATCTCCCTTGAGGACGTCAAACTCGGGGACCCCATCGAAGCAGCGGTATTTGAGTTCAAAGCCCCGCCCAATACAGACCGAATCAAAGAATAGTTCCTGACGCTCCGTTTAGACGAGTATTTGTGTCAACTTGAGGGTACGCCTAAGGTTTCTCATTGACCTCGAGACCTTAACTGATAAAAATATTCAACATCCGTACGAAACGAAAGGAACCTTCCGATGAAAGCCATTCTCGCCGTTCTTCCTCTGGCCCTCGTCGCCTCCTGCGCTCCTAAGCCACTGAGCGAAACCGAGCTTGCTCGCGTGAAGACCTTCGTCTCCAACCTCAACACTTCTTCCGAGACCATGCACGCCATCGCACACGAAGCCGAAAACGGCAGTGAGCCGGCGAGTTTCGCTGCTCGGGCCAAGGGCGAAACACCTCGTCAGCGTGGGGTGCGTGTATTTCGTCGAATGCGCCGCTCGTGCGTCGTCACCCCAATCAAGTCCAGCGATGCTCCCGTGAGCACCATCACGGGTGGTAACTGCCCAGTTTCGGTTACGGGCGACGTTACTTCGGCTAAGTCTGACCGCACCCTGCTCATTAACAGCCATTTGGTCTACGAGGTGATTTCCTCTGAAATCAAAGAGGACCTCGATGTCGACCGCTTCACCTCCGATTTGGCCTTGCGGGTAGAGCAGGATCAATCCGAGATTCGCCTCAACAGCAGCGTCCGCTCCAAGACCGAATCCGACGTCAAAATCGATTCGGGAGTCACCCTTCGCAAGGACACAGCTTCCACAACAGGCTACTCGCAACTGGGTACCATCAAGATGACGTTTAAGGATTTCCCAGCTGAGATCCAGCTCTCCACTTACGGTGGAGTCCAAAAAGCCACTCTCAATGGCAAAGAGCTCACAGCAGAAGAGCTTCAGGCTGTTACCCCAGCGATATCCATGGGGAAATGACCCCACAGTCTCAGTGCGTAGGCTGACAAGTACCAGATATCCTTGACTTCTTGATATTATCTGATAAAAGCACTCAACTTTAATCGGCTGGTGGAGGCTTTTATGACCCCGACGCACGTACGAAATTGGGCGATCCTAGGTTGCATCTCAATGGCGATGGGCATCGCCGCTTCATCCTGCGGACCACGCCCTTTGGACGAATCGCAGATGGCGCGACTCAAGACCTTCGTCGCCAACGCAAGCGAGAGCATGGGCACGATCAATCAGCTCGGCAACGATATTGACCTCACTCCCCCTACCGACGAAAAACTCGCCGCAGAAGCCGAATCGAAGCTCAGTCCCAAAACTCTCAAAGCCCTTCGCGCTTTTCGGCCCAACAAGAGCCGCTGCAAACGTGCTCCCGTTGTCACCGCATTCACGACTGTCTCGACCATCGATGGCAAGGACTGCCCCATCGCCATTCATGGCTCCACGAGCAAGTCGGCTGACGATAAGGTGAGCTCGGCAAGCATTTCGTTCTCGATCCGAAATCAGGAAATCAAAGATCAAATCGACATCGTGGGCGGCACGGCCAATATCTCCGTAACTAAAAAAGCCGAGAACTCCTACGACAGCAGCATGACCTCCAACTGGGAGTCGCGAAGCGAAGGAAACGTAGGCATCGACGGCCAAGCCAGCCTGAATCTCGATCTGAGATCCTTAGAAACGCTAAAAAACAGCTCGATGAAGATGCGAGTTATCTTCAAGTTCAGAGACTTCGTCGCTGAGCTGGAAACGAGCTTAGAAAATGGCCGCCAAAGATCGACGCTCAACGGCAAAGAACTCACCACCGCCGAACTCAAAGACGTGAACCTTCCTTCAAGCGGCGGGGTTACCTTTACATCGGATGGAAAACTGGGAACCCATTCCAGCAGCACGACTGAGACCAAAACGACTGCGCCCGCTGTGGCCCCTGTACCGGAGCTCACTCCGGAGGAGCGCAAGAAGGTCGAGCTCGGCTTGTGCGATAAAGCCGCTCGCGAGCTCAGAAAAGAGCTTTGGGAGCTCTTCTCCGACGAAGAAGAGAATCAACTCGTCGGCTCCGTCTGTTACGACATCGAAAAAGGAGTCGAGAAGTACCACTCCCCAACCCGCGTCTCGATCTACAAGGATGCCTACTTGTTTGCTCATAACGAGCGTCGCCTGACTCCACGATCCGAGCGCATGCGGTTTGCCCGCAGAATTCTTGAGGCGAAAAATC
>JBGAWT010000095.1:0-11789 GCA_044227445.1 Bdellovibrionia bacterium | reverse complement strand
CAAAGAGCGAGCCGGAAGCCTTTCTAAGCGATACGAGATCGAAAGCCTTATCGAAGAGCTTACGCACGTGTTTGCGACCCAGCCTCGCGTGGCAAAGCAAGTGTTCTCGCGCATCTTGACTGAAGAAGGCGTTGAGACCACCGCCAAGTATATGGAGATCTTTGGCGAGAGCATCGTTCTGGATTTGCTGCGCGACCCGAGCTTGCAAAGCGACATGAACGAGCTCACAGAGTTCTACGCTAAGAACCCGACTCAGATCGAAGACGACGAGAAACTCGAGCTGCTCAGACATCTGCACAATCGCGCGGTGGCAGGCAAGCTCATCGTCATGGGCAGCCGCTCTTCGAATATGTTCGACTTCCTGGCTGAGATGGATGGCCTGCAGATCCTAGAGCTGGTCCGCACCGAGTCCATGACGGTCAAAGCGATCGTCGTCACCCAGTGCGACACCCAGAAGCGTGGCGCGATCTACGGCCAACTTGATGCGGATACCCGCATGAAACTCATGAACGAGCTCTCGCGCATCGATTACTTGCCGCGCGAGTACATTTTCAACGTCGCTAACGCCTTGAAGCGCAAGCGCCGCGAAAACCCCCGTCTCAATACGGAAGCTCTCCCGGGCTCCGAAGTTTTGGTCACCTTGCTTGAACGCACGGGTCAGGACATGCAGCGTTCGATCGTGAAGAATCTCGAGGCAACCAACCCCGAGAGCGCACGTACGGTTAAGGCTAAGCTCGTGAGCATCGAGACGCTCAAGTTCTTGCGTGACGGTCAGCTGCTCGAAGTCGTCCTGAGCCTCAGGCACGACGAGTTGCTGCAGTTCCTCAAGGGCACCACGGAGGAGATCAAGAAGGTGATCACTCCAAGGCCCCTAAAGAGCTGTCCCAAGAGCTTGAAGAGGAGCCTACTCAGGTCAGCGTGCTCAGCCGCGAAGCTTACTCGGCTGTGGAGCGCAAGGTTCTCAATCGCATGAAGAGCATGGCGCTTGAGGGCCAGATCAACCTAATCGAAACGAACGACCGCATGTTCGGTACCGCCGGCGAAGGGGCGATCCCGCAGGATCCAAACGCCGTAGGCCAAGATCGCACTCAGACCGCAACTGGTCCGGGGCAGATCAGGAAGGTGGCGGGATGGTAGGCGGCGGCGAAGTAAAACCCTCAGTCGCAACGCTCAAGGAAGTGAAGCTCCTCAAGACCTTCAGTGAGCAGGAGTTGGCGCAGCTCATTCAGGTCGGCGCGACCGCTCGCTACGAGGCGCATACCAATATCGTGATCGAAGGCGAGCTCTCTTGGGGAATTTACTTCATTCTCGAGGGCTTGCTGGGCGTGTTTAAGAACAACAAGCTCACCGGCCAGGACTACGACGTGGGTCAATTGCGCGCGGGGTTTTTCTTCGGCGAGATGTCTCTTATTGATGACAACCCTCGTTCAGCCACGGTCCGTGCGCTGACCAATTGCCAGGTGTTTTACATCTCGAAGGACGCGTTCCAGCAATTCCTGGGTCGCTCAGCTGACCTGAAGCTCAAATTCTACGAAAGCTGCATTCGCAGTCTCGTCGTTCGCTTCCGTGAGCTCGACGAGAACTTCGTTGTCAGCCAATACCAGCTCTGGAAGTCCGCTCTAAAGAAGGAGGCCGCATAATATGAATTTCTCATCTCTAGTCGGGATCTGCATGGGAATCGCCGTCATGTACGGCGCGCTTCATGCTTCAACTGACAATCTCTCCTTCTTCTTCGATCCACACGGAATGCTCATCGTCATGGGCGGAACGCTAGCGGCAGCGAGCATCAGTTTTCCGATTTTGGACGTCTTGGCCCTTCTCAAAGTTTTTTTGCTGCGTGTTTTAGGACGCCACAGGCGCGAGCACTCTGAAGTCATCACCCAGATTTTGGAGCTCAACAAGAAAGCAAGCTCCGGAGTCACGGGCCTTAACGACATGATTCCCTCGATCAAGAACGACTTTCTGAAAGAAGCCGTCACGCTCGTCGCATCAGGCATCCTAAACGAGAATGAAATTCGCACCGCTCTTGAGCAACGCCTCAAGACCATCGAGGCGCGCTACATGCACGAAGCGATCATGTTCAAGACCATCGGACGCTTCCCGCCTGCGTTCGGCTTGCTTGCTACGACGCTCGGCATGATCGGGGTTCTCCAAAAGATCGGCCAGCCCGACAGCCAAAAGCTCATCGGCCCTGCGATGTCCGTCGGTCTGATCGGAACGCTCTACGGGATCTCGCTCGCTAACCTCGTGTTCATTCCGATCGGCGAAAATCTCACGGAACGCACGCACGACGAAGTGATGCTCAGGCGCATGATCGTCGAGGGCGCGGTGATGCTCAAGCAGCAGGTCAACCCGATCACGATGCGCGAGAGCCTCAATTCGTTCCTATTGCCCAAGGACCGAGTGGTCCGTAAGCAGGCGGCTTAGGCCGGGAGATTTAGATGGCCATCGGCAAGTTCGGCAAAAAGAAAAACGACCAACCACCGATCATCAAAAAGATCGAGATGGTTTCTGGCGCCGCTGCCGAGGACGAATCCAACTGGCTCGTTTCGTATGCCGACATGATGACGCTGCTGTGCGGCTTCTTCATCATGATGTTCAGCATGGCTCGCTTGGATGACCCGAAATACGATTCGTTCAAAGCCGCTGTCGTCAAGCAGTTCGGAGGCGAATACACGTCGCCGACCAAGGAGCTTGCGCGCTTTGCGACTAACGTCATTCAGGATTTGGGTGTTTCGCAAGAAGTGACTGTTAAGTCCGACCCCTGGGGCGTGTCGGTGACCTTTGAGTCCAAGATGTTCTTTGACTCGCTCAGCGCGGAGCTTACCGAGCCAGGCCGCAAGATCATGAATCAGCTGCTCGACGCGTTTGCTAAGCGCGAGGCTGAGACTAAGAAGAAATATCGCATCGTAGTCGAAGGCCACACCGATGGACGGCCTGTGGTGAGCGGGACGTTTCCTTCGAATTGGGAGCTTTCGGGTGCGCGCGCTTCGCGAGTGATCCGGCTGTTCTTAGAAAAAGGCTACGAGCCGACCCGGCTCACTTCGATCGGATACGCTGAGACAAGACCTCAGTATGACGAGCGCAAGCCTGACGGCAGTTGGAATGAGGACTCGCTCAAAAAGAATCGCCGCGTCGTCGTGCAGCTACTTGAGCCTCAGGTGGATTATATTCCTGCTCCGGAAGTCAGAGAGGGCGCTCGCGCTCCTGCTGCGATCGGGGCACCTGCGGTAGGTGGCACTCAGGTGCCAGCGCCCGCGACAGCAGCTCCTGCTGCAGCAGTACCAGCCGAAGCGCCTAAGCCCGCCGCCGCGACGCCACCCACGCAGCAAGCCCCGTCTTCAACGCATCACCGGGGATAAACGGAACCCAACCCGCTGCCAAAAGATGCTCGCGCGGAACGAACGTGGAGAGCGCGGCTAGCCCGCACGCAAAAATAATGAGGCTGCCGGTCTCAGCCGCGATGAGGGCTCGCCAAAATGACTTGTTCCATCCGCGATCCGCAAGCCATCCCACCCAAGCGCTCGAAAAGAACATTCCAGCCAGATAGCCCGAGGTTGGGCCCAGGGTGAATGGGATCACAGGTCCCGCAAACACGGGCGCGCCAGCGAATCCTAAGACCAAGTAGCTTGCGATAGCCGTCATCGCGCGGCGCCTGCCCCAAAGCAAAGAGAGCAATGCGATGCCAAAGGTTTGGCCTGTTACGGGAACTGGTGAGCCTGGGATCGGAAGCGCGATCTTCGAGAGCGCTGCCAGGAGGGCGACGCCGAGTGCGGCGCTAGCCCACAGAGGAATCTCGGTTTTTTGTGGAGCAATGACCCAGTTGAGTGATTTGCGAACAAGAGCGGTAGTTTGCATGGGAAAGTTACATCATAGGCCCCCACGCATTGCCAATTCATAAATGGAGCTGCGGGGCGCAGGCTTTGAGCAACAGGTAGCTTAGTGACGCAGATACACGGCGTCGAGGAACTGCTCAAAATAGTCTCGGTACATATGGTAGTAGCCGTCATCGCCGCTGCGGGTTCCCCAGCTGTTCTTGATCTTGAGCTTGATAAGTCGGCCGGTGGCGGGGTCGACGTCTGCTCCTACCACCAGTGACAGGTGCCTAGGCAAAGCGAGGCCTATTTCCCTTCGGCGCGCTCGCGAAGGGACCGCAAAACCCTCGGGGACGTGGAACGCTTCGATCGACATGATCCCAAGGGTGTCATCAATAAAAATAAAGGGCGTTTCGAAGTTTATGATCGGCGTTTCTCCCGCTGAGAGAGCGTCGATAATCTTCTGCTCCAGATCTTCAATGGGGCGCTGGGAGCTCGCGTATCTTTTAGCGCCTTCAACACGTGGGACCTGAAACAGGGGCCTCTTGGTTTCCTTAGGCAGGAAGCGCTTGGCCCAGGTTTTGGGCGTATAGATCTTTCCTTTGTACTCGAAGGTCTCCGGAATCGGGCCCGAGTAAACCGCGATGAGATCGCGAAGGTCTTTTTTTGCCTCGGCTTGAAGCTGCTTTTTTTGGGCTTTGCTGAGTTTCTTTGCCGAGATGGCGGCATAAAACTGCGCTACCCGGCCGTTCATGTAGTAGTGCAATCGCGAAAGATGCTCATTCTGCTCGAAGTCGATCCTTGGCTTCCATGCTGTTGAAGGAATCAATCCATACTTCCGGATCAGCCCATCCACGCTCGATGTCCAGCCACCGGCTTCAATACGGTAGTCCGGGTGATTAAGAGCGTACGCAGCGTGCTCCTGCAGATAGCGTGTAGTCACGTAGTGCTCAGACAACGAGATGCTCCGGCCTTTTTCTACCAAGATCTTGGTTTCCAGATCCGCGAGCCGGGAGTAGGCCCAGCAGCTCTCGCCGTTGCATTGGTCCTTGATGGAAGTGGTCTTCACCTCGTGGGTGTAAGACTTGTTGTGCTTGAATTCGTCGCGCAAGTATCCAAGCTGAAAAGCAGTGAGCTCCAGCAGCCTGCTGCATTTATTGACGTGGATTGGATCCACCGGCGGCGCGTTCTTGCTGGCGCTGGCGAGCGTAGATGCGGCAAGCAAAGCCCAGGCGATCAGGGTGAGTAGAGCGGATCGTGGTCTCATAAGTCGTGCGGACCTATATATTTGTTGACCTTTGGTGTCAAATAACTGCTGCTTCAATTCCATCGCCCTTTTCCCGAAACGAAGATGATGCGGAGTGCTCTCACTTTTGCGCTGCCTTGGCTTTTTTTGATGCTTTGCGTCGGCGCTAATAAAGTTACGCCCAAACCCCCTTGTCCAGCAGGGACTGTGGGCCGTGCTCTTCATGAGGAGAACTCAGCCCCCAAGAGAAGTCTTGTCGCGCGACTCTTTGGAAAAAAAGAGGACCCCTTTGAGCAGCGGTTGGCGGGACTTTCGCCCGATACCGCTCATCGTGTTCGCCTCCTCAGAGAGATTCTCCCGGACCTCAGCAAATGGGAAAAAGGATGGTTTCGCGCGGATGTGGATTCGAAGTTAAAACGAGAGCTCCTATCGATTTATGAGTACCGTACGGACAAGGAGCGAGGCCCAGCGATCGAGCTTCTCGGCGCGTGGTTTGGAGCCGATGCAGACATCCGTAAGTGCATCTATAAGTCGATCTTAGAGCAAAGCCCCGACGCGCGCGGAGGAGCGGTCATCGCTTATGAAAAAATAGCTGGCAGCGAAGCGCCGCCCACGACAAAACACTACCAAGCAATTTGGGAAACCTCCCTTCGCAATGACCGCGCGGGTCTAGCCGCAAAACGCATACTTGAAATCCCTCGATTCAAAGCTTTCGCTCCTCTCGAGCCCCTGTATTTGAAGGAGAAGGTTGATCCCTTTGAGTTCGCAGCCGCCGCAAAGAAGCTTCTAGAAAATCCAGACCATCTCAAGGATCCGGAAGTCCAACTTCGAATTTCCATTTCCTTAAGTCGAACTGGAAACAAAGATCTCGCGCTCTCCTTTAGAGATATCGTGCCTGCTTCCCAGGAGATCGAATTCCACCTTGCGAGCACTCTACAAAACGGAACGCTCCAAAATAATCCGGAAGCCGTAGACGCCATTCTTAAAGCGCTTTCGGTCGGAAGGAGTCATGAAGATCGCGTCGTGAACGAGTTGAAGCGGTTTTCAGGGCAACCGTACGAAGGTGATACGCGCGCGACCGCCATGAGGGGGTTACTCAATCGCGGGCTGAGCCTATCTGAACCTAATCCTGGCGCGGATCTCGGAGACTTTCCTTTTTGGATGAAACACGGAAGACAGCAATTGATCGATACCGGTTACAAAGCGCTTGTTCCCGCCTTAATCGAGGTGGATAGCCTGCTTAAGCAGAATGGGTCCGCCTCTCGGTTGCGGGTTATCGAATTGAAAAAAGCGAGCCGCGCAAAGGACCCAGCTGGGAAGAGGGAGATCCTGCGCTTCGGTGGCTTCAGTCCCAGTCAGATCGAAGCGATCTTACGGAGCGGCATCATCGATACGCCCATGTAATTCGCGGCATTCCCGGCGAGGTTGATCTTCATCTAGTCGTTGATTATGGCGCTAGCCGAAAAGCGCCAAAGCGTGGTCGTGACTTGGCCCGTGGCGTTGTTGGAAGTGCCCGAGAGCAAAAAGCGATTGAGGCGGTCGATCGTGAGCGCGCTAAAAAGATCATCCTTTGTGGCGGCGCTTGCGCCCGCGACCCCATCCCCATCTCGCACGAAGCTCAGCACGCCATTGGTGCCAAAGCTGGTGTCCAAGATTCCATCGCGCGAAAGCTTCATCAGATAGGGGGCATTCCTCACAGCCGCGTTTTTGCTGTATCCCGCGACGTAGATGGAGCCGTCCGGTCCAATCCTCATGACCACGCTGCGATCGAACTTGGTTGCGTTAGGAGAGCCATTGATGCCGAGGCCGCCAAGATCAAACGTTGTGTAGCCGCTTTGGTTGCCGAAGGAGCTGTCCAGTGCGGTGCCGGCAGCGTTCATCGCCCAGACGACGGACTCGATAACCGCTCCACATTGAGACCATCCGATGATGATCAGGCGATTTGACGAATCAAGCGCAGCCGAGTTGGAATTCGCATTAGACGGGAAATCCTGTTTGGCTGCCGCCGCTGAGCCGCAGATTCCTGTAGCCGTCGCATTGATCAGTGCGACGCCGCCGGTGCCATAAGTCGGGTCCAAAATGCCCGCGGGTGTAATTCGCAAAGCAAAGGGTTCGCGGGTAGCTGCGCCTGCAGCGTTTGCTGACCAGCCGATGATATAGGCTGTGCCATCCGGCTTTAAAATCATGTTCTGGAAACCATTAATTCTAGCTGCGTTGCCGTTGTAGGAGTTCACTTGATTGGCGTAGTAGCCGTCTGGAGCACCGTAGTTAGCCGTGTCGAGCACACCTGCTGCGCTATAGCGCAATAATGCAGCTGCCCGCTCGCCCGCAGGATCGATGCGCTGGGAGACGTAAATGCGACCGCTCGAATCAACGCCGAGTCCGCGAGGGCTTTCGTACTTAGCTGCACCCACCTGTCCAATCGGGATCGTCGCTGTACCCGCACCCCCGACGATCACTACGCCGGCGGTTCCGAAGTCCGTGACGTGTAACCCCGTTACGGAGCTGATCTTGCGCATGACATTGTCATTTCCGCCCGCTGCATTTTTGGAATCGCCAAGAAGAAGGTAGTTTCCGTCGGAGGTTTCGTGGATGTAACTGAGCTGCTCCCATTTTGTGGGTCCGAATGGAAATCCAGCCGTAGTCGCGGCACCTTCGTTGATGATGATGTAACCGGTTCCGTTACCCCAGGATGTATCGAGCGATCCATTTCCAACGCGTCGCCAAATGATCCCCTCTGCAGCGCCCGTCGCATCGAACACGGTACCAACGGTTACGATGCGACCGACTGAGTCGATGATCGTGTCGCCGACCCAGCTGGCATAGTGGCGATTCTCGATGATGTACCCAAAGCCTTTGTTGAAATGCAGACCGAGATCTGCGGTCGAAAAGACCCCCAGGCACGCGCTCGTAGAGAGCGCAAAAATAGCTGTCGCGATACGAATGGAGTGAGGAAGTCGATCGTCGGGCCTACGGTTCACCCCATCATTGTACCAGCGCAAAACGGACCTTGGGAATGAACCTTGCTTCAGGAGTCTCAGATGGCCGAGGCTCGCACAATAGGCCCAGGCGCACATCAAATGGGATGTTATTCAGCGGCGCAAGTAAACAGCCGTCAGGACCTGCTCAAAATAGTCTCGGTACATATGGTAGTAGCCATCGTCTCCAGACTGGGTTCCCCAGCTATTCTTGATCTTAAGCTTGATAAGTCTTCCGGTAGAAGGGTCGACATCTGCCCCCACCACTAAAGTGAGATGTCTACTGAACGAGATTCCGTTCTTGGACCGGTAGGTCCACGAAGAGTTCTTAAAGTTCTCAGGAACATAAAACGCATTGAGTGACATGATTCCTGTTTCATGGTCGATAAAGATGCGAGCCACATCAAAGGTGATGATGGGCGTTTGCCCCATCTTCAGCGCGGATATGATTTTTTGCTCCAGTTCCTCCACCGGTCGTTCAGAGCGGGTGTGTTTTTCTGCGCCCAAGTCGCCAGCGACTTGATCGAGCGGTCTGTCAGCTTCCTTGGGAAGAAACTTCTTGGCCCAGGTGAGAGGCGTGTATGTTTTCTCGCGGTACGTGAATTCTTGTGGGAGCAACCCGCTATACGCCTCGATGAGGTCTAGCAGATCTTTTTTGGCCTCTTTTGCGAGCTGCGCTTTCTGCTCCTGGTTAGCTTTCTTCGATTCCTCGCGGAATTGTGCGATCCGACTGTTGAGATAGTAGGTTAGTCTGCTCAGATGACTCCCTTGTGTGAAGTCGATCCTTGGTTTCCATGCTTTGGAGGGCATTAGGCCGTATTTTCGAATGACTCGATCCGCCGTTGTGGGCTCTCCGCTAAGCTTCACTGAAGAGCCTGAGTGGTCGAGTGCGTAGAGTGCTTTCATTTGCAGGGATCGGACAATGACGTAGGGCTCGGACAAGGAGATTTTTCTTTCGGTCTTATCCAGGATCTTGCGCTCAAGGTCCGCTAAGCGCGAATACACCCAGCAGCTTTCGCTCTTGCACTGGTCTTTGATCGGGGTTGTATCGACCTCGTGGGTATAGGAGGTATTGTGTTTGAAGTCCGGTCGGATTGACACGAGCTCCGAAGCATCAAGGGTCAGAAGATCTCTGCATCTATTGACCGGCGCCGGATCCGCTGGCAGCGCCTTCTTGGCGGCGCTGGCGACCGTGGACGCGGCAAGCAAAGCCCAGGCGATCAGAGTGAGAAGGTTAGATCGTGGCTTCATAAGTTGTGCGGACCTATATATTTGTTGACGGTTATTGTCAAATAACTGCTACTTCAATCCCTTTCAGATCGAAGCGATCTTACGAAGCGGCATCATCGAGATACCCCTGTAAACGGCTCGCTGCAGCGGCAAATCCTGCCCATTGCCGCGAGAGCGGCTTTCTCGCAAAATAGGTGTGGGGAGATCTCAAGTATGCGTTGGAACTGTCCACATTGTGGAACTTCGTTAGGCCTGGGAGATGATCGCATGGGCGGCGGCTGGGGCTTTTCGCGCTGCTACAAATGCGGAGGCCACGCGCTCGTCAGACGTGCAGAGATCAACGTGATCAAAGTCGACAAGGCTCCTCCCGGAGAGCGAGTGCTGCTTCCTGAGGCAACCGAAGAGCCCATGCTCAATCAATCCGCAGCTGCCGCGATGGCCAAAGCTCATATGGCCGCGCAAGCTCCTGTGGCCGCTCAGCCGATCCTTCCCCAAGCGATCGCGCAACCGATCATCAACGAGCTTTTAGCCCAAGAAAAAATCGACAATAAGCGCAAGAACTCGATGTCCGCGCGCATGCTTCCCATTGCGATGGGAGCGGCAGGATCGTTGGCCATCGCGTCGGGTGCTTATCTATATCTCCAGGGTCGCGCCCTCTATCGCAGCGCCACGGAGTGGACTCAAATGACTCGCCCTGCTGCTGTGGCTTCGGTGCAGAGGGATCGAATCATCTCTAGCGCCTCGGCTCCTCAAGCAGCTGTTGCCGCAAATAATGGCGCTAACTCAAACGCTAATGCGAATGCCAACGCCAATGCCAACGCCAATGCCAACGCCAATGCGCAAAATCAGGCTCAGCCCGTGGCGATCCAAGAATCCAACATGAGTCTTTCGATTCGAATGAATCAAGCTTCTACTCGCGTGCACTCGGGTCCTGGTTCGAACTTTCCGACAATCGGGACCGCAAATCCTGAGACGGACTTCAGGGTGGTCGAATGGAAGGATCGCTGGTTTAGGATCGCGCCCATGGGGCTCAATCAGAATTCGATCGGTTGGGTGCGTAACGACCAAGTCAGCGTGTACGTGCCGGGCGGCAACGCCACACAGTAACGCTCCTGGCCGGATAAGAAACTCCACCTAGCCAGCGGCGCTCGCCTCGGATCTCACCTACTCGCGTGCACGAAGCCTGCGGATAACGAGGCTCCTCCGAATACCGATAGTCGCTCACATACACGATCTCACGCTCCAGCTGCGGCCAGTCCGGACCGCTGCTCAAAGTCACGCTCGCAAGTGCGTCCCAATCCAAGCGCTCACGATCCGGTCTTGGAACGGAAGCCACCGATGCCCCGCGTCCGAGAGCAAAGGCCGCTTGAGCGGCCGTTTGGTAGCGCGAGCCTAGTACCGGCATTCCAAGCAAGGCATGCGATCGCAAGAACTCCGGAAGCTCACGCCAGGTTGTTAAGTCGTTTCCGAGATCCGCTTTGGGATCGGGCATCTGCCCAGACCATTTATGAATCGCTGCGGATCCCACTGGCCAATGAGTCACGGACCAAATGACAAGAGTAAGCACGAGGCCCACGCCCAATTGAATTCTTCGCAACTGATCCCAAACAGGTGTTCCGCGTGCTCCAGCCCAGTAGATGGCCCAAGGCCACCAGGCGACAAAAGCCCAGTGCGGCTTGAACTCGCCCCACAGGGGTTGCATGCAAAACAGAGCAGCAGCTGGAGCGGACCAAATCCAAAAAAATCTTTGCGCTCCGTCGCGGGGTCTAAAAAGTCGAGCGATACTAAAGGCTAGGAGCAGCGCCCCAGTTCCTAGGATCTGCGCTCCCCAAAACCGCAGCCAGCGCAGCATCGCGCCACTGCCTGCGCCGTCATGCCTGGCGTGGATCTGATAGGCGATAGGAAGCCAGTCATTTTGCGCATTCCATACAAGCACGGGCGCGGCGCCCACAAACAATCCCGCGACAAGCGCCGCTAAGACCTCCATACGGTCATGGGCTTTCATTCGTCTCAGCGGAGCGATCAAGCAGAGGCAGGCCGAAAAAACGAGAAGAGCTCCCGAGAACTTCGAAAGCAACGCCCCTGCGATGCCGGCTATGAGCCCGTAAAGAGCACCGCGAGAAAGCTTGGAGTGCGCGATATGCCAGCAGGAGCGCATCAACAGTGTGCCGAAAAAAATCATCGGCCAATCCGGCACGCTCATCCAAGAAAGCGCGAACAACCCCGGGAAAGCTAGCAACACGGCCGCGCGGATCCAATGACTGGAGCGCTCGCCGAACGCTTCTTTGGCCCACAGCAACGCCACTCCCAAAGTGAGGGAGCTAAACAGGATCGCGGGCACTCGCAGCACCCATTCGCGCAATCCCGTCCAAGCTAAGAGTTTTTCGGAGAGCCAAATCGCCCAGATGAGCAGCGGTGGGTGGTAGGCAAAGCCCCAGCGCCATTTGGATGCGAGCGCCCAATAGTAGGCTTCGTCATCCGCTGGCCCGATGGTTGCTGAGTGGATCGAGAGGATCAAGC
>JBGAWT010000094.1:0-12578 GCA_044227445.1 Bdellovibrionia bacterium | reverse complement strand
TCTCAACCCCAAGCGCAAATGCGACTTCCTGCGCGACCATCAGCAGCGACTCAAGCAATTGCACCAGGGCGCGCACCAAACGCACTCGAAGGAAGAAGCTTCTCGCCGTTGGGTCGCTCAGATGCTCAAGACCGGCGAAACGAGCGCATGCGCGAGAGCCTTTTTGTCTCAACGCACACGGGTAGAAGCCACGTTAGCCGCACGCCTGCTGGGGAAGGTGCTGGCAAAACTGCTGCATCCAAAACTCATGGCGGGAGAAGTCTCGGTGGAGATCGTGAGGCGCTGGTGCCTCACGCCCGGCGGCTCCAAGCGCGTCTCGTGGCAAGATCGATTTGAGGAATGGTCACGGGTGACGCCGTTTTCGCGTGGAGCCGAACGAAAGCTCAGCAAGACGGATCACCTTTAAGAACAGAAGGATCTTTTCGTGTTGGTAAGCTTGTTGCGGTGGATATGTACGTTAGCAATCGGCGTTCCCTGCCTGACGTTAATCTCGTTGATGGGTTTTTTCTCGCGGGTCTCGGCTTGGAGACTCTTTGCGGCTTGGAGCAGGATTCAATGCTGGATCTTCGGAATTCGGATCAAAGTGCATGACCGCAATCAGGGTGCTTATGGTTCGGGGCCGTACATTTTCGTGCAACTCAACCAAACGAGTCTTCTCGAAGTTCTTTATTGGCCGCTTTTTCTCCCTGCTCCCACTCGCTTTATCGAGAACATCGAATTTGCTCTGATTCCGTTTCTCGGTTGGGCGTCCGTGGCGATGGGAGGCATTCCGATCGTGCGCCAATGGGCGGCGTCCTCGATGCGCGGGCTGGCTCAGGCTGAAAGAGCGCTCAAAAAAAACATCGGAATTTCGGTTTCGATCGAAGGAAGGCGCAGCGAGGACGGATCGCTCAGCCCTTACAAAAAGGGCCCCGTTGTCATGGCCATCTCGACGCAAGCGACCCTGATCCCAGTTTATTTTCGAGGGGCGCGCCAACGACTTCCTCACGGACAGTGGATGCCACGCCCGGGGGTTGTCGAAGTGACGCTTTGCGAGCCGATTTCGACTGTGGGCAGGCGCTACGAGGACCGAGACTCCATTGTCTCTCAGCTTCGCGAATTGGCGCTCAAGGAACGAATTGAGAAGGAATTCTAAAGTCGGAACACTTTAGTTGATTATCGGCCTGCACCAGCGCCCTAAGACCCGCTATATTTTCTTAAAGATAGTTATTTAATAGGACGAAGGATGCTTATGCCCCCCGCCAAACGCTGGTTTGACTCGGACCTGCCCGCGGAGTTCGACCTTGAGCTTCGCGAAGCCACGCGCAAATCGAGCCGCGTCCTGTCGCTCTTGCTCGCGGTAATCTATCCGTCTTTCTCGGTGGTGGATCTCTTGGTGGTTCCGGAGAAGTTCTGGCCCTTCTTATGGATCCGTCTATTTTCGGCGGCCCTGTTTATCCTTCATTATTTTCTCTACAATCGCCCTTCGACCAAGCACCGCTACTTGCTGACCTTCACGCTGTTCAACGTCGTCTCGATCATCCTATGCGTGTTGATCTACCTCATCGGCGAAAAGCAGGACCTCTACTATCGATCCCTCATCCTAGCGGTGTTCACGCTGGCAATCATCACGGCGTGGCCGCCGATCTTCACCTGGATGACATCCTTGTGGATCATCTCGCTGTATCTCATACAACAGTTCATTTCAGGCAACTCTCCTCTGAGCTTGTCCTGAACCTAGCCTATCTGATCACGACGGCTGTCATCGGCGGCGCGACAGCGCAGGTTTCCTTTCGGTTGCGCCGAGACGACTTCGAAAACCGCGAAGCGCTGAAGGCCAAGAACGTGGAGCTTCAGGCCCTGGACCGAGAAAAAACCAAGTTTTTTTCCAACGTCTCGCACGAGTTGCGCACCCCTCTTACGCTGATCATCGGACCGCTGGAACTGCTCGTCTCCGGTCGCTCGGAGCTTACGAGCGGGCTGCTGCAAGCGATGATGAACAATGCCCGGCGCTTGCTGCGCCAGGTGAACACGATCCTCGACTTTGCCAAGGTCGAAGCCAACAAGCTCGTTTGCCGGCCGGAACCAGGCAACGTCGGTCGGATCATCTCCCAGTTTCTGGATGCAGCCCGCCCTCAGTGCACAAGGCTTAAGATTCAGCTCAATGCCAGCGGCTTGGATAAAGTGCCAGACAGCGCGTTTGACCACGAAAAGGTCGAGACGATTGTTGCCAACTTGATTTCCAACGCGATCAAGTTCACGCCCGCCGACGGCAACATCCTTGTGTCGGCCGAAAGCGACGACGAGAAGATCACCTTCAGGGTCAAAGACAGCGGGATAGGTATTCCCAAGGAGCAGCTGGGCAAGCTCTTCGGGCGCTTCTTCCAAGTTGACGACGCGCAAACGCGCAAGAAAGAGGGCACGGGCTTGGGTCTGGCGCTCTCGCGGGAGCTCGCCCTGCTGCATGGAGGCGACATCGCCGTAGAGAGCGAATCGGGACAAGGAACGACGTTCACCGTCTCCCTCTCGCGCTCCCTCAAGAGTGCTGGCGGTTCCCATACCGCCACGCCGAGCTCCGCACTGGAGAAAAAAGACGTTCTCCTAGCCGACCTGCAGGCCTTGGGACCAGCCACCGAAGCAAATCTAGAGGACGAGGTGGCGGCTCAAAACCGCGAGATCGATCAACGCAAGAAAAACATCCTGCCTATCGTGGTCTATGTGGACGACAATCGCGACCTCAGAAACTACGTGCGCTCGCTGCTGATGCCGACATTTAATGTCTACTTGGCTGTGGACGGCAAGGCGGGGCTCGAGCTCATCCGAAAGATCCGTCCCGAGATCATCTTATCGGATGTCATGATGCCGGAGATCGATGGCATTGAGCTGTGTCGCAAGGTAAAGGCGGATCCTGAGCTTCGATTCATTCCCGTCGTGCTTTTGACTGCCAAGACGGCGATGGAAGCCAAGCTCGAAGGCTTGGAAGAAGGCGCCGACGACTATCTGAATAAACCGTTTTCGGATCAGGAGCTGATTGCTCGACTGAAGAACCTTCTGGCTTTGCGCTCCTACCAACTTCGGCTCAAAGCGGAACTAGATGCCGCCCGTAAGATTCAAGAATCCCTTCTGCCTCAGGTCCCACAGGTACATTCTAGCGCAACGTTCGAAGCGCTCTATCGACCGTCCGAGGAGCTATCAGGGGATTTTTTTGACGTCATTCCGAGTCGAAATTGGATTTACGGGTACTTAGCCGACGTAACCAGCCATGGCACCGCTTCAGCGCAGGTGACCTACCTGCTCAAAACGATCTTCACTCACGCATTGGCTGACGGCGCCTCCCCGGATCTGTCTCAGCTGCTTGGCCATGTAACTCAGAAGTACCGGGAATTTAGGCTCTCTTACAACGTCGCGCTGCAAGTTTTCAGGTTCGATCCCAATGCGCTCAAATTTGAGTTCGCTCGCGCCGGGTCGCCTGCGGCTCTCTTGGTGAGCGGCCAGGAAACAGCTTCGCTAGGCCCCGAGCCGTTCCACTTGCTAAGCGCGCAAGAATCCAGCTCCCGCTCGGGTGAGGTCCAGACTTTCAGTCTGCAACCAGGAGCCAGCGTCTTTTTCTATTCGGATGGAGCATACGAGTTTAGCCAGGGTGGCCAGGATTTCAGCTTAGTCAGGCTTCAACGCCTTCTAAAAACTTTGGGACCCTCGGACTGGCAAGGTGAGATTGTCTCCAAGCTGCAGGAATTCAGCACCGACGGAAAGTTTGCCGACGACCTTACTATCCTGCGTCTATCCATAAAAAGCGAAGCAACGGTTCAGTAAAACGAATCAACCCCTACGCTGGGGTGTCCGGCTTGGGAATCGTCGTCGAAGTCGCGTCAAACTTCATGTCGACTTCGCCTTGGCTGCCCACCGGAAGCGAAAGCGAATCCGTCGTTTGAGGCAGACTAAAAGAGGTATTGTCTAAGCGATACTTCTTCTTTTTGAGCTCTGTGCCGAGACTTCCGATGCTCGGCTGACCGTACTGCGTGTCCATGTCCTGTTCGACCGGAGGCTCGTTTCGCTTTTCGATCCTCACGTGAACGTGCATGGGAGTCATCGAAGTACCTCGTGAATTTACGAACAGCTGAAACTCGTAGGTATTCGGAAACATGCTTCCCACACCTACGAACCAATTGGAGCCAGGCAAGTTTTGGTTATCACCCCAGCTCACGGGCGAAGTCGGGCCGGTAAACGAAATCGTCGTGGTGGTTGTCGTATCGGGAGTGCTCGTGACTTTTACACCTTGGCCTCCATCCGAATGACTGCAGACGGAGTCAGGCGCAACATTGTCGAATACGATCTCTTCGGAGTACCCGTGAGCTTCGTCAAAGTACCCAGCTGCTGGGGCTTCTTCCGGTTTCCTTCTAAATTTGTGAACGTCCAATCGCAGCCTGAGCTTGGTGCAATCAAAATCCCAGTAAGGGCCGGGAGCCCCCATCAGGCCAGTGAATCGATGCCGACCGTGGAACGTGCCGATCCACTCAGTGAGCGGTACGGCATTGCTCTTGGTATCGGTAAACACCGTGGCAGTTACATCTCCCGAGGACGAAATGCCATTGAGCGGTATTTCGGCAGTGATGTTGGTGTGCCCCCAAGTTGCATTCAGGGGAATCCCGTTGACCTTTACGACACCGGGAGTGTCTCCAAACTCGCCAAACAAGTTAATGAGGTGAGTCCCTTCGCTCATGACGATGTTCTGGATAGAGGGCACCAAAATGGATTCGGCCTCACCAAACTGCTCTACCTTCAAGAAAGCACCCCAGGTCGCGTCATACACGCGATTGGTGGATTCCATGGCCTTGAAGACTTCGACGGCAGCAAATGGCCGCTGCTTGGGAGTCGGCGGAGTGAACTTGCTTGCGCCCAACAAGCGATCAAACAAAAAGACCGATGCCTTTTCGGCGAATCCTGGTTCGACGCTTTCGGTCCACCCAAAGATCGTATTGGCGCCTACCGAGTGCAGAGCATCCAAAAACTCTTGCGCGGCAAAAGTGGTCTTCATCGACTCGCAGGCATCCAGAAAAACAAACGCGTTCTTAGCAAGCTTCCAATACTTCACGACCCAGCCTGCGTGGATCAAGATGTGCGCTTTCCCTGAGGCAGCAAGTACCTGGCGGGAGGCCCGCCCCGCGTTGATGTCGTCGCGATTGATAAGGCAAATATCAGCAGCCAGCGCGCACGGCTTATCCGCGGGCTCACCAGAGGCCACTCCAAAGCGCTCGATGCCCAAAGGATCCACAAAGTTCACGCCGTGGGAGCTAAACCAGAGAAGACCAAAATCCTTCACCGTGTCACGCAACGCCGTCATCGTGGGTTCGGTGGCTCCGGAGATCTGATACTTTGCTGCCGAGAGCATCGAGGTGATCTCGCGAGCGGCATTGGGAGCGAGGTTAGAGACTTCAAAAAGTCCGGCCTTGTTGTTTCCGGGCAAGACGTACTTTTTGCCCGTAGCCGCCGTCGCGCTCGGCACCATGGCTTGAAAACCACGGGCTGCGTACTCTTTCATTTTGCGGCGAAACGAATTCGAACCCGTGGCGCCCGGGGGATTCCAGGGCGTGCTCGTTGGATCAGGGGTACCTGCATCGGCCGTAGGCCTCGCATCAGTCACCAACGCAATCGGAGAGCCGTCCTTGAGCCTGAGCCACACGCCGTTGCCGGCTGAAACGATACCCCCGTCAGCGATTTGAGGAATCGCAGCTTTGACGGCATTGAGGTAGGCCTCAGCGATTTCGCGTTTGGAAAGGCCCGAAGCTAGCGTGAGGTTCTTGGTCACCGTGCCGATCGCAGTCACGATGGCTGCAGCTTCGGCATCCGTATAGCTGGCCGTGACCACCGCAGGTCCGGCCAACCGAACCGGCTGCAAAGATGCGGGAGTGGGAGGAGGTGCGGCTGAACGATCGCTGCTACCAGCACCCTTAGTACACGCGCTGAGTGTACTCAAAACGACTACTGCTAAGGCCACTCGCGTCAATTTCATCGTAGAAAATCTGTGTTGCATGCCAGCCTCTTAATACATCTGCGTCAATAATTCCTGTTTAATTTTATCAAGAAATAAAGCGAAGTGTGAATTTTTTAAGTTGCTGATTTTATTAAGCTTTATCGCGTGACCAAGCTGGTTTTCTTACCCATGTTCTCTTCACGAAATGGGATAGGCCAAGAGCATTCGCTCCCAATCCTCGAACCCCAGTTTCTTGTAGAGATTTGAAGCTCGTGGCTGTGCTTGGTGACTTCGAGTCGGAGTAGCTTTACATCATTTACCTTGCAGCGTTCCATTGCATGGCGAATCGCCAGGCTCCCAAAACCCTTTCACGATATTCGGATAGGATGAAAAGCTCATCGACAAAAGCTTCGATCCCCGCGCATTCCAGGCTAAATCATGAGTGATCACGAGGTATCCCAGCGGACCCTGGCGCTCGGGCGATTGAAGGAGCCAAACCTCACCTAGCCTCGGGTCATTTACGAGCATGCGCACGGACTTCTCTGCCTTTTCGCGATCAAAGGGTAAGTGATCGTGCTCGTAGTACCGCGGCATGAGAGCGAGAATTTCTGGGATGGCGCCGGCATCGGCCCGCTTAAACTGGATCATGGCAAATCTATATCATTTTTTTGCCAGGACTTTTCCCTCAAAGGGGCTCGAACTGACTGCCTCTGAAACTGTACTGACTCCCAAACTCAAACTGACTTCTGGTCTTTGAGCCATCGATAGATCGTGCGCAGATTGATTCCGAGCAAGCGCGCTGCGAGATTCTTATCTCCGCCGGCGGCTTCAAGCGTCTTGCCGATCATGAGAGATTCGACCTGATCCAACGATGTGCCCATCGGAATCTCGATGGCGCCTCGACGAGTACCTTCGCCTGTAGAGACAGCCGTCGTCACGTGCTCTGGAAGGGCCTCGGCGCCGATTTCTCAGCGTCGCTCAAGATCACTGCGCGCTCCAGAACGTTGGCCAATTCCCTGACGTTGCCGGGCCAGGCGTAGGCGAGCAGGACTTCCATCGCGGCTTCGGACACGTGCTTGACGCGCGCTCCGTGACGGGCCGAGTGCTCCTCGACAAAACGGTAAACCAAATCCGGAATGTCCTCAGGGCGATCCCGAAGCGATGGGATCTTCATCGAGACGACTTCGAGCCGATACAGCAAGTCTTCGCGAAAGGTCCCCTCTTTGGCCATCTGCCTCAGGTCGCGGTGGCTTGCAGCGATCAGCCGCACGTCCACTTTACGAGTCAGCGTGGAACCCACTCGGCGAATCTCGCCCTCCTGCAAAACACGAAGCAGCTTGGCCTGAACGGACGCGGGCATGTCGCCCACTTCGTCCAAAAACAAGGTCCCGCCGCTTGCCGCTTCAAACAAACCCGTCTTGGACTCGGTCGCACCGGTGAACGCGCCCTTATCGTGACCGAAGAGCTCGCTTTCCATCAAGCTCTCGGGCAGCGCAGCGCAATTGATCGCCACCCAAGGCGCCGATGCGCGCGCGCTGCGATCATGAATATAGCGAGCCACTCGCTCTTTGCCCGAGCCGCTCTCGCCACCAATCAAAACAGTGACCTGCGTGGGCGCGATGCGCTCAGCCAAGCTGCGAATTTCGCGCATGGCAAGGCTCTGGCCGGTCAGCACAGAAGCGCCCGCGCTCTTGGGTTGAGCCGCACGAGCGACTTCGCGACGCTTCAAGGCCGTTCGAACGGACTGCAAAAGCGCCTGGCGTTTAAAAGGCTTGGTCAAGAAATCCACCGCTCCGGCTTTAAGAGCCCACACAGCGTCCTCGACTTTGCCGAAAGCAGTCATGAGAATAATAGGAGTCGAATCACCTAAAACTTGAATGGAGCGAAACAGCTCAGTGCCCGTCATGTGCGGCATACGCACGTCGCTCAGCACCAGATCCCAAGCAGGAGCGCGACCCTCGCGCGCCTCACGAACGAGGTCTAAAGCCGCTTGGCCATCAACTGCGGAGATGACTTCCCAGCCTTCGGCCTCCAAGATCCTGCGTGTCGTGTCCAACCCTTGCGGGTCGTCATCCACTAAGAGGATGCGAGCCATCTAAGGTCCTGCTTTCTGCCGCTTGGGCAAGAGCGCGTTGAAACAACCACTCAAACCGTGCGCCCCCGGCTTGAGCTTTCTTGTAACGAATCTCGCTTTGCGTGTCTTGTGCAACTCGCAGAACGAAAGACAACCCCAATCCTGTGCCGCTGGCCCGAGTGGTAACGAAGGGTTCAAAAAGCTGCTTTTCGACCGAATCCGGAATGCCAGGCCCCGTGTCCTCAAGCTCTAAGCTCAATCGTCCGCTCTCCAGATCTCGAAGCGTGATGGTGATGCGCTTCTCAGCGACCTTGCTCTCAGTGAGCGCCTGGACGGAGTTTTTAAAAAGATTTCCGAGAGCTTGCTCGATCCACTGCGGATCGCCCGCCACGCGAGCGTCACCGCTAACCTTGAAGCTCCAATCCACTTGAATGCCCAGGCTTGCGCAATGCGAAGCGTAAATCGCCACAACTGTCTCGACGACTGCGCGCAAATCGCAACTCAGCCTCACGGCATTTGGATCCGCAGGCCGCGAGAGCTTAAGGTACCCTTCGGTGACTTTCTCAAGCCGCGCCACGGACTCTTGAATCGAATGCAGCGAATGGGACAAATCATTTTTAGAGCGCAAGCGCGTGGCGCCTTCGAGACTCAAGATGCGCTCTGCTTGCTCAAGAGCCATCTCAGCCTCTAGCCCAATGGAATGAAGCGGGTTGCGGACGTCATGGGCGACTTGCGCCGTGAGCCTGCCGATGGCGGCTAACTGCTCAGCGGATCGGAGCCGATCTCTCAGCTCCATCTCCTGGGTCATGTCCTCGATCAAAAGCACGGCGCGAGGCTGGCCGGGCGCTCCCGCAGCCACATGCAAAAGCCTGGCGCGAAAGAACTCCCCTCCCTCACCGCGAAACGGATCGCTCCACTCGCCCGAGCTCGCGCGGGCCTTGAGCAGAAAAGAACCTAAGCGCTCCAAAGATGCCGACTCCTGACCCAAAGCCTCTTGCCGACCGATGCCCAAAAGCGCCTCCGCGCGGCCGTTGAGCTCTTCAATGATCTCGCCCGTGCCATCAGGCCTGGGTTGCAGCACTACAAGCGCCGCTGGAAAGTTGCGTAGCACGCTCTCGTTGAGCTGGCCCATCGTCTCTAAACGGTCACGCTGCACTTCGACCGTTCGCTCGCGCTCCAAAAGGGCTGTCGTCATGCGATGAAACTCGCGCGCGAGCGTGCTCACCTCGTCATTGCGCGTGAGCTCTAAAGCCGGAAGTCGGGTCTTGTCCTCTTTTCGAACCCCGCGTCGGGCGATCTCAGAGGCCACTCGCGTGAGCTCGCTCAAGGGCCTGAGCGCTCGCTCGCCGAGCCAAGCGACAAACAACGAAAGCCCTACTAGCAGCACCAGAATCGTCTGAAGCGCGGTGGTGAGCTCGCCCACTCGACCATCTGCGCGCGAAAAACCTTGCCTCAGCGAGCGCTCGTTCTCGGACTGCGCACGAGCGACTTCGCGCTTCATCTCGTCTTGAACCGCCATCCACTGTGCGTGAAGAGCCTGAGCCTTAGCCTCATCCTTGCGTTCAAGCGCTACTCGCAGGCGTTCGGTAAGCGACAAAAACGATTCGAGCGATGCCCTAAAATCCTTGGCCCAGGTGCGCGCCCAGTCCTTGCCGGGGGCCTCTTCAGAGCGCTCAGAGAGCTCGACGAGCTTGAGCACTTCGCTGGTCAAAACGTCTTGGAGCCAAAGCGGAATGGATCGAGGAGTCCAGTGAGGATCCTTCCAATGCGAAATGCCTAGAGTGCGATCCATCTCGCGAGACAAAACGTCTAAGTCGGTTTGAAGTTGAGTAAGAAGGCGGGTGGCGGGAACACTGAACCGGTTGACGCGATCGAGGATGCCATTGACCTCTGAGACGCGCCAAAGGCTCCAGGTGCTTCCCAGGATTGAAAACACGCCCAGGACGACGACCACCGCCAAAATCTTGAGCCTCAAAGATGCCGGAGCCGAAGGCCGCTTTTCCGACATAACTGCACCAATATAGCACGCTTTGCGGGTTGCAACGTTAGTGATATCTCCATTGCGTGACGCCCCACTCCAAGCGCTTTTACATTACTACGGCAATCGACTATCCCAACGGTGCTCCCCACCTGGGCCATGCCTATGAAAAGACAGTAACTGATGCCTACGCACGGTGCAGGTATCGACTACAAGGCGCGGATGTTTTTTTTTTCTCACTGGCACCGATGAGAACGGTCAAAAATTAGTTCAGTCCGTCCGAGCAAGCCTCTCCCTTCCCACTCAGGCATTCGTGGATCAGAACGTCGCAGTTCTGGAGGCCAAACTCGGGATCTCGTTTGATGATTTTCATTCGCACGACCGAGCCGCGTCACGCAGCGGTCGTAGCCGACATCTGGAAAAAACTCGAAGCCAAGGGCGAGATCTATTTTGATCGCTACTCGGGAATGTACTGCTTTGGGTGCGAGGCGTTTTACACCGAGTTGCAAGCGCCCGATGGCCAGTGCCCCGAGCACCACACCAAGCTCGAAACCAAATCCGAAGAAGGCTATTTTTTTAAGACCAGCGCCTACCAAGAGTGGATTACGGATTACATCGAAAAGCACCCGCAGTTTGTCGTGCCCGAAGGCGCGCGCAAGGAAATCATCTCGCGCCTCAAGAGCGAGAAGATGCACGATCTTTCGATCACACGCCCAAATAAGGGTTGGGGAATTCCTGCGCCGTCTGATTCCAAATACGTGATCTACACGTGGTTTGATGCGCTGATCAACTACTACGCGGCCCTGCAAGATAAACCCGCCGCGCGCTCCTACTGGCCTGCTCAGATGCATGTCATCGGCCGCGACATCCTATGGTTCCACGCGGTGATCTGGCCCATGATGCTCAAGAGCGCGGGCATCGAGCTTCCGCAGCAAGTCTATGTTCACGGCATGGTGCTAGCCGAAGACGGCCGCAAGATGTCCAAGAGCCTCAATAACGGCGTCGATCCGTTTGAGGTCCTGGCCAAGTATCCAGTGGATACGTTTCGCTACTTCATGCTGCGAGCAATCCCGGCGCAATCCGACGGAAAATTCTCGATGAAGGACCTGGCCCAGCGCCATCAATCGGAACTGGGCAACGATCTGGGTAACCTGCTCATGCGCATCGTGAAGCTCACGCGCAAGCGTCTGGGTGACGCGGTTCCTGCCTCTGACGCGCCTACAACTCCGTTGGACCTTCCTGCTCTTTACAAAGAGATGAGCGATCTGATCGACGCACGAGAGCACTCTAAAGCGCTCGATCGACTGTGGCTTGCGATCAACGCGATGAACTCCTTTATTAACGATTCGGCTCCCTGGGGAATCAAAGACGACGACAAGAAATTTCAGCAGCTCGTCTCACGCTGCATGCACGCCATTGGCGGCATTGCTCTGCTACTGCTTCCATTCTTGCCCGAAAGCGCGGCCAAGGCGCTGGACTCGCTTGGATGGGAGCCCCGGCTTGATTTCAAACCTCGGGCATTTCAGCTCAAGGACCCGCCGCAGCTCTTTCCGCGGGTTGAGGCGTAACTCTTAGCTCGCGCCTCAAGCACGAGGCGGGCTGGCTTGAGATGTTTTTCAAAGCCTGGAGCGAATCCAGTACCCCGTCCAGTTCGGTTTCCAGAAGCGGATCGAGATACCGGGCAAACTTAGGCTTGCCGCTCGTACGAGCGTGCTCCCGATACTTGCGCAGTTTTTCGCGCTCAGCCAATGCCCAAGAAGAAATGAACTCCCTGACGTCCCCATCCGTCGAAGCCCCTATTTTCGCATGAGGGATATGCTCCGAAAGCCTGCGCCTAAGCTCCGCAGCGTCGATCTTGCCGTCGATATATTCTACGGCGGCAGAGGAAACCCGCGAGATCTCAGCTAGCGGTTCAGCCGAATCCAAGCTCCCTGGCTTTAAGCCATTGCGCTCAACCCACTTCAGGATTCGGTCTTTCTTGCTCGCAAGCTCGAGGCCCCACTTCTTAGGATCGACTCGATAGGGCGCTGGCTCGTCCAAGGTGCTTGGGGGCGTAGCGTCCACAAACTGGATAGACGTGCCGTTTTCGAGCCCCTCGCCCACCATATGAAGACGATCCAATCCCACGGACGACTCGTTGGGCCTGACGCTAAAGACAAATGCCGTGTCGATTTTGATGTTTGTTCCTTCTAGGACTCGCGAGGCGAAATCCGAATGCAGCGTATTTGCTGAAGTGCACTGCCCGCAAAACACACCTTGCTCATTCAAGAACCGGGAGTATTCGACAAATAAGCCATCAGCGCCTAAGCGAGGGCCCGCCAATGCCGCCTCGTACGTGTACTCGCTGACCTTGGCGAAATAATGCGAAAGCTCCGCGAGCTCCACTTCGTTTCGCCCTTCGGTCAGCGCATCCAGGGCATCCGGAATGCTCTTGAACTGAGCTTTGCGCAGCTCAGCTGCGTACTCCCTCACCTTTTGGGCCGGAAGCTTGACCTTTCGCTCCGGCACCGCAATGTCCCGACCACGAACAAAGCCCGCATTGATGATCACTTCCTGAGGAAGGTCTTTGTTCAAGA
>JBGAWT010000093.1:0-11771 GCA_044227445.1 Bdellovibrionia bacterium | reverse complement strand
GCCTGAGACGGCCACCGAGATCGCATAGCTCACGCTTACGGCTGCGAGCTCCTCGATCACAGCAGCGTATTCGAGGTAACCCAGGCCGGCGCCGCCAAATTCTTCGGCCGTAGGAATGCCAGTGAGGCCCATCTCGCCCAAACGCGCGATGAGCTCAGGCCTGAATCGCTCCTCGTGCTCGTCTTTCTCGACGGTCGGTGCCAAATCCTTTTGCGCGAATTTTCGCGCAAGCTCCCGCACTTCCTGACTCACTGCGCTCGGTTTGAAATCCATTCTTTGTTTCTGCCACAAAAATCCGGTGCCGCGCATTGGAAATCGGGATATGAACAGGGCAAGGGGGAATTATGGGGAAACTAAGGCTTCTAGCCGCACTCTTCATTGCTACGACTGCTTTTGCTGCGACGGACATCCGCAGTGTGAACAACGCCATCAAAGACGTGTTGCGTGAGTTTCAAACGGCTGAGACGCAGGCCAAGGTTACGATCAAGGAGATCCAGCCCGGTCCAAATGACCAAGGCTTAAGCCTCGTCGGCAACTACAAGCGCACGGCGGGTGGACTTGAGGTCGCGCTCAAGCTCACGACGTTCACCTACGACAGGCAAGGCTCCGCAGCCCCCCTGGTTGTCGCGCGCGGCAATCTGGGATTTGACCCCTACGAGCTTTGGGGCGAAGAGCCCACGCGCGAGTGGGTGGATGATCTCCAGAAGGAGATCCTTGATCGCTTTAAGAAGAGCGTCGAAGCCTACGGCGACGCCGCACAGGTCACAGGCAAGGTAAAGTCCCTGACTCAGCAGGCAGAAGAAGGCCAGAAGCCTTTTCCTGGGGTTCGCGCCCGCGCGGTGACCGAGATCGACATCGAAAAAATCAGCTCGCGCGACCTACGTCGGGGGCTTTTGCTTCAACGCGTGGAGTTGCGCTTTGACGTGACCAATAAGGGCATTCCCTTTGAGCTTAAGATGACGCTCAATCCCCAGTACTCGGGTTTTGTGGACAATCAGAAGAGCCTTTCGGATTTTCTCGTGAATCTGAACAAGGCGGATCGCTCAGCCCTTCAGACGATCTACAACTTCGCACAGTACATCGATCGATTTACTCTAGAAGCTCTGAGGACGCGTTCGCCTAAGCCTTTCCTCAACCTCTTGCCCAATAGGAAGTAAGTTCTAAGGCCCCGTGTGAGCTAACTCACGGGGCCTTTATTTTTTCTGGCCGAGAATCTGAATGCAGGTTGCGAAGTCCACGAGCTTGGTGGCTTGGTCGATCAATATGTTTTGCTGTTCGGCCGAATAAGGCGTTAGGTCGTCCAGCACTTCAATCCGAATGGGCTGCCCATACTTCTTGAGCTGCGTGAGCCGGTTGTTGGCTTTCGAATCGATCATCTTAAAAATCGGGTTTTCTGACGTGCCTGTTTTGTAGACGGGCATCGTGTCTTTCTCGTGATTGAATGTGTACTCGTGGCGATCGCCCTCGTGCTTGTCCGGAAAAAGGGAAACGACCTGCTCGCTCTTCGCACTAGCCAAGTAGTGCTTGGGGCTTTGGGGCGCATCGGCCTTTGAGAGAACGAGTCCGAGCGACTGATTTTTCTGCGCGATGATCCCGATGGGTGTTTTCCAAGGCCCGTCGCCTAGCAGCTGTTTTCGGAGTGCTGCGTCCCAGGCTTTGGGAAGCGCCAACCATTGGTCCAGCTCCACGCTCTTCAAAATATCTGTTTCTACTTTCGCGAGGGACGGAATCGCTAAATAGGGACCGGCAAGCGAGGGTGGAAGGTTTCGGCTAAGAAATGCTTCAGCGGCCCGTTCGATGTCTTTTTCAGTCTCTTTGAATTCGCGCGCACTGGCTCTTTGGATCTCACGCCTCAAGAGCTGGGACTCAACGGCGGAATCATAGTTGGGGACGTATTGTTTGATGACTCCGTCGTTTCCTAAGTGGTTGTCAAAAACGTAGTTAAAAAAGTATTGCGTCCACGGGCGCTCGAGGAGTTGTTCGGCCCACTGAGGCTTGAAATCGTAAGCCGTGCTTTCAGTGAGCAGGGGCTCGATCGTGAGTCCCCGGGCGAGCCTGATCCTAAAGCTGACTTTCATGCTTCCCGCGTCGCGGACGAAAACATGCTTGATGCCGCCCGTCTGCGGGTTGAGGCCGACGATGATGTTTTGAGTGTGGAGATCGGGCAGTATCCCATGCCTGAAGATCAAGGGTGCAGTTTTTTGAACGATCGGGCTGATGAGCCAGCGTTCGGAAAACTGTGCGAAGGTCTCGTTCGTGCTGCCCTTGGTGTCGAGCCACTTCTGCACAAAGGCGGGCGCTTTGCCGGCGCTCTTGGCTGTCCTGGAGGCAAGGGAGAAGAGGGGGTAGAGCTCCAGGCCAGCGTTTTCGATGAACGAAGCGTCTCGATAGATCACGCCGTGACGGAAGACTGCGTTCTGGATCGCGTCGATGTAAGCCGGTTTAGCTAAGCCTGGGTTGGCCCACGCTCCGATAAAATCTGGAACGACTGATGCACCGATATCTTTCCAGTAGCGCGCGTCTTCGGTTTGCGTCAGCTGGGTTACGGCTACGCTGCGGCGGATCTCCCAATCGGGAACCACGCGCCCGAGCCCGAGCTGCGTTCTGTTGAGGCTGAGCTTAGCGAAGAACCCGGGGGCCTTGTCGTTCGTGGGATCCCAAACATAGAGGGTTCGCGTTGAAGCGGTGGGGATTCCGCGAAACGATCCTGCGATCGGAAAACGTGCCAGAAGGGGTTGGTAGAGCTCCAGGCTTTCGGGATGAATGAGGAATCGAAAATGGGTTTGGCCTTGGATCTCGCGAAGAATCTCGCCGCGCAAAGCGGGGCTTCCGCTTCCTGAGTCTGCTAATCCCAGCTCCGAGATGGGGACCCAGGCGTAAGGAACGTCGAATTCCACTCCCGGCCCGGGTTGGTATCTGGCTGGAACTTGGCTTCCGGCGAAGGCCTCTTTGCCTACTTCGGCTTCGAGCTGGAGAAATCTCTGGATAGCAGGCGAGGGGGCTGCCTGAAGGAGGCTGGCCCATAGGGAGAGGAAGGCCCCGGAGACTATAAGGAGGCTGCGCCCGTGCATGGGGCGTGGATACTATTTTCCGACTTAATTAGTCAATATTTAATGCTTATGTAAAGAATCTATGCACTTAGCTCGGTTTTCGAGGGTCTTTTTGGTCTCTAAGTCACTGAAATGATTGGTACGAGCCGGGGCACTCCGATTGCAAAGCAGGGCTCTTGGAGGCGTGTATGCGTTATCTCAAGGCCCTGATCTTTGTTCCCATCGCGTTATTGGCCATGTCAGCAGCGCCTTCAGTCAATTCGTCCACACAGGGGTGTGAGATCGATGCATCCGCGTTCTCAAGTGACGGAGAATTTAAGGCCGCCAAGCTGGGGTCGGTGACCGCTCACTATCATCCCAACGGAAAGCTCCATCGTCTGTACGACTCAAAGGCGAACGTTCAGGCGATTTTCTTTTACCGAGGTGAGGGCGTGTCTTTTAGGCAAATTCTCACTTCCAAGCTTAATAAGCAGGGAACGCCGGTTCGTTATGTTGAGTACGATCACTTCAGCGGCAAACTCCTAACGGTTTCGACCTATAAATCGCTGGGTGGGTTTTGGCGTGAGGTGCGCTTTCCAGTTGGTGGCGGCACTTCTTCTGCTGAGCCCTCGATTCATGACTTGGCTGGAAATTATGTCGACGTTCCGGAGTCCGCAAAGAGCAAAGTTCCTACGAGCATCACCTTTGAAGAGCCGCTTAATTCGCTGGCTCAAAACTGTTTTAGTTTTGGCGGCCAGTCCTTTCCGCTCCGTTGGTCGGCGCACTCTACGAGTTCTTCGGTATCAGCTCCTATCAAGACTTCTCAGGAGTCATCTTCAAGGTTGAGCGACGATCAGCCGCAAAAGGCTCAAAAAACCTCTCCCACCCCAGACGATCTAAAAATGAAGTGGAAGGGCAATACGCTTGAGATCGAAGGCTTGGGAAGTGTGCAGGTTGAGGGCGGCCCTGAAAAGGACGAAGACTCCGAAACCACAGAATCCGATTAGTTACCTGCGTCGGCCACGTCGGAGCCCAGCATCTGGCGCGCGATGATCACGCGCAAAATCTCGTTCGTTCCGGCCCCAATTTCCATGAGCTTGGCGTCGCGCATGTAGCGCTCCACCGGAAACTCTCGCGTGTAGCCATAGCCACCTAGGATTTGGATCGCATCGAGGCAAACTTGCGTGGCCATCTGGCCTGCCTGAAGCTTGGCTTTGGCAGCCATCATCGAAGCATCTTTGCCCACGAGCAGGCCTTCGTCCCACATCTTTGCAGCTTGATAGGTGAGCGAGCGGCAGGCTTCGTACCAAGCCGAAGCTTCGGTTAGCCGTTCTTGGATTTGCTGAAATGCACCGATGGGTTTTCCAAATGCTTTGCGGTCTTTTGCGTATTGCGTGGCGACGTCGATGGCCCCGCGAGCGCATCCCAGGCTGATCCCTGCGATCGTGATGCGCTCGATGTCCAGGTTGCGCATCATCATCTTAACGCTGTCGCCCTCATTGCCGACTCGGTTGGCGCCTGGGACTTTGCACTTAGCGAATACCAGCTCTCCAGTAGGAGAGGCGCGCATGCCCATCTTAGAGAATTTTTTGCCAGTGGAGAATCCTGCCATCCCGCGTTCAACAATAAAAGTTGAAACGTCTCGTCTCGTCTCGCCGGTCTTGGCATAGACGTAAAAGATGTCGCCCGTTGGGCCATTGGTGATCCAGGTTTTGGAGCCATCCAAGACGTAATCGGAGCCCGATTTGACGGCCTTGGTCTTCATTCCCAGCGCGTCGGAGCCGGCATCCGGTTCGCTCATTCCCATGCCGCCGAGCCACTCGCCGGTCATGAGTTTGGGGAGATACTTCTTCTTTTGCTCTGCGGAGCCGTTTTTAGCGATTTGGTTCACGCACAGAATGGTGTGAGCCAGGTAAGAGAGGGTAGTGGAAGCGTCCACCGCTCCCATTTCTTCCATGGCGATGGTGGCAGCAACTGCGTCAAGGCCCGTCCCGCCGTCTTCTTCAGGCACGATGATGCCTAAAAGGCCCAGTTCACCCATTTTGTAAAAGGACTCGCGGTTGAACCCCTCTTCGGCATCCAGTTTTTCGATTTTAGGCGCCAAATGGTCGCGCGCGAACTGGCGCACAGTCGTTTGAAGCATGCGATGTTCTTCGGAAAAAAACCACATAAGGGTGACTCCTCTAGAAAGGCGTGTCATACTTTCTCTCGCATGATGGGGGGATCGGTCAATCCTTATCCAATCCAGCTGACGCTCAACTACTGGGAGATCAAACCTCAGCAAATGGGCGCTCGTTTAAACGAGCTGCTCAAGCAGGGAATCACTCAAGTGGGCGCCTTCTTGCCGTGGCAGGCGGTCGAGAGCGATATCACGCACTCGCTACTCCGCTTTTTGCAAGCGGCAGCCGAGCGGCGCATGACCGTGACCTTGGTGCTCACGCCTGAGGTCGGCATCCACTACGCCAACTCGGGCCTCCCAAAAGACATCTCTAAGAAGAAAGAAAACCAAGCCCAGCATGTTCAAGGCGGACAGGTCATCGCCTCCTTGGCTCCCAACGCCTTTGCGATTCCGTCGCTCTTGTCATCGGATCTGACCAAGCGCTTTCACAACTACCTTTCGCGCATGGACGGTTTTTTTGCGGACCTGGTGCGAAACCACCACGGCATCTTGGATCGCGTGACCGTGGTGCTCACCGGAAGCTATTGGAAGTACTACCGCTCCGCAGGTCTCAGCGCGCAATCTGCGTTTGGCGGGGCCGCGGGGGATTACTCGCCTCTGTCGGCGGTTGCCTTCAGGCAGAAGCTTGAGCTGTTTCTCTCTCAAAAGGAATTTTTGGATCCTACGCCCGCCGCCGCCAATCGCTGGAAGACGCGCGGGATGGAGGAGATCAACCGCCGGTGGTTCTATCAGAGCTCCGAGGACACGTTTAAGCTCAAGACCTTGCAGCACCTGCGCAAGCGTTCCAGCGACTTGAACGTTGTCGAAGTCGAGATGTTCACGCCCGAGGCGGATCCTTCGTTGATGTACGCCAATTACTTGCAGATGATCAGCGGTGGCTACACGGACTTTGGCCAACTCTCTCTGATCCTCGATCAATCCGCGCGTCGCGCGGGAGCGGGAGCGACGGGACCTGCGCGCAGCTTCTTTCACTGGAGCTCTATCGGCGGGTATCGAACGCTGAGCGATTCCGAAAAACAGTTTCTGTTCCTTAAGTCCCTGTTCATGGCCGGCGCACAAGGCGGCGGCGTATTTATCGATGAGGCGGAGTGGGCAACGTTCTCGCCTGCGTTCCGCGGTCGCGCTGAGGCGTTGGCGCGCATGATCTCGCAAGGCGAACTGGAGCTCCGCTCCCAGGCTCTGTATCTCACGCCGCACCTGTGGTCCAAGCCGGGGCCGCTCTGGCAGCTGATGCTGCAAAAGAGCACTTCGGGCGTGCGAATGGTGAGTTCCATTGAGCGCGTGACCAAGGAACAGGACGCTTCGATGCTCATCGTGGATCCTTCGCAGATCTTCACCAAGGAGCTCGTTCAAAAGCTCGTTGCTTGGGCGCGCGGGGGGCGGGTGGTCGTGCTACCTCGGACCTCGTTGTTTACTGAAAGCGCGCGACGAGAGCTCGAAGCCGCAACCGGCGCTGCTCAGAAGATGGAGCTCGATCTGGGTGTGAGCTACACGCTTCACATCATGGGTGAGGGCAAACTCGTCGTGTATGACCGTGGCGAGATCTCTGAGATGGGAGCGGTTGCTGAGGGAGCTTGGGAGTCTTTCGTGGCTGCGATGCTGGCACTTGCAGAGGTAGAGACCTATTGCCGCTTGAGCGACGCGCGACTTCAGGTTATTCCGCTTCACCAACCGCGCGGGGGCATGGCGCTGTTCATCATGAACGGCACGCGCCGCGCGATCCAAGCCGATATCTTGTTTTCGATGAATGTGGAGATCCGGGATCTGGCGATCCGCATGTCGGAGACTGACCGGCATGAAGAATCGCTGAGCAAACCTGCAGCACCTCCTGCAATGCGCTTCACGCTAGAAGTTCCGCCGTTTGGCGTCTTGCCACTCTCCGTGATGGGTCTGGCATATCGGGATCAGCGCGAGCGTTCACGCGCGATCGAAGAGTCGATCGCTACGGTCGTCTCGGCCGACATGTCCGCGATGGGCGAGCTCGCGGGCTTTGAAGAGATGTCAGCGGCAGGCGACGGCGGGCTTTGGGGTTAATCGATGCAACTCAATACGGACTGGCGGCACTTCCAAAACGTTTTTCATCCGCGAAAAAAAGTCGCCTCACAAGAGAGCACTTCGCCCATCTTTGTCGTCGCACACGAAGGAAAAATCCTAGCAGCCTATTCAGGTGGCGATGATCTCTCCGAGCAGGTGGGAAGGCTTGTGGCTGACGTCGCAGCTGAGAATTCCAATCGCGAGCTTCTGGTGATCGATCGCGCGCTTGCCGACCAGTCGTTGTCGCAGGCTTTGGGTTCGACCAATATCTATGAGCAGACCGAGGCTTTACGTGCGGCGCTCAAGGTGACCCAGATTCAGCGCGGAAAAGACAAGTCTCGTGCTGGGGCCGAGCTTCCGCTGGAGCAGCACTTTTTGCTGCGCGCTTTGCAGACGTGGTGGGCAAAGGTCCTGCCGTCCAACTACGGCATCTACCTGCGCATCGATGGACGCGACGGCAAGGACGGCAAAGCTGCGCGCCATTACATGCTCGTTTTTAGGCGCGGTAAGCTCGATGAGTTTCAGGTGCCTGATCTTTCTAAGATGATTCCCGATCGCAGGAAAGTGCCCGCGGACGTGGTGAAGTTTCTGGCTGAGAAGGCCGGAGTGCCTGTTCAGGGCTTGTTCGTAAGCGACGAAGACTGGGCTCGTTGGTCCGAGAGCAAGAATCCTTGGCCTGAGATCGCCCAGCTCGTCAAAAAAGATCCCGGCATGCTCGTGCCCAGCAAGTGGCGCATGGCTGCGCTCATTGGATCCCGCGCCTTCCTCGGAGTTTGATTTTTTCAGCTTCCAGTTTCTTTACTTTCTTTTTTCGCTGCGCATGTGCTCAATGCAGTAAGTATTCATCGCGTCAGGATGACGCCTCCCAAGCGATGAAGCGCAGGATGCGCGGTACTTACTGCATTGAGCACATGCGCAGTTCTTGCCCAGCGCGGTTTGACGGCTATTTCAAAGCCCTTCACACTAAATTCATCAGTACGATTTAACGCCATGGAGGGCGAACCGCATGAAGCACTTCGTTTTGCTCGCGTTGTTTTTCTCTTTTTCGGCCCTAGCTTCCAATAAAGCCGAGATCACGCAAACATCTGAGTCCGCGCCAGGTGAATGGATCGTCAAACTCAAATCTGATCGAGGCATCCGGCTACAAGCCTTCAGGCAAAATCTCGCTCAAGGGATTCTTACAAGCTTGGACGAAAAGCAGATCATGTCCATTAAGCCCATTCAGCTCGATCCGTCGCTGCACGTCGTGCGGGTCAATCCCAAGATGAAGCGCGTTGAGGAGGCTCTCTCCCAAATCGAAGGCGTTGAGTACGCCGAGCCCAATTGGATCTACAAAGCCGCAGTCGTCGCGCAGGAAGCTCTTCCGATGATTCCACGCTCCTTGGGAGCAGGAGATGACGGCACACCCAACGACCCCGGCTTGGATCTCACGTGGGGTCTACTCAACCTGGGGCAAAAGGACTCTTCTGGGGTCGAAGGCCGTGAGGGCTCGGACATTCATGTGCAGCCTCTTTGGTACCAGGGGTTTCGCGGTAGCCGCAAAACAGTCGTAGCGGTGATCGATACGGGCATCGATTGGGATCATCCGGACCTTAAGGACAACCTGTTCACCAATCGCCGCGAGTCAGGTGATGCAGCAACAGACAAGATTGATAATGATCGCAACGGTTTCGTGGATGACGTCCACGGGTGGAACTTCGTGGATAACTCGCCTAACTCGCGCGACGACCAAAATCACGGAACGCATTGCGCAGGCACGATCGGAGCAATCGGTAATAATCGAATCGGTGTTGCAGGGGTGAACTGGGAAGTATCGCTGCTTCCGCTCAAATTCCTAGACAGCAAGGGCCGCGGCAAGACGAGTGACGCAGTGAACGCCATCAATTACGCGCGCCGCATGAAAGCCAAGATCATGAGCAATAGCTGGGGCGGTGGTGGATTTTCACGATCGCTTCATGAAGCGATCGCAGCTGCCGATCGGCAAGGCATTCTCTTTGTCGCCGCAGCGGGCAACGAGTCTAACGACAACGATCGATTCGAGAGCTATCCCGCCAGCACGGATGTTCCCAATGTCATTGCTGTAGCTGCGACGGATAATCGGGATCACCTCGCTCCGTTTTCCAATTGGGGCGCCAAGGGAGTTCATGTCGCTGCTCCAGGGGTGCGGATCGTGAGCACGATTCGAGACGGAAAATACGGGATCATGAGCGGGACTTCGATGGCTACTCCGCACGTCGCTGGTGCGGCGGCTTTGCTCTGGACGGCCAATCCTGAGTGGAGTGTTGCCACGCTCAAAGAGCGGCTGATTTCGACCTCGCAGCAGGGCGTCAATTTAAGACGGCGCGTCCTGTCCAAGGGCCGTATTCACCTGGCAAATGCACAAGAGAATATTCCAGGCTCGCACGAGGGGCCCAATGAGCGGGATTGGCTCGAAACCGGCATGAAGCTCGAAAGCAAGCATCCCTACGCCGACAAGGAGAGTCGCACCTATTCGCTGAACTTCGAAGGGGCGCGTTACGTAAGGCTTCACTTTAGCCGGGTTGAGATGGAAGCAGGCTATGATCGGCTGACGATCATTGACCGAGACGGCGAGGAGTTGGACGTGATGACCGGCGATATGAAGGATTATTGGACAGATGCCTTGCCGGTGGACCAGCTCCAGGTAAAATTAAAGAGTGATGACACCAACCCTGCGTGGGGATTCGCCATTGACCGAATGCAGTACATTCCAAGGGACTTGGAGTAACAAGTGAGCCCAAGGTCGCGAGTGGGAGCTCGGGGTTTTTTCGTAGGCTGCGCGCTCTCCGTCGCGTTAGGCGCGATGCTGGGCTGGGCCTCGTCGCCCGCGCCCCAAGAACCGTCGCCCGCGGCAGCTGCCAAGGTCGAGGCCGTCAAGCCGGCTGACGCCGAAAAGCCAGCGGAGACGCCTCAACCTAGTCCATCGACTGACGCGAAACCCGCAAAAGAGCAGACCCCCCTGACAGGAGCGGAGCTCAGGCTGCTTCGCTATCAATTTGTTCGCGCCCAGATGACGCAACAGCGATCCGAAGAGCACCGACTCAAGTCACAGCTCGCGGAGCTTAAGGTCGCCCAAGATGCTCAGCGCAAGGAATGGGACCGCAGAGAGTCCAAAGCGCGTACCGAATACTTCAAGACCCACAAGGGTCCCGAAAAGCGCGCCTACTATAAGGAGCTCAAGGAGCGCCGCCAGGTCATGCTTCAGGTCATGAAAGACGAACGCGAGAAACGCCAAAACGAAGCTAAGGCGCGCATCCAATCTGTTCGCCAGGAGCAAAAGAGCAAGCGCGAGGAATTTCAGAAGTATCTCAAGCGCAAAGAGCGCCCGCCACAAGAGCTGTGGCCCTCATAGGCGCTTACCCCTGCTGCGCCAACCCCGGATAGCTAAAAAACAGGAAATGCGTGAGGTTCAGCAGGAAGTGAGTGGCGATTGCTGCGGGAATCCCGCCGCTTCGGTACGAAAGTCCGAAGAATAGTCCCGCCAAAGTCGACAGTGCCATGTAGGTGGCGCCACCACGAAAGTGAGCGAGCCCAAAGATCAATGCCGAAAGCCCCAGCGTGATCCACTGACCCAGCGGCTGCTTTCGAAACAAGCGCCCCAGCTCTTCTTGCACGTAGCCTCGAAAGAACATCTCCTCGCCCCAGCACACGAGCAGCAGATTGTTTAGGATCCAAAGCTCGCCTGAGGGCGCAAAACCCACGTCTACGCGCACAAAGCCCGTGAGCAGCGCGGGGAGCATCAGCGCCAAGCTGCAAGGCACCGCCCATGCAGCTCCCGAGATGAGCCGCTTGGTCGTGAGCGTGGGGCGGGTGGCCTTGGTCATCCAAGCCAGGATCAAGATCCCAAAAAAGAACTTAGGGATTTCAAGCGCCACATCAAAAGGAGCGGAGTCGGAGCTTTTTTGAACGCCTTGGGCAACTAGCCATGTGCCGATCGGAGAGGATCCGCCCGAAAAGACGAGCCCCAAAGCGCAGATGATCGCGTGTCGCCACCAGCCTTTTTTCATGAGCGCACTCTCTCGACCATGATGACGCCTTTTTTGCTCTCAAGCGCGCTCGTGATCTTCTGCAATTGGCTCACGTCGCCGACTTCGACGTCAAAGAGCGCAATGGCCTTCTTGTCTTTTGTGGTCCGAATATGCGCCGAAGCGATGTTCACTCCGTGGGACGCGATGGTTTGGGACATCAAGGCAAGCAAGCCTGGCTCATCAAGCGAGAGCACCCGAATCTTAACGTGCCTTCGCATCGCCGTTTTTTGGATGTTCCATTGCACATCGACTTTTCGCTCAGGATCGTTGTCCAGCGCCTTTGCGCAAGTCGCCGTGTGAACAGTCACTCCGCGTCCGCGGGTGATGAACCCAACGATGCTGTCGCCTGGCAGTGGGTTGCAGCAGCGTCCGAAGCGGATCAAGACATCATCGAGGTTTGCGACCGTAATCGCATTGCGCGAATCTGGGCGCTTCTTAGCCGAATTGGAAACTCGCTTTAAGACTGACTGGTCTTCGGCGCGG
>JBGAWT010000092.1:0-12315 GCA_044227445.1 Bdellovibrionia bacterium | reverse complement strand
CGCCGTCGACGGTGGCAACGAGCTTGTATTGCCATTCCTCGCCGTCAGCCTTGGTCTTCATGAAGTACTCGTAGTCGCTCTTGGAGAGCGCCTTGCCATCGCCTTCGGTGATGGTCATGCCGACCTTGAAATGGCCGCGGTCGCCGTCGATGGAGTACTGGTAGGTATAGTTCCACGTCATGCCATCGCGTTGCTTGAGCATCTTGACGTTGTAGTAGCCAGCCTTGTCGTAGTAATCGATCTGCTTCTTGGTGCCGTCCGAGTACGTGATGAGCTTGAGGTTGTGCAGGTTCTCGGCATCGTAGCCGTACTTGTACTTGTTACCGTCGATGTCCGTGCTCTCGATCAGCTCATCGTTGGCGTTGTAAGCGTAGACGCCCGGTTTCTTGGTCGTATTTTCACCTGAGATCTTGGCGACCATCCCATGATCGTTGTAATCGATGAAGACCTTGCGGTTGAAGTTATCGACAATCTTTACGAGCTTGCCCGCAGGGTTGTAGCCCAGATCAATGAAGTTCTTGTTGGAATCGGTGACGCGCCTGAGGCGACCCGACTTCTCGTCGTACTTCTCGGCTTTGCCGTTCTCGAAAGTGCGAACGTAGCCGTCCGCCGTGCGTGTGACGAACTGATAGCTGTATTTGTTGGAGGTCAGCTTGGTTCCGACCGGAAGCGTACGCGCTTGGACTTTTCCGGAGCGAACAAAACGCTCCCACTCGGTGCTTCGGAAATTGGCATCCGTCTTGAGCTTGTTGCGGTAATCCGCGATATCTTTTGGGCTGGAGCGCTCGCCTGAGGCCTGCGAAGCGGCGATCGTCTTTTTGATCGCCTCATCGATGTCCGTGGATTTCATGTTGGCAGGAACGAAACGGTTCTCAGCGCCTGCGCCGTATTCGTGCAAGATCACGCTGCCGTCGGCTGCGACCGTCAGATAGGCCTCAAACTCCGTGCCCCATCCATGACCGAAGATTCCTTTGTAGTTGGTCTTCGAGTTGTAGACGCGCTCGATCTTCAATCCGTAGCCGCCTGGGTAGTCCAAGTCCGTGTAGCTGATGAAGAAGTTTCCGTTCTTAAGCGTCACCGTACCGCCGGCCGCAACGATCGCGCCGTCGTTCCTGGTGTCCGCCCATGCGGAACTCGCAAACGCTAAAACAACTGACATGAAGACAACGTTCTTTGCGATTCTCATTGGAACGAAAATATCCTCTCTCGAAACTCTTCGGAATCTTTGCCCTAAAACCTGATATCGAAATCAGCGCCGTGTCGCGTCGCGTTAGACGTCGACACGAATGATGCGGACGACGAGGACGTAAGCCAGCGCCTCTAAGCCCAGAACCGCCAGAACGATTCCCCAGCCGTAGATGGTCGTAAACAGGGGTTTCATCGAGTCGGGGTCAGAGACGTATAAGATGACGCCCATCGCAGGGGGTACGGCCAAGACGGTCATGCCTTGGTAAAAGCCTTGGGCGACCATGGCGCTGATCTTGTTTTCGGTCTTGATGCGGTCACGAATGGTGGTGACGATCGTATCGAACGTCTCCGCCAGATTGCCGCCTGTTTCCTTGAGGATATTCACCGCTGTTACGAACATCTCGACGTCGTCGGATTGAACGCGGCGGGAGAAGCCCAAGAAGGCCTCTTCTAAGGGCACACCCAGTTTGTTCTCGCTGAGGATCAGGTTGAACTCTTGCTGGATGGGATTTTCCATCTCTTGGGCTACCAGCCCCAGCGACTGGACAACCGAGAGGCCCGACTTCATCCCATTGGACATGAGGCTCAATCCGTCGACCATCTGAAGGGTGACCTTCTTGACGCGCCTTCGGTACATCCACTCGACAATCGGCTTAGGAGCCTTCCAGCCGATGATCGTGGCGATCGATCCCATCGCAAGTCCGGGAATCCATTGCGGGAGCAAAGCCAAAAAAACAAGCGTGCCAAGACCAAAGCTCATCAGGAAAAGTCCGAGCAAGATGCGCTCAGGTGGAATCTCAATGAACATCAAAGCCAGGCGCTCCACGATAAAATCGCGCGTGCCTAAGCTTTGGAACCTGAGCCATTCCAAGAAGCGTTTGTTCCCGACGTACGCCGCGCCGCCGACGCCTCCGGCAGCCAGAAGCACCGCTAGCCACTTCTCAGGAGAAAGGTTGGCTAAAAAATCGCTGAACACGGCGGACTATCCTTTCGCCGCAAACAAGTTGCGGGAGATCTTAAGGCCCTTGGCTTCCATTTCTTCGACAAACTTAGGAATGAACCCGGTCGGAACATAGCGGCCGATGATCTTGCGGCGCTTGTCCAAGCCTTCTTGCTTGAAGATGAAGATGTCCTGCAGGCTGATGACATCGCCTTGCATGCCGGTGACTTCAGAGATGTGCGTGATCTTGCGCGAGCCGTCCGAAAGGCGGCTTTGCTGGATAATCACGCCTACGGCCGCAGCGATGTTCTCGCGAATCGCCTTAGCCGGTAGCCCCAGACCTGCCATCATCACGAGCGTCTCAAGGCGGGAGATGCACTCGCGGGGATTATTGGCGTGCAGCGTGGTGAGTGAGCCTGAGTGACCCGTGTTCATGGCTTGAAGCATGTCCAATGCCTCGCCACCGCGGCACTCACCCACGACGATTCGGTCAGGGCGCATTCTGAGGCAGCATTTGATGAGGTCTCGGATAGAGACCTCACCTTCGCCCTCGATATTAGCTGGTCGCGACTCGAGCCTCACGACGTGATCTTGGCCCAGTTGCAACTCGGCCGAGTCCTCGACCGTGATGATGCGATCGCTCACCGGAATGAAGTTCGAGAGCATGTTGAGCAGCGTGGTTTTACCGGAGCCGGTACCGCCTGAGACGACGATGTTTAATTTGGCCTCGACGCAAGAGCGCAGGAAGTCAGCAATCTCCTCAGTCATCGAGCCGTAGGCGACGAGATCTTTGGCCTCCAGGCGTTTCTTGGGAAATTTTCGAATCGTGATCGTAGGCCCACGCAAAGCCAGAGGCGGGATGATCACGTGCACGCGCGAGCCATCCGGAAGGCGCGCATCCACGAACGGAACTTTTTCATCCACGCGACGACCCAGAGGGGTGACTATGCGTTCGATGACGTTCATCATCTGCTGCTCGCTCGAGAATAGGACCTTGGAGAGCGTCGGCTTGCCGGCTTTTTCGATGTAGATCTGGTCTCGCGCGTTGACCATGATTTCGGTCACCGTCTCGTCGGCAAGCAGATCCTCAAGCGGGCCTAGACCCAACGCTTCGTCGAGCACTTCTTTGACCATCTGAGCTTTGAGCTCACGCGTGGCGAGCAGGCCTGCCGTATCTTCGGTGCCCAATACATCCAGCAAGGTCTTTTGAACTTTTTCGCGCAGCACGGCGCGCTGCCGGGGGTCGCTCGTGTCGGTATTAAGTTTTTTTAGGTCCATTTTCTCCACGAGAGCCTTGTGCAGGCGCAGCTTCATGGAAGTCCACGCATCCAGAGGAGCAGCGGAAGAGCGGCTGTTTGGCCCTGAAGTTCCGGCGTTAGCTCCCGCTGCAGCGGGACCGGATTGAAGCAAGGCTTGAACCTTTGCAGCAGCGCCAGAGGGTTTCTTGAGAGTAGAGAGCGTCTCAAGCAAGTTAACCTGCTGCATCTTACGAACAATATCGTGGTACGCCCGCACCACGGGAGCGCTCGGAGCCGCTAAGCAAACGGGCATGCTCTTGGCCAATGCACCGTCGCAGGTGGCGATCTCTTCGGGAATCGCGGCGAACAAAGGTCGATTGAGGTTTTTTTGGATCACCTGCGGGCTTACAAGCTGCGTGGGCGAGTACTTGTTAACCACGATCTGCACCATCTCAGGCGGAAACAAGAGCTCTTGGATCTTGCCCAGCACGCGCTTGGTTTGATTGACCACGATCACGTCGGCCGTGGTGACCACGAAGATCGCGGTGGCAAACTCCATGGCTTTGAGAGCCCATGGGTCCATTCCGGTTCCGCAATCTACGAAGACGACGTTGAAGATCGAGGTGACGGCTTTAAAAAACCGCCCCAACCCATCCACATCGATGTCACGCGCAAGAGCGGTGTCGCGAGGCGCCCCGATGTAGCTATAACCTTGCGGGGCATTGATCATGAACGGCGCGAGCGTGCGGGGTTCAATAGGTCCCGGGGGCATGCGCGAGACGTCCACGATGGACTTAGGAGGGTTTTGGCCCAAGATGATGTTTTGGTCGCCCAGGCTTTGCAGATCCAGATCCACGATCAGCGGGCGCTGTTTGGTCTCTTGCAAATAGGCGATAGCGAGATTGGCGGTAAACACGCTTTTGCCCACCCCGCCCTTTCCGCCTACGACTGCAATGATATGGCCTGCCATGGTTATTTGACCTTGATCCTATAGTTACGACGCAGATCTTCGGTGCCCTCAACCGCGTTCTCGACGATCTGAGGCGTAAAGAAGATGACGAACTGCGAGCGGTTCTTCTTATAGTTCTTGGAGTGAATCAAGCTGATGAGAGGCGAAATCCCCTCTCCGCCGCCGCCATCGCCGTTGAACGAGGTGGTCGCCGTGCTCGTCTCCACGCCCGCGATCGCGGCGCTCTCGCCGCTGCGAACGTACAGATTGGTGTGAACCGAATGGGCCGCGACCACCGGAGGTTGTCCTGCCTTGACAGCCCCAACCGGCGCGGACTGCTGGAAATTGATGTTCATCGAAATGTCCTCGGACGTCCCGAGGATCATCGGAGTGACAGCGACATCGGTTCCTACGTTTTGCTGCTGGAAGCTGGGCGCTCCATTTGCTGCGAGAACAGGAGAGGAGTAGGTCACTTGGTCCTTAAGCGTTCCAGCTTCGCCGCTTTTGATCACGAGGTTGCCTGTCTTGATCACGCGCGCGTAACCCGCCTGGGTCAGGAAGTTGAGCTTCGGAAACAGGTTGGAAATCACGGCGCTAAACGTCGGCGCTGCCGCTCCTGCGGCCCCGATGGCGATCTGATCCGAAGTAGCGCCCTGCGGGCTTCCGATGCTGGGCGTCCACTGCAGGCCAAAGGCCTTGAGATAGTCCTTACCGAGCTCCACGAAATCAAAGCGGACGCGAACGAGCTTAGCCAGTTTCTTGGGTGGCGCAGGCTGAATGATAATGGCGTTATAAATCGTCGCACGCCTAACGTTGGTCTGGACCTTGCGCTCGTCGGCAACCAGGGTGCTCGCCGGCTTGACCTCAGGCAGATAAAGCTCAGCAACCCGAAGCGCGCGGCTAGCCGAATCCTGGTTCTCGACCGTGCCTTCTAAGAACACCACGCCGTTGACCACGCGCGTGCGAACGTTCGGGGCAAAGACGTTGATCTCTTCTTGGATCTTCTTGGCAAGGACCGTGAGGGCAATAGGCGACATGCGAGTCTTGTCGATCACATCGTTGACGTAATCGCCTTGAGCCAGCACGCGCTGAACCATGCCGAAATCATCGGGCGTTAGAATCTCGCCTTCGATGACCACTTTCTTGCCCACGACGCTGACTTCGAGGCCTTCGACTTCCTTGAGGATCTTGCGAATCTCAGCGGCCTCGCGCATGAGGTTGTTCTCGCTCACGCGCACAAGGTAAACGATCCGGATCTTGCCCTCGGTATCGCGCACCATGACGCTGCTGGTGCCCTTTTTCAGGGGCTTGAACACGAGCTGGGTCTTGTCGTCGATGCGAGCGACCTGCACGTAAACGATTTCCTTGGAATACAGCAGCTGCTTTTGTTCGTCAGCGATGTCGAAGCCCAGATCCACGGCGCGATCCTCGCCCGTGGAAAGCTTGATCTCCTCACGCTTGGCGTTCTTCTCGCTTTCGTGGCTCGAGAGCTTCCCCGTGGTGCGAGCCTTCGGGGCTGGAGCCTGAGCCTGAGCGATCGGCGCCAGCGTTACTGCCAGCGAAATTAAAATGAAGAAAGCTTTTCTCATCTTCGCCCCCCAGCCGGCGATCTAACTCGCACGGCGTCCGGTCCCAGCACGTCGCCCAGCATCACGCCTGGGGCTGCGACCTGCTCGGAGTCCTCATTGTTTCGAAGCGAAAGAGCTAGTTGGCTATCGCCCGAAGCGGAAATCAGCGCCAGCATCTGGGCCTGAGCGGGAGCCACCTCAAGGGTGATCGAAGCCCAATTGTAATCGTGCAGCAGATTCCTGACTTTCCGGGCGCCTGTGCCGTCGATCTCTTCGATGCGGGGCATGTTGTGCGTCACGTATCGTCCGACCGAGAGCACCACGACGTCTTGAAGGATGATGCGCGAGACTTTATTTTCCTTGCCGCCACCCGAATCGATCACGCCGATCACATCCACGCGATCCCCGGGCTTTACGAGCTTGGATACGCCGGTTTTCTCGTTCACTTCGATTGCAACAGCCCTGCGGCCAGGAGAGACTTGAGCCGAAAGCCCTGTGCGAACGTTAGGCTCGCTGAGCTTGCTTCCCGTGATCTGCTCGCCCTTCTTGATCGGAACCAGCGCAATCATGCCGGTGTAGTCGCGAAGCTTTTGCGTGAGATCCTTGCCGTCTTTGAGATCCGATGAGAACGCGCCTGGCTCGACGAACTGGCGCGGGACGGTCTCAAATCGCAGCATGTCTTCTTGGACGTCTTCCATCTCCTTGATGTCGCGCTTAGCGACCATCACTGAGACGGCGGAGCCGAACTTCTTGCGCTGAGCATCTTCGATGCTCGAGACGTAGGAGTAAACGAAGTAGGCCGCTAGGGCAGCCATGGCTATCGAAAGGGTGAGCGCTCGGTTATTCATTTTTCAAGACTCCTGTCTGCAGTGCAGTACGAAAACTGCATGCCATCCGAAAGTTTCCAAACCGCGTTTCCATTGGCGACTTGCGCACTTCGATCGCCCGCATTCGAGCTGACCGAGATGTCGAGCAAGGCTCCCACGCCAGGCTGGCTCGTGATCGGCGTGCACAGCGTGACCGAGGTTCTGACTCGCACGCGAGCGCGCGTATCGGGCTCGGTACCCTTGGTGTCGTCGCCTTTGGATTCTTGAGCCGGATTGCGCGCCACGCTCATGATCGTCGGGCGAGCGGGGTTGCCTGGATCGTCCTCGTCTTCGCGCGCGAAGTTGGAAACACCCACGACCATCGCGTTGGCGTTATAGGGAATGAAATCGCTCACTACGAAGCGCGAGTCCGATACTAAGCGCTGTTAAACGAAAGCAGCAGCTTGAGCTCGCGCGTACTGCTGGTTGACGATGGAAACCTGAATCACGGCGTTCATCTTCACGAGCAAAACGGTGAGCGCGACGATGAGCGGAATGAGGAGCAAGAACTCCAGCACGCTCTGGCCTGACTCGGGATGCGAAAGGCTAGCAGCCGTTGTCATATAACCTCTGGCCCATAGGCATCGTTCCATCGCACTCTTGAAAGAAGGCTCGCGACCCAACCAGCTCTCTGACTGCAGAGATCGAGGGTTGATGAATTTGCGCCCGAGGCCGGACGACGGCCGGGAGCGATTCCTCGGAAAAAGAAACAAGCGGCTCTTGAAGCGGTAGCGCACGCCGTCTGCCCAGGATCCGTTACGATCGGGAGTGTAGGCTTCGGTCATCTTTCCGATCGAAAGTCCCGGAACATCCGAACTTGAGGCGGTGGCGTCGCCGCGCGCCCACATCTTGTAGAGCTCGCCGCCTGAACTGCCCATCAAGAAGCCTGCTGCGACTTGCTTGGCGCGCGTGATTTGATCGAGCTCCGTGGAGCCTGCGGCTTGATACGCGCGAGCGCTCATGAAGGTCACGTAATGGGCATAGTTGCCAAACGCGAATGCGCCGGCGAGCTGAAAATAGAAGAACACGAACGCCAGGGCGAGCACGAGCGTGAGCGTAAACTCTAACGTCGACTGACCAGATTCGGATCGATCTACATGACCAGACACGGAGTCCTCCTCACTTGCTTTTCGTCAGGAAGCCAAATGAAGTTGAGAGTTTGCGCGTCTTTCTACTTGGGGCGAGGGTTCAGGAAGATCCTAAAATTGCCGGTTCCCCGCGAAGAACGGGCCCTGGGGTGGTTTGTAGGCCCTCCGCCCGTGAGTTCGTCGTAACCCATCGCATCAACTCGGCCGTTCTTGTAAACCTTGGCGAACTTGTCATTGAGCGGAGCCAGCATCTTTTGCTGTAGCCCCCAGCTTCCGATGCCTCGCGCCACGAGCATGAAAAAGCCTACGACGGTTGCCAGCATCAAGACGTACTCCAGCGCAGTCTGGCCCGATTGGGATTTTTTGCGGCGCATTAACTTCGTCTTCATGCGGAACCCCTCACTTTCCTTTCGGTCAGAGTCAGCGGCCCTAAAGCCTCAGATCCACGGCAGTAGCTGCACATTGGCAAGCGGCCTCACCCAAACGGTCAGAATCGCCGCCGCCGCCAAAGGCACACCAAACGGAAGCGTCATCGTGCGATCCAGCGAAGGCCGCAGCGCTTTGAACTCCTCGCGCGCAAAAGACGCTAATCCCAACTGGATCTTGCGCACGAAATCACCGAGCTTTCCGCGCGAGGCCAGCTGCACGATGGCCATCACAGCGCCAAACCCCACGGCAAGCACCAGGGTCTCAACCACGGGTCGAGGGCCTACCCAAGCTCCCACGGCCATGAGCAGCTTGACGTCGCCTGCACCCATAAAACGAAGCAGGAACATCCAGCCCGTGAGCACAAAGGCCAAAAGCGCGCCTGAACAGCCTTCCATGCAGGAGGCCGAACCTAAAAAGTAAGATCGAAACGCAAGTCCCAGAGTCAGAGCTGGAACCGTCAGAACGTTGGGGATTTTCTTGTACTTGAGATCAAGGGCTGCAGCCGTAAGGCTCACAGCCGTAACAGTGATACCGATGGCTTGCTGAGAAGAACTAATCGGCCCAAAGCTCAATGTTCATTCTCCCTGTGCGCAGGTCTTTTTCGAGAGCCCCGCCGATGTAGACGACGCCCTTATCCAAGGCGCGGATGATGTTTTTGAACATGACGCCGACACCAGCCGTCACGAGGGCGAGAAGCAAGATGTATTCAGTGGCTGCTTGGCCGGATTCGTCCCGGAGGAAGGCTCGAAGCATAAGTGGCTTCCGAAAACAGGTGGAACTTAGTTGGAGTTCATCGAGTCGTTGATGATCTTGGTGACCCCATCGCCGATCTGAGTCGCGCCGTCGCCTACGCCCTTAGCCAATTTGCTTTGGAGCTGACGGACGATCACGAAGATGATGGCGAGGATCAGAACATACTCAGTCGTAGTTTGACCCGACTCTTCGGCCCAAAATCGACGGAGCTGTTTTTTAAGAGTCGTATTACCACCCATAAATTCGTCTCCCTCTCTCCCAATCCCTTCGGAGGAAAAAGGTCTTACCTAAACCCTTCTTTAATTATAGGGTTGTCATACTAATTTTGTCAATTAAACCAAATTAGATGATGAATCTATAACTAACTGAATTTAAACACAAAAAATCAAACCTCAAAAACACGCTAAAACAAAGGCCACATTCTCAGCGAAATTTTTGCTCCGGCAAGCCTGCACCCAGGCCTCGGCTTCCTCAGGCCGACCCCCGCTAGCCTGAATACCCGAAAGCTCCATTCGATAGGATGCGCCTAAACCATCTGTGTGGAGCAGCAGCCAATCCCCCGGCTGAAGCCTCACCTCGACCAACTCGGGCTCTAAAGAATCAGCCATTCCGAGGGCTCTTAAAGGAGCGCTCCCCGCAGCATGAGTACCGGCCCCAAAAGGATCGCGCAAAGATCCATAGGTTTGGGGCTTAATGAGCTGGGAGCTCTGACCGCCCCTGAATAACCATGCCTCCGCAGCGCCCACGCCCGCAAGCGCAAGCAAGCCATCGTCGACAAAACCCGCCACCACCGATGCTCCGCCGCGCGCATTGAGGGAGCGACCCTTGTTGAGTTTGCCTAAAGCGCGATTGGCGTGAATAAGCGAATTAAAGAGCACGTTTCCGACGAGCGAAAAATAGGGCCTGATCTCAAAAGGCAGCGTGGCATCCAGATCACCGGCTTCTTTAAAAAGAAAGCTTCGCACCGACTCGCAGGCCACGCGCGAGGCCTCAAGCCCTGGGCCACGCCCCCCAAAACCGTCGGCCACGGCGAAGATCTGCTTGGCGCGATCGGCTAGAGCAAAGTCTTCCTGATCGGGCCTGCCTCCAGGAGAGGAGAACTCCGTGATTTGCTTCACCTGCGCGATCCCTGCCTGTGAGTGGTTCATTCCCTGGCCTCATCGTCTTTGAGAACGTGGTACTTCGAAAGCTTCTTGCTAGCGCGCTCGTAGTAGATGTCCTCTGCCGGAACGACGCGCAGGATCTCGTTGAATTTTTGCTTGGCGGTCGTGAAATCGCTGTAGCTCTCGGCCAAGACGCCCTCCGTGTAAAGGCCCTTGCCAGCTTCGTGCAGGACTCCGCGCACGCGGGCCATCCCTTGAGGCGCGGCTTTGTTCGAAGGATCGACCTTCGAAGCCTCGAGGTAGAGCTTAAACGCCGGGCCGTACTCCTTGCCCTTTTCTCGCTCCAGGGCCGCTTCGAGCAGCGGATCGCGCTTGGCTTTGATCCACGCTTTAGCTTGCGCGATCTTGGTGCGCGCCTTCTGAATGATCCTGCGATCCGCAGGATCAAGCTCGATGACCTGCGCAAAAACTGGAATCGATGCAAACCACTTGCCTTTGCGAGTCAGAGCCAGGCCTTGATCCAGGGTCTCTCGAGCGCGCCGATTGACTTCGCTCTGAACCTGTTTGCGAACGGCATTGCGGCGCTTGTTCTCTTCAACTTCCTCGATGGTTTTCTTCCACTCGGCCACTTGCGCATTGTCGGGATCCCAATTGAGGATCTCGGCGATCACCCCGCGGAGGTTCTCGTAGTCCTTGTTCTTGACCAGCTCCGCGCCCTGCTCCAGCAACGAGGCGACGCGAGCCTTAGCGCGGGTCTCTTCTTCGGCGCGTTTATTCTCCTCGTCGATGCGAGCTTGCCGTTCTTTGGCTTCGCGCGCATAACGCTCGATCTCGCGCGAGTCTTTGTAATCGGGAATGAGGGCGAAGATCTTCTCTAGCTCGTAAAGAGATTTGTCCCACTCGCGGTTTTGAAAATACTCGTAAGCCAATTTGTGAGTCGAATCGACGAACAGCTGCTTATCGCGAGGAAGCGTATCGAACGTGGCTTTCTTTTTCGCGTCAGCGGCGGTGACTGGCTTTTGCTGCTGAGTCTTTGCAGGCTTTTCGGGTTGGGGCAGGAAGTCGTTGAAGTAGCCCTCTTCGACCCCGTAGTACAGAAGCGCGCCGATTCCCACGATGTAGATCAGCCTGCGCTGCATGGGCAGGGCTCTGAACTTCGTCAGCAAGCTATTGGGATTTCCGCCAGCCGCGGCTCCAGGGGTTGCGATCCCCGGTACGCCAGTCATTCCAGGAACCGCGCCCCACTCCTGGGGCATTCCCACCGGTTGAGGCACTCCGCCCATCGCATCAGCAGCAAAGGCTTGCGGCATTCCGCCCTGACCCATCGGATCCATGCTCACTGCGGGCTGGCCTAGGTCCGGCACTGCTGCCGCAGGTTCAGCCATCACAGCTGGAGCGAGCTCTTCGGCCGAAGGAAGGGCCGAGGCTTGCGCCAGGTAATCTCGGCTCAAAGCCTTGAACTGAAATTCGACATTGCCGATTTGAATGCGCGCTTCGCCGGGAACCTCGACCTCTTGGCCCGAGGGCACCTTACGACCGTCGATGTAGGTTCCGTTGGAGGAGCCTAGGTCCTTGAGGGTGAACTGCATTCCCGCGCGCCTCAAGATGGCGTGCTTGCGAGAGGACTTCTTGTCGTTCAGAACGATCGTGCACTGCTGGCCACGACCCAACGAAACCTCATCGCCTTGGATGTCGTACTCCGTGACATTGGCGTCACCGGGCTTAAAGGTCAGCCTGACGGACAGCTGCGTGGGCGCCGCAACGCGAGTAGCTGCATCGTCGGCGATCAGCGCACTGGCTTCGGAGGCGGCGAGCGCCAACCCGCCGTCCATCGCTCCACCGTCCAAAGACAAAGGGGCATCCGTAGCGGGAGCCACATCCGCCGCCCCCGGATCACCCAGGTTTAAGGCATCCGCAGGAGGAGCCTCAGCTCCAAGCCCTAAGATCGGATCACCCGGCTGAGCTTCTACGGTTTGCGAAAGACCGAGATCAGGGAGCGCTCCATCCGCTGCTGGTTCTGCGGCCCCTTCGCCCACTCCTCCGGGAGGAGCTCCGAGATCCCATTCGGGCGCCGCCGCGGGATCAGCGGACTGCTGAAGCGCGCCTCCGTCTAGGGCACGCGTCGCGCCAAGCGGTTCTTGCGCCACGGGTGGAGCGAGATCTGGAACAGCCGCAGCTACCGGAGCGATTGGA
>JBGAWT010000091.1:0-11956 GCA_044227445.1 Bdellovibrionia bacterium | reverse complement strand
TCCTATGTCCTTCAAGACGTCGAAGGAGCTGAGGATTTCGCACTCGGCAAAACGACCGATTTTTCGAAGGTCGCCATCAAGGCGCTCAACGACACGACTCTGGAGCTTAAGCTTCGGAGGCCCATCTCGCACTGGCTCTACAATCTCAGTGTATGGGCGACTTTTCCGCTGAGGCAGGACATCGTCGAAAAATACGGCAATGCCTGGGCTTCGCCCGGACGCATGGTCACCGTAGGCCCCTATGTCTTGGATGCCGTTGAGTTGGGCCGAAAAGTCATCCTGCGCGCCAACCCGCACTACTATGGCAAGCGAGGAAACGTCGAGGAGGTCGTGGGCCTGATCATTCAGGACAACACCGAGGCGATGGAGCAGTTCAAGGCCGGAAAGATCGATTTTTTGGTGGAGTTTAACTGGGAAAAAGAACTCTCCGAGTTGCCTTATGAGCTCAGACGTTCGGTCAAAGTGTTTCCGCTGCTGAGAACCTTTTATATGGGATTTGTGGTGAGTCGCTATCCCGCAAACAATCCCTGCATCCGAAAAGCCATCTCCATGGCCGTGGATCGCAATGCCATGGTCAAAGAGCTCAAGGGCGAGAAGAAGGTTGCCACGAGCTTCATTCCGCCTCCGCTGCCTGGGTATAGCCCGCAGGCAGGCATCAAGTTTGATCCCGTCGCGGCCAAGAAACAACTTCGCTCCTGTGGTGTGGATCTGAGCAAACCGCTTAAGGCCGAGGCGATTTTCATGGATTGGGCCAAGCCTCGTCGCGTTGTCGAAATCCTGCAAAAACAGCTCAAAGCCAATCTGGGCGTGGAACTGGAGCTTCGGGGGTTTGAGCACAAACGCTTTCATGGACTCTTAGATACGCATCAGTTTCCGATCTATGTCGGCCAATGGGCGGCTGATTTCCCGGATCCAGATAACTTCCTCACGGTTTTTGCCTTTGGACAGCGCAAGAATCGCACGACCTGGCGTTCAGAGATCTATGACCGAGCTGTGGACGAGGCTCGTGGGACGCGCGACGAGCGAAAGCGCCTAGGGCTTTATATTCAGGCTCAAAAGAAACTTCTCGAAGAGGACGCCGTCGTCCTACCTCTTTACTACGACCCCAATGTTTCGTTGATTCAGCCTTGGATCGACAATCTTGAGGTCGATCACCTGCAAAACGTCTTCCTAAAGAACGCTACTGTCCGGCTCCACTGAGCTTAGAGATGCAGCCTTTAGCTGTGCGCAGGATCCGCGTGAGCTCGTCGCCGTTGAGTCGCGTTTCGCGCTTCCCTTGGGCGCTCACCGAGTTGTCGTAAAGATAATTTGAAATCTGAATCACGCCCCCAGGGACTCCTGTTCGATCCAATACGTTGTCCACGATTCGCACGATCAGCACATCCGGCGAAAGATCCGCTTTGAACTGGTCGATGTTCCTCAGGTCATCATCCACAGCCATGATGACCTTCCCGCGGGACTCGGCTTTCTTGATTTCATCGACTTTGAAGTCTTTGACCTTGCGCTGATCGTCCGTGGGTTGGAGCACGAGGCTGACGCGATCTTTGTATTGAGCGCGGCTGCCATACCCCGGAAAGTCATACCGCTTGAGCTGACCGATCGTTTCTTCGGTCAAGATGCGGTCGCGGCCGGTAAGATAAAGGACGTCGGCGTCGAGCTCCTGGATCACGCGCTCGACGAACTCAGGGGCTCCGGCCTTGGCGGTATCAAAGCGCAGGAACTCGGGCGATCCATAAAACCTGCGTCCAAAAGGGGCGGTGTAGAACTCTCCCTTGCCGCCGAAGATCCTTTCGAACGTTCCGCCTTCTTGAAAGGGCAGAAATGGCCAGTGGTTGTGCGAAACGCCCGAGACATTAGCTTCACTGATGTAGTGCAGGCGTAGGTCGCCGATCTCCCAGCCCACGGCCCGTAAGATCGCTATCATGCGCGGCTTGGGGTCCAGGAGCGTGCCATCGAGGTCAAAAACCACGATCGAACGGGCTTGTGCGACGGATGCGATCAAAAGAAGGGCTATGGCCGCGATGCGCTTCATGGTGCAGGGCGATCTCATGACCATTTAATTTAGTCAATCGCTCAGGATAGACGCGCCGCCTTGCTCTCCGGGCACAGATAGAGTCGATTTTAATCATAAATAGTCGCTATTTAAAAAATACGTCGAACCTCCCGCCGGGCCTGGCTACACTCTTAGACGGGGGTTTGGTCCATTCCAAGTTCAAAGTCGGTCCTATCGTTAGCCTTAAGCACACTTTTCGTTCTGAGTTCCCGGAGTCTTGACGCCAGCGCCGACGCTGGAGGGTTTAGTTGTAACGCCTCTTCCGTAGCCTGCGAGATGTACATGCCGCTGTACGATCAAATGAGCAGCAGCTTGCCCGCGGAGTGGCTCCCCAACGGCCCAGGTGGCAGCATGCTGTGCGCGCCTGTCTCAGGAGCCATGGTGCTTGCGGGCCAAGTGCACTACGCGGGCGCAGGCAATCCGGCCCGAGGCTGGACTGCAACCGAGTTCGTCCCCGCTACTTGGCAAAACCGAGTCGCGAATATGGCTTCGCTCATGAGCACCAATGCGGTGACCGGAACATTTATGATCCCGCTGCTCAAGGATTTTTACTTGTCCAAGGGCGTGGCGGGGCGGGCAGGTGATTTTATGAGACCTGGTTTAGGCGGCGCATCAGCCACCCCGATGGGAGTATCGGGTCGAAACATCGAACCTCTGATTAGCGCCAGAGCAGGCGTTGTTTTGGGTCACGGGCACTTCACGCGCAATTCCACGACGATCTTGGGTACCGAGTACGTGACGTTTGCCAGGAACGGCGGGCACTTTGTAGCCGTCAGTGGCTTTACTCGCCAAAACTCAAGCCCCGAGGATGACGTCTTCACGATTCAAAATCCTGCCGGTGGCGTCAAACAATGGCTTCAGATTCAAACGCTCAACGGCGGATTGTTTTGGGAGAAGCGCAGCTTTGGTCCCTTTCCTTATTGGGTTCTTAAGACGGCGGTCATTCTGCCAGTGCTTTCGTTCCAAGCGGGTTATCTGGAAAAGTCAGGCACCTACTACAGCATTCTCGAAGGCTTTACTCATCTGGCGGTTCCTTGAAGGCAAGTACTTTGATCGTCGCCGTGGGGGCGACATCATTAGTGGGTGGTTATCTAGCTGGGAGGTCCGCAACTCAGCCCCAAGCTCATCCGGTGGAGCAGATCCGCGCTACCGCAGCCTCTCCTGTCAATCAGGCTGGGGCTCCCTTGCTTGCACGCAGCTCAGTTGAGATCGCGCTGGACTCGGCTCCTCTCACCGAGCACGAAAGCAGGCTAAACCGCGATCTCGGTGATGATGCCTTGGGCACTCAGATGCGACGTGCGCTCATCGCGCAAAACCACCAAGAGATTCCTGGCGTCGATGCGTATGCGCAAAGTTTTGTGACACGGCTAGCTCAGGATTCTGAGCATGGAACGGACACCGTAAAAGCGGCGCTCAATCGGATTTCGCCCGATGCCTATCCTTTGGAGCGCGTAGCTCTTATCGCCGCGCTGGGCACTAACCCCAAAAACGCGGACGCGGTGAGGGCGCTTGCCCTTCAGGAGTTCACTGAGAGTCCTCCAGCCGCGCGCCCGAATCCGGAAACAGCTTCCACCCCTCGCGAACTCGATGAGGCGCTAAGTACCACTCCCGCTCAAGCGCGGCCGATCACTGCGCAGGGGATATTTTTGAAGAACGCCCGCGACTCAGCTGAGGCCTTGGCCGGGACGCTCGCAGGAATCACCCGGCAACAGGATTGGGGAATTCGCGCTACGCTCGCGCGGCAATTCTTGGAGGCTTACCCCAGCATAAAGCCTGAGCTACTGGCTAGCTTAGATCGCAGCGGGATTTCGGTGGATCTGGGGCAGGAGGAGCAAGCCGAGTGAAGGTCATCGTCCTCACTGCCGTGCTCTGCGCCGCTGCAGGATTTCTCATGGGTTATGAAGGCCGCCAGCCACAGGTACTGAGTGTTCGTGCTCCCGCTCAAGCTCCCGCGCAGGTCGAAACTAGGGCCAAAGTCCAGGCTCCCATTTCAAAAAGCAGCGATCCGGTGAATTCTTTTCCTGCCTCAGAGGCAGGTCAGAAGGTGGTCCAGCTCACTGCGCTGCGGGTCTTTGGTTCGATGGTGGGGGCGCCCGAGGCTCAACAGTTTGCCGAGCAGGCGCAGTGGCTCAAAGAGCATCCGCGCGAAGCTTTTGTGGCGATTCAGGCTGCGGTTCTTCGTTTTGATGAGAGTCGTGCGGCCGATCGCCAGTACCTCGTGCAATTCGCGGCGAAGCTGGGAGTGGGTGAGCGTGAAAAAATGGCCTTTCTAGCTCGCGAGCTCAAACGTTCGGGCAAAGGAGCGGCCCAGTTCAACGCTTCGGCAGCGCTTTCGGCGATGCTGGAGCTTGCTCCGGGTATGAGCCCGAGCGGGCCGAGCGTCTACGCGCTGAGGTTGAGTAAGTTTGCGATCTCGGAAATAAAAATCTAGCAGTCTCACTGCGTCCGGGCAAAACCCCTAAGCCCCCGCCTGCACATCTGGCGGCAGCTCTTTATGCGCTCGAGGAGGGGATTCCCAGCCACGACCAATCTCGTGTGAGAAGTCGTCCTTGGCGTCCGTCTGGAATAGTTTTTCGAGAGCGTCCAGCCAAGAGCGCGCGTGGCTCATGAACGTGCTTTCGTCAGACTCATTGTAGACCTTCGAGAGCGCTTGGATCGATTGATCGTTGTGGCGCCTGAAGATCTGCGCCGTGCGCGTGGCTTGATGCTGCGCCATTCCTAGGTGTCTCAGCGCCTCGGTGCCCAAAGCCAGAGCGCTTCCGGATGTTTCGATGGCGATCTGCGAGACGCCTAAGTTGAGGAGTTTATACGCATGGATGCGGTCGTAGGCGCGGGCTAATACGGGAAGCCTAGGATAGTGCTTTCGGATCTCAGCTGCGATCTCAAGGGTCTTTTCGTGATCGTCGATGGCTAGGATCATGACCTTAGCGTGTGCGATTCCGGCCGCCTCCAAGATGTCCATTCGGGATGCATCGCCGTAAAAAGCTTTGAGTCCAAAGCGCCTGATGACCTCGATCTGCTCCGCATCGGCATCAAGCACCGTGACCCTAAAGCCTGAGGACTTGAGCAGGCGAGCCACGGTTTGGCCGAAGCGCCCAACGCCTGCGATGATCACGGGGTTTTCGCGCTCATCCACGACATCGGCTTCGCGCTCTTCGGTGGTGCCTCTTAAGTAACGCGGTTGGATCAGGCGCACGTAAGCTGTGATGAGTGGCGGAGCAAACGCCATGCTCAGAGCCACCGAAGCGGTCATGAGTTGCCCGACCTCTGGGTTCCAAAGCGAGTAGCCTCGCGCGTAGCTAATGAGTACGAACGCAAACTCCCCGCCTTGAGCCAACGCCAGAGTAAAAAGCCAACGATCCGGTTTAGGCAGTTTCCAGGCGGTGCCGATGATGACGTGTACAACGCCTTTGATGGCGACAATGCCTAGGACTGCCATCAGAATCCAGCTGGGCTGCCTGGTCACCAAAACAAAATCGATCTGGGCTCCGACGGAGATGAAGAACACTCCGAGTAGCAAGCCCTTGAACGGCTGGATGTCCGTCTCAAGCTGATGGCGATACTCGCTATCAGCGAGCACGACGCCAGCTAAGAACGCTCCTAAAGCAGGGGAGAGGTCCACTGCGTTCATGAGCGCCGTGATGGCCAGCACCAAGAACAGCGCCATTGCCGTAAAGAGCTCGCGCAGGTGGGCTGCCGCGATCATTCTAAAGGCAGGCCGGATCAAGAACCTTCCTGCTGCGATCACTGCGCCCACGGCGCCCAATACCTTAAGTGCGCCCAACCATGCGGGACCTGATGCCTCACGTGCGCCAGCCTCTCCCAGCAGCGGCAGCAGCGCTAAGATCGGGATCACCGCGATATCTTGGAACAACAGCACCGAGAACGAGGCGTCCCCGCCCGTGGTCTTGAGCAAGCCCTTTTCTTGCAGCGTTTGCAAAACGATGGCGGTCGAAGAAGAGGCGAGCACCAAGCCCACTGCGAGGCTCGTGTTGAATTCTGTTCCAGTGAGAACGCCCACGGCCGCAAATGCCGCTGTGACGCCCACGACCTGAAGGCTCCCCAGCCCAAAGATCGGCCCGCGCATCTTCCACAGAAGTGAGGGTTTGAGCTCCAGGCCAATGAGAAAGAGCATCATGATGACGCCAAACTCAGAGAGGTGAGAGGCGTCTTGAGTGGAATCGGCGATCCATCCCAAAACGTGCGGACCAAGCAAGGCGCCTGCGATGAGGTAACCCAGCACCGCACCTAGGCCTAAGCGCTTGGCGATCGGAACGCTCACGAGCATAGCACCCAAGTAGACGAGAACCTGAATCAGCGGGTTGCTGTGCATCAGTGGCCCCCTCGCAGCGCATCGATGTGATCGTTGATGCGATCCCATCCCGTGAGTTTTTCAAGTGGCATCGAAGAGTCGCGCAGGCCCTCCAGGAGCTTTCGGTAAGACTGAGCGATCTGCGGGATCTCGGTCTTGGGATCGAGCTTCAACGTGCCATGAACGGTAAACGGTGCCAAAAAATGCATGCCGCATAGGTGCGCCGTTTGATCCATGGGCGCGAGCAGCTGGCGAATGGTATAGCGGTTGTAGCCACCTTCTTTGTACGCGGACTCCGGCCCACCCGTCGTGATGGCGGTGAGCCAGCCTTTGCCGTTGAGCGCGTCGCCGCCTGGGCCGTAAGCGAATTCCCACTCCAAAACCAAGTCTGCCCATTCTTTGAAGATCGCAGGCGCGCTGTACCAGTAAAACGGATGCTGAAACACGACGACGTCGTGCTCCACTAAGAGCTTTTGCTCGGCCTTCACGTCGATCGCCAGGTCCGGATACTCCTCATAGAGGTCGCGGAAGGTGATGCCCGGAAGCTCGCGCGCGACGCGGGCCATCTGGCGGTTGACGCGGGATTTTTGAATTGCTGGATGCCCAAAGAGCACGAGAACTTTCCGTGCCATGCCTTACCTCGCGAAGATCGTGACCTTCACGCCTTCCTTTTGAAGGAATTCGCGAATCTGTTTGGAGTCCAGGGGCTCCAACCGCCAGAGCAGGTCGTGCAGAAGCTTGAGCGTGCGCTGGCCTTCGGGCGTGCCGGTCTCATCCGTGATGCGCCTGACGTCCTGGGTAATGCGGATCAAGTTCTCCACGAGCTTAGAGAGGTCGGTCTTGAAAATGGCGCTCTTGTCCACCCAGGCCAATGTCTTGTTGAGGTTGCCCGAGAGCTTATAGAGCAGATCGATGGACTTGGTGATGTCGCCCTTGTTCTCTTCGATGATGTCAGAGATCTTGCCTGCGACGTCAAAGCTCTGCGAGATGAGCTGGTCGATGCGGGGCGGATCAACGCCGGCCACGACGTCCCCATCCTTGATGAAGGGTGATTTTTTTCGTCCTGGCGTGATCTCGATGTAGCGCTCGCCGATGATGCCAGCCAGGTTGATGTAAAAGCGCGAGTCCTGTCTGACTACAGCCGTGGCGTCGCGCCTTACGGAGACTTTGATCTTAAGCGGCGCGCGGACTTTTTCTTCGCCGTCATCCACGCTGCCGGGCTCTTTGAGGGCCACGGGGTCTTTTTCGTCAGCGCTGAAAAATCGATGCGCTCCACTCGGCCGACTTTGATGCCGCCCACGCGCACGGGAGAGCCCACTTCGATGCCGCCTGCGAAATTGTAGGTGACGTAAAACTCGAGCGATCGGCTGAACGGATTTTTCACGCCGATGATCCATGCAAATAGAAGAGCCAGAACCAGGGTACTAACGACCAAGGCGCCGACTTTGGCTTCCTGCGAAAGCTTCATGAGAGCCCGAGAGTATCAATTAGATGAGGCGTGTAAACAGGAAAGTCAGCAAGAAATCGAGCGTGATCACGACGATCGTGCCGGCCACGACGCTGTTGGTCGTCGCGTTTCCGACGCCCTCAGCTCCGCCCTTGCATCGAAAGCCGTAGGCGCAAGAGATGATCGGAATGGTCGCGCCGAAGATCATTCCCTTAATGAGCGCCACCACCAGGTCCATGGGCGAAACGAAGTGCCTGAGCGCATTGAGGTACTCAAGTAGCGTGAAGCCGTAGCCCCAGATGGCCACTGCGATGGCGCAAGTCAGCGTTACGGCGATCGCCACTAAGGTCAGGCACGCCGACGAGACGATCGCACCGATGAACCTCGGGAACACCAGGTACTGAATAGGGTCGATGCCCAGGAGCTTGAGCGCGTCGATCTGTTCGGTGACCTTCATGCTGCCCACTTCGGCAGTCGTCGAGGCGCCCACCTTGCTCACCATCAGGAGTGCAGGAACGGCGATCCCAAGCTCGCGCAAGATAAACTGACCGGTGAATCCCGGAATCATCGAAATCGTGCTCAGCGCACGTTCCATGTGCCAGGCGATCTCATGCGTGACGACCATGCCGGCAAAGGCCGTGGCAATGGAGATGCTAGGCAGGCTGCCGATGCCCATCTGGGCCGTGGCTTGAACGATTTCGGGCCAGCGCCAGGGGCGATCAAAGAGTCGCGCGAGCACGGCGAGAAGTAGTCTAATGGCTTCAAAAGCTGTGGCCACCTGCTCGGCAATGGGCGCTCCCACCCAGTGCAGCATCCGGATCCAAAGCGCCTGCTGGACGCGCTCGAGTTGGGCTTCCGTTTCTTGCCTGAGCTTCAGTGCATCGGAGCGAAGCTTCTGAGCATCGGCTTGCCCTTTTTTGAGCTGATCGCGGATCTGGCCCTTGAGCTGTCCGTGCAGCTCATCCCATTTGGCTGACATTAAAGCGTGCCCCCATCCATGAACAGATTCCATAGGATCTCGGCGCTTTGCAGAAGCCTTGAGAGCACGAAGTTGGCGATGACGATAAACAAATTGGTGTAAACCGCAGCTTGGGTCACGGCGCGACCTACGCCGCGTGCCCCACCCGATGCGGTGTAGCCCTTGTAGCAGGACACTCCAGCCACGATGAATCCATAAACCGCGGATTGAACGATTCCGCCGATAAGGGTTCCGGCCGTTGTGAACTTAGGGATGCTCGATAAGAACTGAAGCGGGTTGACGCCGCAAAGCGCCGCTGCCACGCCCATCGAGCCGCCGATGCTGATGAAGAGCCCTAAGAAAAGTAACAGGAGCGATGCTGCGACGATGCCGGCAAAGCGAGGCAGGACAAGGTACTGAATGGGGTTGGTGCCTAAGCATTGGACCGCGTCGATTTGCTCGGTCACCCGCATGGTACCCAGCTCGGCAGCGGTGTAGGCGCCGATCTTGCCTGCTAGCAAAAACGAGATGATCAGCGGGCCCACCTGCCTAACGACGGCAGACGTATTGAGTCCGCCCAAGAACATCTGCGCGTCGTACTGAGCTAAGATGTCATTGAACTGCAGCACCAAGATCGCTCCGACGAATACACCCGAGAAAAGCACCGTGGGCAAGGACCTGATGGTGACCGAAACGACCTGAGCGCAGATGGGGCGCACGTTTCCATGGGTGGAAAAGAACGTTTTGACGACTTCCCAAAAGAACAGAAAGAAGCCGCCCATCTCGTGCAAGAAGATCTCGATCGTGCCCGCGATTCGAAGGCTCACCCAACCTGCGAAATGAAACGGCTTGGTGCTCGCGCTCATGCTCGGGCGCTCCTGGGTTTGAATCCCGGAGGTAGGAGTGCTTTGGTTTCTTCCAAGAAATCCTGGATCAGCGGAACTTTGGATTCCAAGATCTCCGCCACCGATTGAAGAGCTAAAATTCGCGCTTGATCCAGCACGAGGATGCGATCGGCGATCTGAAGCGCGCACTGCATGTCATGCGAGACCACGAGGCTTGTAACCTTGAGCTTGCGCGAGAGTTCAAAAATGAGGTCATTCACCGCTTGAGTCGTGATGGGGTCCAAGCCCGTGGTGGGCTCATCAAAGAGCAGGAATCGGGGTTCGGGCGCTAAGGTGCGCGCCAAAGACGCGCGCTTTTGCATGCCATAGGAGATCTCAGGCGGCATGCGCTCCAAGACATCCGGCGAGAGTTGTACGAGCTCCAGCACCTCGAGCACGCGTGCGCGGATCTCGCTCTCAGTCAGGGGCCGCTCGCGCGAAGCATTGTACTGCGGGGTTCTGAGCCCAAACGAGAGGTTCTCGTAGACGGTAAGGCTGTCGAGCAGCGCAGGATGCTGAAACACCATCCCGCATTTGCGCCTGATCTGGGCTAGGCCGTTGTCATTGAGCTTAGAGACTTCCTCTCCATCCACCCACACTGCCCCGGAATCGGGCTTAAGCAGCCCGATGATGTGCTTGAGCGTGACGGATTTGCCCATTCCGCTTTTGCCCAGGACAAAGAGGATCTCGCCCGGTGAGACGTCAAAAGACACGTCCCTGAGAACGTTTTTCTTTCCAAAGGATTTGCTCACCGCTTCGAATCGGATGCTCATCTAGAAGCCCGAGGTCAAAGGACCTTCCCTCAGTCCAAAGATAAACTGTTTGAGCGCGGGGTCGGAGGTGTTTTTCACCTGTTGGGGGTTTCCGCCCTCGATCCATTGGCCGGGAGCGAGCAAGAAAATCCGCTGGCCCAGCTGATAGGCGCGCTGAACGTCGCTTGTGACGGTGATGGCGGTGCAACCGCGCTCTTTGTTCAGCTTGATGATTAGGTCAGCGATCGTGCGCGAGGTGATAGGGTCGAGGCCCGCCGTCGGTTCGTCGTACAAAATCAGCTCCGGCTCGACGATCAGGGCGCGCGCGATGCCCAAGCGCTTTTGCATGCCTCCCGAGATCTCGTCTGGATACTGAGCTTCGGAGCTCTCAAGGCCCACGGCTTTCAAAAAGGCCCGCGATTTTTCGAGAGCCTTGCGTCCGGTTTCGCCCCGGCGCTCTTTGAGCGGAAATAGAAGGTTTTCCAACACGGTGAGCGAATCAAAGAGCGCGTTCTTTTGGAACAGCATGCCCATGTCCCGGGTTCCGCGCGTAACCGAGCCTGCCGAAGGTTCCAAGAGTCCCGCGATGATCTTAAGCAAAACGCTTTTGCCTGCGCCCGAAGGGCCTAAGATGACGATCGACTCGCCTGGCTCGGCGCGTAAAGAGATGTCCGAGAAAACCACCTGTCCGTCGAAGTCCTTAGCAACCTGGGAGAGCTCGACCCAGGCGTTCATCAGCTCTCCTGCGCCCAGCGCAGCAGCAGGTCCTGAGTCAGGGCCTTACGATTTACCGGAGTGTCCGACCAACGGCGCGCACGTGCTAGGTCTTCCATGCGCTCGCTCCAAAATCCGCGAGCTTGCTTCCATCCGCGCGCATCCACTCGCTTCTTAAGATGCTGTGCGAGAGCTTGCTGACCATCGGAATTGGCAAAGCGTGGCGTGGTCGTCTGATCAGCGCTTGCGCGCACTAGGTCTTGAACGACGAGCTCCAATTGGTCCAAGAGCTGCTCAAAAGTCGTAGGTCCTGCAGCTGCCCAATCCAAAAGCGTAGTGAGATTTTTGGCTGGTTGATTCAAAAACGAGAACAGCGCTTCACGCCGAGCCATCGTCTCATCCGAACAAAGCGTGATGGCGCGAGCCAAGCTTCCCTGAGCAAGCGAAGCGGCCCAGCGGGTTCGAGTCTCGGGAATGCCGCGACGGGTGAGCACGGCTGCGATCACGTCTGCGGGCAGGGGAGCAAGCCTGAGCTTTTGGCAGCGGCTCACTAATGTGGGCAGCAGCAAGGTCGGATCGGGTGTGGTCAGAATAAATACCCAACCTGCGGGCGGTTCTTCTAAAAGCTTTAAGAGCGAATTGGCTGCTTGGGGCGTGAGGTTCTCGGCGTTGGGAATGAGTACCACGCGAAATGCGCTCTCATGCGCTCCAAAGCCCAGCTTGCTCTTAAGCTCCCTAAAGAGCTCGATCTTCAGCGTGTCAGGCGATTCGGCATCGGGCCTGATCTCTGTGACATCCACCCACGAGCCGTTCAAAGCTTTTTGGCAATGAGCGCA
>JBGAWT010000090.1:3440-11920 GCA_044227445.1 Bdellovibrionia bacterium | reverse complement strand
ACACCCTTCTCAATCTGCGTTCCGCGCGCGTCTCCCTGCCCAAACTCTGGAAAGAAGCGCGAGAAATCGATTCGCTCAAGGCTGATGTCGAGCTCTCACCGCAAGAAGGCGGGATCGTTGCTCAAAGCATCGAGCTCAAGACCCCGCAGGCCTCCGTGGGCGGATCGCTCTCCTTCAACCATGGCGTGATCCAATCTGAGATCATTCTGGGCAAACCCATGGCCCTCTCCCTGCTGCGTGCACAGCTTCCGAAAGGCGTATTGAGCTCCGAGCTCAACACCTGGCTCGCAACTTCGATTCCAGCGGCCCGCATCACCGAAGCCAAAGTCCTGCTCTCCCGCGCCTCATCGACAGCCCCGCTTCAAAACGAAGTCACAGCGCGCTTCGATCAGACTCGCGTGCGATTTCTGGAAAACTGGCCTGAGGTCAGCGACGCAGCCGGAGACTTCAAGCTTCAAAAGGAAAAGGTCTCGATCCGATTGGCTCAAGGCCAGCTCGATCAAATTCCGCTCACCGACATTGGAGTCGAGGTCAACGAAGCGGGAGATCGAATCGCCATCGAAGGACGCTTGGCGGCCACCTCAGCAGGCCTCGCGCATTTTTTGTGGGACGGGCCCTTCAAGGAAGCGCTCTCGCCTTACCGCGAGAAGGTCGCTCTGCTTGAGGCTAAGCCCGTGACTCTTTCTGTGGTTACAGAGCTGAGTTCCTCCGAGGACGGCACGCCCGGTGTCCAAGTCGAGATCAAGCCCGAAGGCCTGACGCTCGAATGGAAACCACTTGCCGCAAAAGCCACGCTGGACCCGCTGATCCTTCAGTACAAAGCAGCCAAAGACTCTCAGATCGCAGCTCTCACCTGGAGCGAGGTCAAAGGCTCCGTGTGGGACAAGCCCCTCGCAACACGAGGCTCGGTTTCGCTCGAAGGGGGCGAAGCCAAGAGCCTATCGATTGATGCCGACGCTCATCCGCCCCTGGAGCGCTTCGCTGAGCTCTTGCCTGAGTCGATGCGCGGATTGGGCACAGGCCAAGTACCGGTTCACGTCGAAGTCAAAACCGAATTCCCGCGCGGCAAGAGCCCTGCGAGGCATTCGATCCAATGGAAGAGCTCGCTTGAGGGCTTGGCCTTAGCTTTGCCCTCGCCTCTCAAAAAAGAAGCCGCAAAATCTTGGCCCGCCGAGGGCACGGTAGAAATCCGCGGCGAGCAGCTCACGCAAGCCACCGTCTCTGGCAGCCCTATCAGCGTTCATTTTGAGCAAGGTGATACGGAGCGCTCGCTTTCGATCAAAGCCCAAGGCGATCAGTGGTCCCTTCAAGAATGGAAGGATTGGATCGCGCAAAAGTTCAGCTCCGCAAAGCCACCGGCAGACGAGGCGGCCAACAAAGCACCGCCTCTGTCGCTTGACCTCACCGCGCGCGGTTCGAAGCTGGATGCGCTCGAAAACGATTTCAAGGACTTCACGCTTCACGCAGAACTCAATTCCAAGCAGGCTAAGACGACTCTCACCTCCACGGAGGGCAAGGGCTCGCTCACCGTGCCGCTGCCCTGGGGATCGGGCACGGTTCAATCCCACTGGGATCAGCTCAGGCTCTCTCGCTGGCCATGGAAGCGCCGCACGCCTGCTGCTGCCGACGCGGACGACACGCCTGACGAACCGACACCCAGCCCCACTCCTTGGCAGTGGGATAAGTTGCCCGAGTTTGCCGTCATGATCGAAGGGCTCGTGGTTGACGAATTTTCGTATGGAACCGCTCAGCTCAAGACCAAGAAGTCCGAACGGGGCGTGACGCTTGAGACCGCCAAGCTTTCTTCGCCTCAGTTTGAGTTCAACCTCACCAAGGGAAAGCAAACCCTAGGACTGGGCGCTCGCAGCGAAATCGAAGGCTACCTGCTGTTCAAGAGCTTCAACCGCAAGCTCAAGGGCTACTCCTCGTTTGATTCGCTCGCCGTACCCGATGGGAAGTTCGAGTTCTCGCTAGCCTGGCCTGGCACCTGGGACGAATGGAGCTGGCCTAAGGGAGAGGGCTGGATCAAGGGTAAACTTCCCAAGGGCAACGTCGGCGGGGTGAAATCCGGCGCCAAGTTCATCATCGACGCGTTTAATTTCAAGATCTTTGGCGCGGGGGATTCGTTGGCCTTCCACAATCTGGACGCGTCTTTTCAGCTGGCCAAGGGCTACCTTTCGACGCCTAAGAGCAAGGTGTACCTGGGCACAACCTTCTTGAAGCTCGAAGGCAAGACCCACCTGGGCTCCGAGCGCCTGGAGTTTGAGCTCGAAGCTACCCCCAACTTAACCCGCCAGTCCATCAAGCGAGGGCTCGGCCTGATCAGCGAAGAAGAAGAGGAAGAAGACCTCGAGGCCTCGCTCTACTCCCGGGAGCCTGAAGAGGGTTTCACCCACAAATCCATTCGAGGCACTTGGACTAGCCCCAGGCAAGAGTGATTTTCCTCGTCTATAAGGATGTTGTGCTATCATAGAAGGCCAAAATGAAGACATTCGCCCGACTGACATGTGCACTCGTTCTCACCGTGATTTTTACTTCCTGCGCGACGACTATAACTCGCTTAGAGCCTTTTGACGGAGATGCGGATGCCAAAGGCACTACTGCGATGCTCATTTCCTATGAGCTCACACAAAAAGAATGCGAACTGCAGGTCAAGAATCTGGCCGATGGGCAGCTTTATGATTTTCCGCTTGAGGAGCGCGCGGGCTATGCGCTCGTGAAAGCCCCTCAGGGCGGTTACCAAGCCACTCAGCTGTCTTGCGCCAACTACAAGACCTGGGAGCTTCGCAAGTTCCTACGCGATCCGGCAGAGCTCCAAAAAGGCAAGACGACCTATCTGGGTCACGTGCGCTTCGTCTCTGAGAACGAGGGCAAGGATCTGACCATCGACTTCGGCGACCGCAAGAACGACACGACCAAGCTCATCGCGCTTCAAGGCAAGCTGCCGGCGGGCGTTAAGAAGAACCTCGTCACGGCCTCCACGCACAAGCCGATCCGCTCGGAGATGCTCTCTGCAGACCAGGACTTTCAGCTCAAGCTCAAATTCACCAAGGTCACCGGTTCGGCGGGCGGCGAATCAGGAGATGTCGGAACCGACTCGCTTTCTAAGGCTCTGGCGGCTTGCGATCTGGAGGAACAGAAGGAGTACACCCTTCGCCTGGGTCACATGAAGTGGCGCGCGACTTACGAAAAATCAAAGCCCATTCAACTCGAGAAACTCATCAATCAGCACGCGTTTTCAGATCGCCTGGAACGCTGCTTTGAGGGCGCACTAGACCGTTTTCAACTCACTGGGCTCGACAAGCTGATCGTCGATCTCGAGCTCTAGCAAAGGGGAACGTTTATGTCCGTCAATTGGAGTGAACTCAAGGTAGCAGTCATCGAAGACTCCGACGTCGCCATGGAGCAGATCTGTGATCAGCTCAAGCAACTCGGGGTAACCCAGATCTCAAAATACGCCGATGGCAAGACCGGGTTTGAGGCGATCAAGACCAACGCGTTCAGCCTCATCTTGGCCGACTGGAACATGCCTGGGATGACTGGATTTGAGCTGCTGCAGGCCGTTCGCAAAGAAGCCCAGTGGAAGTCCCTTCCGTTTATCATGATCACGGCTGACTCGGATTTGGAGCGGATCGTTCAGGCCATCTCAACGGGCGTGAGCAGCTATATCGTTAAGCCTGTCACTGCGGATGTCTTAAGATCCAAAGTCGAAGGCTTGTTTAAAGCTAAGAAGTAGACGCGGCGCGGCTCTTAAACGCCAGCAATACGCGATAATTCTTCGAAACTTCAGGAACCAAGAGATTGGAACGCAGCAGCATCGCGTCTTTGCCGTAGCTGCGGTTGTTCTCCGAAGAGAAGGTCAGATACTTATCCAAGAGCTTGGCCTTGGATTGAGCCGCCGGAGAGACCTTTACACCGATTGCCGAGTCTTTTTCGCGCCGTTCCATAAGCTTTGTATAAGCAACCTAGGTGCCAAACCTGGGTTCAGAAAATCCCCGAAAATTCCGATTCTTTCTGAAGGGAAACCCCCGTCAACTGTCCAATTTTTAGACAGCGGAGCAAAATGGAGACATCGGGTTCAGCCGCCTCGCAAATGCCACCAGACGATCCGTCGGATAAACCATCCGAAGGCTCCTCTGCGCCCCAGTACCCGGTGCTCGTCATCCCCCAACCTGGAGACCGAACGCCTGAGCGCTGGCGTCCACGAGTTCCCGCTCGCATCGCGTGGATCGCGATACTGAGCATCGCCACGGGGCTAGGTGTTTACCTGCGTTGGGACGGGCGCACGCTCAAGCAGGTCGTCAGGCCAGAGACCATTCCGAATCAATCCGACGGCCACACCGAAGCAGGCTCTGGCATCGTGGGCTTGGACGCAACCTCACAAGGCATGAGCCGCTCGGAGCTTCAAACTCGCCTCGCTCAAGCTATCGAGAAAACCAGCGGTAAAAAGGTCGTCTACGAAGACGTCTTGGGCGAGGGCGAAGGGTCATGGGATTCGCACGCGCGCTACCCTCGCGACGAGGTCAATTGCATCGTCTGGATCGACTTGGTGCTGGCCGAGACCTACGGCAAGGACATCCAGGACAAGACTCCGATCATGGATCGACTTCGGTACTACGAAGGCGTTCCTGCCTACGGCATGCGAAAGCATTACAACCTGCATCGCGTTCAACTCGACGCCCTTCCCCTGCGGCCCATTCAGCCTGAGTCCTGCGGGCCGGCGGCGCACGCAAGCGCCGAGCTCAATCCTGAAGCCTTTGCAAAGACCCAAAAATACACTTGCCCGCTTTATCGCTCCGAATTGAGCAAGTTTGATTTCGATTTTCTGCCACCCGGGCAACTCACGGAGTGCGCTCCACACTTAGAGCCCGGCTACTACGTCATGTTCGGAGTCGAGACTGCGCATTACAGCAAAGTCTACGGCCAGAACAGCGGGCCCATGGGCCTTGTGCACGGCATGTTCTTGGAAGTCACATGGAGTGGGCAGACTTTCGTGCATCACGCCTCGACCTCCGCAGGCAAGATTAAGAAAGAGAAGCTCGAGAAGTACGTCGCTCGCATGAGCCGAGAGCTGCATCGCGGCTATACGCTCTACGAGCTCGATCCGACGTGGACGCCACCCACTATGCCCGTGACTCCTGAGTCCATCTCGCCAGAAGCGCAACGCATCCTCGCGTGCGAGAAGGCGCTTCCCGCTAAGCGGACCAAGCAATCGGCATTCAGTAAGCGGAAGATTGCGGACTAGGATAGGTCAGTTTCTGAGGACTGCTCCGGAACAGAGACTGCTTCTGTCTGGGGCTGAAACTGACTCAAACTCCAAACTGCGTCTGCGTCCGTGCAGTCACCACGTCGTAGGCGATTCGGCTTCGTCCTTGAGTTCCTGAGGAGTGCGCTTGAGTGCCTCGGTGAATTGCACCTTTCCGCCGAACTTCAGGTGAAGCGCGTTACCGCGCCACATGACCTTGTTAGACGAAAGCGCGTGAAGCCACATCGGCAGCAGCAAGATCTCCTGGATGAACCAGAAGAACATGTCCTTGATTCCGGTGGAGGGCGAGAGCTTCTTCATGATGAAGAAATCGCAAAAACCCCAGACCACCCAGTGCGCCAACAAGGGCACCCAAAAAGGCGCTCCGGTCGCCATCGAGACGCCTGTCGCACCCAGCAGGCCTGAGCCAAACGCGCATGCAAAAGGCTCGGTCATGAACACGCCCGTGACTTGGCTTTTTCGGATGCGACCCCACCGCACGTGCCTGGACCAGTAGCTCTGAAAGGACTGCTTACCCAGCATCTGGCTGATAGTGATGCTCGGCACGACGATCTTGAGTCCCATCTTCAGGACTTCAAAGCCCGTCACCGCATCTTCGGCCAGATAGGTGCCTAAATAACGAAGACCCCCTACTCGCTCCATCACCGATTTCTTGAACATCATCGACTTGCCGACGACAAAGGGGCGACCCGAAAAATGTCCGATGATCATCCAGCGCGTGTTCTGAGTGTTCAAGAACACGCGTTCCATCCAGCCTCCAACGCCTTGGGGCTTCTGACCTACGAAGGCGGTGGTGATACAGCCCGTGTCGGGTTTGATCTTCGAAGCGATGTGCTTGAGGTAGGGCTTCGAAACGCGGATATTGCTGTCGATGATGACGTTCCAGTCGTACTTGCCCTTTTCGTAACTCAGGATGAGGTTGTTGATCTTGGGATTGTGCCCCACAACGACTTCACCCACCGTAAGCGTCGCATCGACTTGGGGATAGAGCTTCATGAGCTCTTGGATGACCGGAATGACGGGGTCATTGGCTTCGGCGACATTGAACAGAAGCTCAAACTTGGGATACTGCAGCTCAAAGAAGCTCACCAGATTCTCGCGAATCTCGAATTCCATTCCCTTGAGCGGCTTCAACACGGTGATCGGCGGAAACTCAAACGAGCCTTGGGGAGCGACATCGTCACCCTTGATGACGATGTAACGCCAAGTCAAGACAGTACCCCAGGCCACGACACCCAAGAAAACCGCCCACGCTGCAACCAGCACCCAAGCAACCCAAATCATGATTGTCACTGAAGTTTCTCACCCGAAGTCCCGGGGTGTAAATGGGCAAATCCAACCGTCCATGCTACAAAAAAGAACATGGTCCGCATCCTCTCGCGATTCGTCATCCGGCATGCCGGTTGGGTGGCTTTCATTGGCACGACGCTAGCGATGATCGGCGCGTACTTTACCGTTCAGCTTTATAAAAACCTTCATACTGACGTCGAAGAGCTGCTTCCCACTACCGCGCGAAGCGTCATCGACCTAGGCGAAGTCACCCAGCGCCTCGAGTCCATCGACAATCTTGTGGTGCTGACCTTCTCTGAGGACGTCGAAGCGAGTCGGCGATTCGTGGATGACCTGGCTACAAAACTCGCCACGATTCCCAAGAACATCGCGTCGAGCGTGGAGTATAAGATCGATAAGGAAGTGGAGTTCTTCCGTTCCCGCAGCGCCCTGTTTATCGAAGCGGATGATCTCAGGCGTATCCGCGATTTCATCAATAGGCGCATCGAATTCGAGAAGTCGCTCTACAACCCGATGAACATCTTCGGCGGCCGTGGCATCCCTGAACCCGTCTTGGACTTCTTGGGGCTACGCGGAAAATACGAAGGCAAAGTCAGCGGATACGCCAAATTCAAAGGCGGCTACTACGCTACGGAGGACGAAAAAGTCCGCCTGGTTGCCGTATACATGCCTGGCAAAGGCATCGACACCGCCCATCAGCTCAAGCACGCAGTCGAAAAAGCTGTCAACGACCTCAATCCAAAGTCCTACGCCAAGGACATGGACATCAAGTTCACCGGCAACATCCAGAACCTCTTGGATGAACACGCCGCTCTACTTGCGGACTTGGAGCTCTCGACGGTCGTGGTGGTCGTGCTCGTGGCGATCGTGATGCTCGTCTACTTCCGATCGCTCGTCGGCACTTCAATCCTCATCTGGTCGCTGTTCTTTGGCACGTTCTGGACGTTTGGCCTGTCTTATTGGCTCGTCGGCTACCTCAACGCCAATTCGGCGTTCATGGCCAGCATCGTGATCGGAAATGGCATCAACTTCGGCATCATCTTACTTGCGCGCTACCTCGAGGAGCGGCGCAACGGCTACGGAAACACCCGAGCCAGCCTCATCGCTCTCCGGGGTTCGACTACCTCGACGTGGACAGCGGCTCTAGCAGCGGCTTTGGCCTATGGCTCGCTGATGCTCACGAGCTTTCGGGGATTCAATCAATTCGGCGTGATCGGCTTCGTGGGAATGGTGCTCTGCTGGATCAGCTCGTTCACGTTGCTGCCGGCGTATCTGACGCTTTGGAATCGCTACATCTCGCGCTCCAATCGCGCCTACCTCAAACAGCCCAAAGCCTATATCTCCCGATTTCTAGCAGGCTCGGTCAACAAGCTCTCTGGGCTTTTTTGCTTCCTTGCCATCGTAGGGATCGGCGTTTCGCTTTTCAACCTGAGGTTAGCGAAAAACGGAGTACTCGAGACCGATACGCTCAAGCTGCGCGACAAGTGGAGCATGGAACACGGCTCGGGCTATTACTATCGTTATATCGACAAGATCTTTGGCCACTCGCTCTCGCCTACCGTCGTCTTGCCTCGTAAGATGGAAAACGTCCCTCTCGTAGCCAAGGAGCTGCTCAAGCGAAAGGCTTACGAGGCCCCTCACTCACCCATCACGACTGTACAGACGCTGGCTGACTTCGTTCCTAAGGATCAGTCCGAGAAGATCAAGATCCTGCACGAGATCAAGCGATTGCTCCCATCGCGCCTCTTTAGGCAACTTCCGGCAGCGGACCAAAAACTAGTACGCGACCTGTTGGATCCCCAAGCGTTCGTGCCCTTTACCCAAGCAGACCTGCCCAAGCTCATCTTAAGCAAGTTCACGGAGCGTGACGGCTCAGTGGGCAAGATGGTGCTCGTGGACAAGGTCATCAACGTCGATCGCCCCG
>JBGAWT010000090.1:0-3377 GCA_044227445.1 Bdellovibrionia bacterium | reverse complement strand
TGATGCACTTCGTAGATTTGATCCGAGACGCCACGGACGCAGTGGAACCCGGAGCGCCAGTGGCAGGCCAACTTCCCATTTCTGCGGACATGTCGCACGCGATCGTTCAAGACGGCCCGCGCGCAACGCTGTTTGCTTTTCTGGCGGTCGTGGCGTTGGTGATCATTCTCTTTCGCAATTTCAAAACAATCGCCCTTTGCTTGACCGCTCTTTTGCTAGGCGTCATTTGGATGGCAGGCGGAATGCTGGGCTTCCAGATCAAAATCAACTTCCTCAACTTCGTAGCGCTCCCAATCACGTTCGGTATCGGTGTGGATTACGGAGTGAACATCTTCCATCGATATAAAGAGGAAGGCCGTGGGAGCATTCTCAACGTGGTTCGAAACACCGGGGGTGCGGTGCTGCTCGCAAGCTGCACGACCGTCATCGGCTATAGCTCGTTGCTGATCGCCGGAAACCAAGCGTTTGTCAGCTTCGGCAAACTAGCCGTCCTAGGCGAGCTGACCTGCGTCACAGCCGCAGTCATTGCGCTCCCCTCCGTCCTCCGGTACCTTGACAGTAACGCCAAGGGGGTAGGCGGCCATGCGGACAGCTAATGCTTGCTGGATTGCGTTCGTCTTCGTGCTTGGCGCACCGATCGCCGTAGCCGAACCGATCGCAGCTTCCGCAAACCTCAAGCTCGCTGTCGATGCTCCGATCCCCGGCGGAATCTCAAGCGTCTACACCGATCGGATTCCTCCCGTTCTGCGCAAATGGCCCCGACCTGAGATCCCAACTGATCCTAAGCTTTTGGATCCGATTTGGATGCGAGCGGTCCACAACCCTCAAAATGACTTTCATGTCGGCATCATCAAGCGAATGCACATCCGAGTTCCACTCAAGCGGATGATCGAAGTCATCGAGGATTGGGACGGCTATTTCGTCGTGTTCCCTTCGCTCAAAAATCTCAACATCCTCAAGACGGACGGAAACTTCATCCAGACCTTTTGGGAACACAGTGCGCCGCTGCCCTTTTTGCCCAATGCCAAGTATGAACAGGCTTACATCGTCGATAAGCGCGACCCCAAAAAAGCGATCTATCGCTATCAGCTCATCAAGGGCACTTACGTCGATCACACGGACGGTTTTTTCGTCCTCGAAGATATCGGCCCCAACCTGACTCAGCTCACGGGCTATGACTTTTTTCAGCCGGACCTAGGCCCCCTCAAGATCTTTGGCGCAGGCCGAGTTTGGAAAGACGGCACCGAAGGATCATTCAAAGGCGACATCTCCATGAAGCTTCATGCGGAGAATCCCGACTGGGGCCGCAAGAAAATCAAAGAAGAAGCCGAGAAAATTCTCGAGGCGCACCCGATCTTTCCGCTGCAGGAAATCGAAAGCGGGCCGTTTGCCGTACCTGCCGCTTCTCCTTCACCAAGCGCTTCACCAGCGGCAACACCTAACAAAAAATGATCCTCGCTCTTTTGATGCCCGCGGCCTGCTGGCTGCAATCCTCTCACCGCGTTTTGATGGTTCGGGACGCTTGGAGCCGTAGGCTCTCGCTTCCTGGCGGAGGAGCCGAACCAGGCGAGTCAGAGGAACAAACTGCTCAGCGCGAAACCTGGGAAGAAACGGGCATCCAAGTCCGAGCCCTGCATCCGGAGCTAGCGAGATTGGGGAAGTTCGTCATCTTCCGATGCGAGCCCATTGGCTACCAAGCCTTGCCTGCTCGCCTCAGCCAAGATCCGACGCTTCCGTTTGAGCATTTCAAAAGCCTCAAGCCTTCAAGAATGAGCGGCGAGATCGAATCCATCGTGTGGCTTGCCCCGAGCGCAGCTAAACCCGAGACTTTTCGATTTCCCTCGCAGCGAAACACCCTGCTGGATCTCGCCTCCAAGCAGGCTGGACCTATAAAGCTAGAGATCACAGGCGGCACGCAGCTTGAGCAGGGCAACTGGCAAAGTGCTGAGTTAGATGCGATCTCGGGGCTCCAACGCGCCACACTTCCGTGGGGAATGAGCATCTGGAAGGCGCTGAGCACTTTGGGCGAAATCAAGTTCTTGGTCGTAGCCGTTCCGGTGGTCGCAGCGATCTTTGGCGGCACGGCGGGCTTGGAGCTTTTGGTGCTGCTCCTGCTCTCGGCAACCGGGGTGAATCTCCTGAAGGAAGCCTTCGCGCTGCCGCGACCCTTTGATCTAAGGCCCTCGCTGCAATTCTTTTCCGGAAGCGGAGGCGGAATGCCCAGCGGGCATACGTGCGTCGCTGCGGTTTTCTGGTTTTTTGTGGGGCATGCCATGACTCGCCTACGCGGTGGACCTCGATTGACAGCGCTCCAAGCCTACTTGATCTCAGCGGCACTGGTGCTTCTTACAGGACTGGCACGTGTGGCGGGAGGCGTGCATTTTTTCTCGGACATCACGGGTGGCGCCGCATTGGGTGGCGGCTTATTAGTGCTTTGGGAAAAAAACGAAAGTTTTCGAAAGCCCCTCACGGAGTCTCGGTGGATCATCCCGACCCTGCTCTTGCTGAGTTTTTTTCTCGTCCCGGGGCCTGTGCTTTTTTGTAACCTGGCTTTTGCTGTGCCTTTTTTTGCGATGCCCTCTCTTTGGATCAGGCCCAAGTGGATTCCAAAAAACCGCTGGGCCGAAGCCGCTCTTTTTGTCGCGGGGCTGCTGCTGCTCAGTCCATTGGGTGGAGCGCTCAGGCCACAGGAGGCCACGTTCGCACTCTCGCTCAGGGCATGGGGAGTTCCCTTCATGGCAATGGGCGCTTGGGCGGCCTTGTTCTTGAGACGTCCGGCCTAGGCAATCCCTGCCGATTGAGAGCCGCAGCGCACGCCACTTATCCTAGATGAGTGAGACGAACAGGATTGCTCCTGACGGCGCTGAGTCTGTGCGCATGCCGCCCGCTCGTGGACTCTCAAAAATATTTTAGCCTCATCGATTACGAGCAGCCGGAGATCGCGCGCCAAATCCCAGACTACGAACAAGAGCTGCGCGCGCTTATCGAAGCTCTCATTCCGGTGCTCGCCGATCCAAAGCAAAAAACCCAAGCCACCGACGCGATGCCCATCATTTACTTGGCGTTCTATATGGCCAACGCCAACTATGGCGCGCAACTGGGCTACCTCACCCACTCGGACCTCACGCGCAACAAGCGCTACGCTTCAAGCCGCAACCTTCAAGACGAGCTAGCCGCCCGCGAGCGAGCGATCATCGACATGCTCTTAGTCGCACGCCCGGTGTTAGCCAAAGATCCCAAAGCCACCGGAAACGCGATGATCGAAGGCATGCTCTCCACAGCCGGGCTGAGGCAAGAGCACGCTCAAACAGGAGTGGCCTCAGAGCGCTCCGTCGAAAGGCTTTTGGACGTGGCTGAGAGAAGCCCCCTATTAAACA
>JBGAWT010000089.1:0-11929 GCA_044227445.1 Bdellovibrionia bacterium | reverse complement strand
CTGTTCTTCGGGTTCGAAGACGTGCACGTCGTTTCGCGCCAAGGAAATCGCTTAGTCGTGTTTTGGGAGCAAAAGGTCCCGCTCTTTTTCGTTCCCAACGTGAAGTACGAGCTCTTCTACGAGTTGGACAAAAGCGCGAAGGATCACCGCTCCTACCGCTATTGGCTCAAGCAAAGGGGCCAGATTCGAGAGAGCGATGGGATCATCTGGCTTGAGCACGCGGGCAAGCAAACGCTCTACGTCGAGTACGACTACTCAGATGCAGATTGGGGAATCGTCGAGAAAATCGCCCCCTCGCGCATTTGGTCAGAAACGATCGAGGGACTCTATCTGTCGGACGTAGCGATCAAGCTCAAAGCGGAGCATCCGGATTGGGCCTACGAGCGCATCGCGAGCGAAAGCAAAGCACTGCTCAAGCAGTTTCCGGTAGATTCTGCGATCGCTGCACGAAAGCCTTAGCTGTCTTGGTTTCAACGGGCAGAGTTTTTAAAGACATTGTGAGTATTCGTCACGTCAGGATGACGTACCCGAGTGACGTAGCGCATGGATGCGCGGTACTCACAATGTCTTAAAAAATCTGCTTAAACGCCGAGCTTAACGCCGCAAAACAGGTCTTTTTGGCCGTATTCGCCCTTCAAGAGCACCGCGCAAGGCAAGTAACGTTTTTTGTCGCGAACGATCGCTTCGGCCATCTGCACGGCGCTGGCCGCAGGCGCGTAGTAGGCTGATCCGGTCTTGAGCAGATTGACGATCTCGGCTCCACCCTTGCGAGTGCGATCCACGATCGCGTCGATCTTTTCCTTAGAGAGAAGCTGTGGCAGCGGCACTCCGCCCACGCTCACGTAGCGAGGCATCGGCACCATCGTGTCGCCGTGTCCACCGAACACGAACGCCTGCACATCCTCCACGCTCACGCCCAGCTCCATCGCAATGAAACTGCGGAAACGCGCTCCGTCCAAAACGCCTGCCATTCCGAGCACGCGCTCACGCGGAAAGCCCGAGGCCTTCATCGCCACGTGGCACATGGCATCCAGAGGATTGCTCACGATAATGAGCACGGCTTGAGGGGAGTGCTTGGCGCTTTGCTCAGCACAATCCTTGACGATCTTGGCGTTAGTCGACAGCAGGTCGTCTCGCGACATCCCTGGTTTGCGCGGAAGACCGGCAGTGATGATGACGACGTCGGAGTTGGCAGTAAGCGCGTAGTCGCTGCCACCTTGGATGTTCGAATCAAACCCTTCGACTGGAGAAGCTTCAAACAAATCGAGGGCTTTGCCTTTGGCCGCGTCCCCGTTGATGTCGATCAGAACGACGTCGCCCAGTTCCTTGGATGCTGCCCAATGAGCACATGTTGAACCTACGAAACCCGCACCAATGACCGAAATTTTTGGACGCCGCATACGTTCTCCTTAGTTGCTTCAGCGAAGGGTTCAATATTAATGAAGCTGGGCTCCGCGGACAATCAAAATTCGCGGACTTCTTGCGCGACTTCGTGAACAATTGCCCGCACTTCGCGGTCAGGTAGATCAGCCACCAACCGAGAGATCGCATCCTCAGCGGACTCGAAAGACGGAGTCGATGCGCCCGAACGACTTGCTGCTGAAATCCGATACCCCGAAGGCGTCGCTTCGATCCAAATTCGACCGTTCGTTCCATCACGAAACGAGTCAAAGCGTTCCCGAACGACCGCACTTGAAACAAGCAGAGCCCCTTCGGTGGAACGATGAGCGATCACCTCGCACGATCCGACGCTATTGCTGATTCGCCAGAGCCGTTTGCACACCGGGAGCTCGACTTTGGTCGTGCGCTTCAGAGCGACGACCGATCCTAGATTCACCTCGGCCGCGAAGCCTGAGCTTGAAACCAAAAGCGTGCTGAGCGCTACCGCAAAAACTTGATTCTTCATTTGATTCTCCCCCTCCGAAGCCTCGACCTTAACCCTCTTTTAAAATCGATGAAACGAAAACGATTCTTTTCTTAACAATCAAAAATTATACTTAAATATCAAACAGATACAAAGATCTATAGTTCTCGAGTACCAGCCTGGACACGCCTAAACTAATAGTAACGGGTGAATATGAAACGCAGGACGGCAATACAAGCCAAACTATTGTTTCTGGCTTGGAGCTTTGGGCTCCTGGGCGCCTGCTCGCCTAGTCTCATCGGAAGCTTAAACCGCTTTAGCTCCGGCGGACTTTCGATCAGCGTAACCATCAATGCTACGCCCGGTGGAACCTATGCTTTTGACGACACGGCTCCACGCACCATTAACTTTACTCACAATGGAACTTCCGCTCTTTGCTCCCACGACGGGGGCGCAACCTATGGGACTTGCGACAGCGCTTCCACGCTCATCTTTACGGTTGCCGACTACACCGGCTCCAAAGTTTTAAAAATCAAAGTGTCCAAATCCGGATTCGCTGACACGATCTATACGATCACTCTGCCTACTGATATTGCGGGCTTGACGTTTCCTCCTTGCGATTACGTGGCGAGTGTAGCTCAAGGCTTCAGTACCTTTGCAGCAGGCGGAGGATTTGCCCTCAACACGACGGGCCGCGTTCACTGTATCGCGGCTGGCGTGACGGTTACAGCCGACGCGACAACGACTTTGACCATCACGCAGAACAACGTTTCGATCATCGGCTACGGTTCGGGCGCAACGCGCGGAACAATCGTAGGCTCGTCAGCCGGAAACAACACCATCGCCTACAACAACGCCCAAAATCTCAAGCTCTCTAACCTGATCATCACCGACGCGCCCACGGGCGGAAACGACATGATCTACGGCTCGGGGGCTGCAGGCTACGTCAACATCTTTGGCTGCTCGATCACCAACTCAGGCAATGGCAATCCCGCAGCTGTGGCGGTTAACGGAAGCGCCACGGCATCCACCATTACGTATTCAGATATTACAGTCGCAGCTCCCGGCGGACAGGACGCGGTGGGCGTTGCAGTCGTCGCGGCCGGCGCTGTAACCATCGATCACACGACGTTCACTGACACACATCCCACGGCAAACATGGGTGCATCAGTCTTCAGTAGCTTGCCCACGACTTCGGTGATCACGGTCACAAACTCTACCTTTAACAACAGCTCGCACGATCCGGTGTTTCAGGTAACTGGCGGCACCCTGTCTGTTTCCAGCTCCACCATAACCACGACGTCGGTCGACGGCGAAGTGTTCCGATTGACATCGGGAGATAGCGCGCTGACCTTCACACTCCAAAGCTCCACAGCCACCGGTCCGGGCGTGGTCGTAAAAATCTCTTCGGACGCCGCCAATGCAGTGAACGCTACGATCGACCAATCGACCTTGGCCACGAGAGGCGACAACGCCAATCCTGGCGGTTCGCGCGCATTACGCTTGGATCGAACCGGCGCCGCAGCGCTTACTCTGCTGTTGAATCGCACGGTCCTCAAGCACCTTGCGGCAGGCAGCGACTCCGATGCCATTGAAACCGCGGGGGCCGGAGTACCCACGATTAACTCGACCTTGGATCAGAATCGTATTTGTAGCGTCGGAACCGGCTCTCCCTGGTTTACAGGCACTGACGATGGCGGCGGCTGGGGCGGAACCTTTGCGTTGGCCAACCAACTCAATGGCGGAGTCCTTCACACGTGCCCTTAGAAAACTTTAGGTAACTAAATGAAACTCAAGAGTTCGCACATCATCGCAGATCAGAGGTTCCGAGCAGCCCTGCTCTTCTCAGGGCTGCTGATGCTTCCTCATTGCGCGCCCGTGCTCATCGGCACACCAGGAGCGCTCAATACGGGCGGCCTATCGATTTCTGTTTCGATCAATGCGACTACAGGTGGCACCTATGCGGACGACGACACGTTCGCGCGCACGATCAACTTTACGCATAATGGAACTTCCGTGCTCTGCTCTCACGACGGCGGAACGACCTATGCGACATGCAACAGCTCCTCAACGCTTATTTTTACCGTGGCCGATTATACGGGCTCTAAGGTGCTCAAAATCAAATCGACGAAGGGCTCCGCCACCACAATTTACACGATCACCCTGCCCACGGACATCGCGGGACTAACCTTCAAACCCTGCACGACAGTGGTCACGGGGGTCGCTAACAACTTTGCAGCGATCGCTCCCATTGCTACGGGCAACACGATCTGCATCGGCGAAGGCGCCGTAGTCACCAACTCGGGCGCCCAGACCATCACCATCGGCGGGGGCGTGAGCAACTTCACGATCCTGGGCTACGGCTCCGGATCTACTCGCGGTAAGATCGTAACGGGTGCCGTTGGTCAATCCACAATCGACTCAAGCGGCACCAACCTCATCCTCTCGAACCTCCAATTCGAATCCGACTCAACTGGTGGTGTAGACGCGATCTATATCACCGCGGGTAGCGCTACGCTGACAGGATCAAAGATCACGAATACTGGAGCAGGCGGTCCTGGGGCCTTCGTCACCGCCAGCGCCACGATGTCAACCGTATCGAACACGGAGGTCGTCGTCAGCCCTGCATCTGGCGAGATGGCCTACGGCTTTGTGACCTCTGGAGCCGCACAAGTATCGGTGTCGAGCTCGAGCTGCACAGACTCCCACGATACTTTTAATCTGGGTAATTGCGTCTTTAGCTTTAATCCTACGGCAGCCACGGTCATCAACCTTACGAATCTTACTGTTTCCAATAGCTCGCCAGACCCCGCGGTCTTTGTCACGGCAGGAACCCTCTCTGTCACAAGCTCCACTATCACCACGACTTCGGCTGACGGCGAAGTGTTCCGCCTAAGCTCTGGGAACGGAGTGCTCACCTTTAGTTTGACCAGCTCGACGGTCACGGGTCCAGGCGTCGTCGTTAAGATCTCTTCGGCCGCCGGTAGTGCAGTCAATGCCACGATTGACCAATCGACGTTGTCGACCCGAGGCGACAATGCCAATCCCGGCGGCGCTCGCGCACTGCGCTTGGACCGAACCGGCGCAGCTGCTCTCACTTTGCTCCTCAATCGCTCGACGATCAAACACGTCGCGGCAGGCACGAGTTCGGTGGCCATGGAGCTCGCTGCAGCCGGTGTCTCTACGATCAACTCGACCTTGGATCAAAATCGGTTTTGCAACGTCGGAACCGGCGCACCTTGGTTTACTGGAACGGATGACGGCGGTGGTTGGGGCGGAACATTCGTACTCGCCAATCAGATCAACGGCGGCGCGATCGGAACCTGCCCTTAATCACGGCCGAAATATTCAGCTCTCTGCTGGCTAATCGCGTTAATTACAGCTAACCTCTGAAGAAATGCTTCATGATTTAATTCGCACCTGGTTCGGGTGGGTAGAGCACTGGGGATATCTCGGTGTGTTCGTGCTCATGGCCATGGAGAGCTCAATCATCCCCGTTCCATCCGAAATCGTCATGCCACCAGCGGCGTTTTGGGCAGCCCAAGGAAAACTCAATTTTTGGGGAGTTGTATTTGCAGGCACTGCTGGAAGTTATGTGGGCTCGATCGCGGGCTACGCGCTTGCTCGAGCGGTAGGTTACCCGCTGCTTCACAAATACGGAAAATACGTGCTTTTGCCTGCAAGAAAGCTCGCGATGGCTGAGAGCTGGCTTTCGAGTTACGGCGTCGCAGGCATCTTCGCGGCGCGCTTGCTCCCTGTGATCAGGCATCTGATTTCTTACCCCGCTGGCGCATTTCGGATGCCGTGGAAGCGATTTAGCTTAGCCACTCTCACCGGCGCAGGAATTTGGTGCTGGGTGCTCTCCGAATTCGGCGCGCAAGTCCTGGGCTCGAATCCTGAACTTTTAAACTCGCCGGAGACATTGGTTTCGACTGTTCGAAACAAACTGGGTTGGTTCGTAGTGGCCGTTGCCGTGCTGGCGATCCTGTACGTGTTCGTCACAGCATACGGCGGAAAGGGCAAGCGCGCGCAATAGCTCTCATGCAACGGCCATCCTTTTTCAAGAGCGCGACACGTTCCTTTTGGGGCTTAGCCCTGGTGGCGCTTTTTTTGGCCGAACTTCCTGCAGCGCAAGCCGATATCTTCACGCCGTTCAGGCGATTCTTGACTGACTTCAAGGGCGGAAAAGTAAGGCCGCTTGCCAAGGAAGCTACACGGATTTCGGGAATGGAATTCCCGGATGATGGAAAAGACATTCCTTATTTCGAGATTCCGATCGCCAAAGAAGGCGGAAGACTTCAAACCCATATCCTCATCAAGGTGCGCTTTAAGCGCGATCAATGGACCCTGCTTTTGGACGGAAATCCCCTCACTCCGAGGCATGAAGAGGTCGGGGATTATGAAATCGAGCTTCCGATTAAAACTGAGGGCGAAACGAACTTCATGCTCCTAGCTGTGGGCCCGCGCGGCGAAGTCGAGCAGGAGCAGCGCGTTTTTGAAACCTATGATTGGGAGCTCTACCAAAAAGAAAAAGTGTTTCCAGCCCCTGCTCCGCTTCGCGACCTGAGAGTTTCGGGCGGCACGGGAATGCATTTCATCGACGAAATCTATTCTGACATCACGACCTGGACCTACGCGCAGATCAACTTGCCCGAGCTCAAGGGAAGCGCCATGTGGTGGAAGGAAAAAACCACCGAGAGCCGTACTTGGGCCTTGGGGGGTTCTGTTACGCTGGCCTATCCGCTTCCGCTATCGGGCGTGTTTCTCTTCCCGATCTGGGAAATCGAAGGGCGCGTGATGCGGCGAAATATCGCCCGCCCCGTTATCAAAGACCAGACCTTGATCATTCATCCTGGGATGGGAATTCGCGTTGGTGGACTGTCTCAAGGCGGCCTCAATCAAATGAAGTCCGGGCCCACGACGGTGCTCAATAGCTTCACTCCGCGAATGACCTTGATGGCCTGGCTGGATCTCGAAGCGACCTTGGAATTTCCAATTAAGAAGGTCTACCTTGAGGTAACCCCACGCTTCTCGCGCTCGCTGATCATCTATTCCTTCCTGACGGATGGCACGAACGGCTTTATTCCTGGGGGCTGGGGGGCCAATATTGACGTTGTAGGGACCCTGCCAAACTGGAAAAAAGACTGGTTTGGTAACGTGAACCTCAGCTGGTCGGGGGCCTCCGGGGGCTCCTCGCAAGGAATTATTGATTATTCGTTCCTTTTGGCAGTCGGGAAGAAGTTCTAAAACTACAATAAATTCATAATTCAACATAACTTATTGATTTCATTCATCTTAATTGTGAAAAAATCATGACTCCATGCGTCGTGTACCGAGTTAAAATAGAAACATGGGCACGAAGCACGTTTTGCGAACTAGCCTAGGAGTTATTAGCGCCTTCTCGTCGGCAGGCTGCCTAAGCACCGGCGCATCGGGCTACCAGCTCTCCAGCATCAGCAATCCTAGCTATGGAATCACGGGGCAGATGTTTTCGAACGACTCCAAGTTCGGTTTCTACAAGCTCAACTCCACTGAGGTGTACACCCTCACGAGCGATACGATTTCCGTGAAGGCTTATTCGGATAGCTCCTGTTCTACGGCCGCTTCCGGATCGTTTACGATTTCAAATCCTTCGTCCGCAACGGACAAAGGCGTGGCTACCTTCTCGGGCATCTCCTACTCCTGGCCCGTAAGTGGATACGAAGGTTCGCTCTACTTACAAGCCAACACGACAAAGACGGGCCTGTCGCTTTGCTATGGACCGATCTACATCGTTCAAAACTTCGGCGGCGGCAAATGCTACACCGCAAGCTGCGCAGGCCCGGGCCTCTCGGGCGCTGCAGCTGCGCAGTTCTCCGATCGTGGTAACTCGATCATGCAAGACAGCGACGGCAAACTTGTCGTCCTTGGCTTCACCCACCCTTCAGGTCTGGGCGCTTCTCAATATGCTCAAGGCGCTTGGAGAATGAAATCCAACGGCACCACTGACACGACGTACGTCGGCCCGCTCGTCAACGACGTAGCCGGCGGCAACGCAGGTAACTTCTCTGACAAGATGTGGGAAGCAGCAAAAGATAGCTCCGGTCGTTACGTTGCCGGTGGCGAATCCTGGACGGGTGCCGGTGCTGTTCGCATCGCTGCGTTCCGCCTCACTTCTGGCCTTGCAGCGGACACTACTTTTAACAGCGGCAGCTACTTCTTTGTAGCAGGCAGCAACTTCGCTGGCGGCACGTTTGACCAAGCTCGCGCCATGGCTCTGGACTCCCAAGGCAGGATCGTCTTGGGCGGCGCAAGCAACAACGCAGCCGGCGGTAGCCAATGGACCGTTTGGCGCTTGAGCACCAGCGGTGGCGTGGTCGCTTTAGATACGAACTTTAACAGCGGTAATGGCGCTCACACCTGGGGTAACCCTGCTCCTGCTGGCATGAACGTAAATGCCTCCATTATAGACGGCATCTTGGGAATGACGGTGGACTCTTCGGACCGCATCGTCGCAGTCGGAGTTTCGAGGAACACGAGCAACGGACTCGCTGCAACGGTAACTCGCTACACAAGCGCCGGTATCCCCGACTCTTCGTTTGGAGCCAGTGGTGCGTTCGTGCAGGCAACGTCTTTCACCGGAAACACTTTAGCTGCCATGGATGATCGCAACTACGGAGTGGCCGTCGATTCTAGCGGCCGTATCGTGGTCGCAGGTCGCTCCAAAAACTCTTCAAACGGTATGCAAGCCTATGTCTTCCGCCTCACCTCTGCAGGTGCTCTGGACACGAGCTTCGGAACCAACGGCGTGCTCCTGATGGGATATCCTGGCGCTGCTGGAGCTGCTCTGGTCAGCACCGTGAACGACAATCCTCAGCGCATGAAGATCGATTCTTCGGGCAGGATCGTGTTGGCCGGTTACAGCAAGGATGCAAGCAACTTCTACCACGCAACAGTTTGGAGAATCACGAGCAGCGGCGCATTGGACACGACGTTTAACTCCGTCGGTTACGCCAATACCAACCTCTCGTTGGGCGGTCAGGGCGAATTCGCCATGGGCCTGAATATCGACCAAATCGGACGCATCGCCATCACTGGATACGCCGCACAGGTGAGCGGCAGCGACATGGCCATCTGGCGCTTCTGGTCGGACGGCAGCCCGGATCAATAGCCTTAGGATCACAGCTTGAGATCTACTGCTGGAGCTCGCCTAACCAAGGGAGCTCCAGCTGCATTTTGGGGCCTTACAACGGCGCGTTGTGCAAAAATCTCACTTCAACATCGGACAGACCTACAGGATTTGAAGCCAGGCGCTTGAGCTCCCCGATAAGCTGCAGCCTGAGTTCATCCACTCCCGGCGCCCTTGGCGTAGCGCTGATTGCGATCAGAGCCATCTGCTTGACCTTCAGGAGCTCCAAAGCCAAAGACCTTCGCTCAGGCGAACGAAGGGCCGAAATCAGCGCTATATAGAGTTCCCTTGAGGGCCGCAGCCAGGTGTTGTCTTTGAGCAGATTCACTTTAGAGGCGGGGGTGAGAGCAGAGCTAAAATTCCAATCCATCAGATCGGAGGGAGCCCCTGCACTGCGCTTGAGCTTAGAATGTGGGCGAAGAGCATTTAGAAAAGCCTCGTTGAGCGCCGCTAGGTCTTTGGGTTCGAGCTTGGATGCATCAAGCCTCCCCTGTTTGAGAATGCCCAAAAACTTATCCTCAGACATGAGGCGCCCTCCATCGGAGATATAGCCCCTGGGATTAGGCGCATCCAGAGCAATGAGCTTCAGCCCCTCGGTGAGCCTGTACGAATCAAGTCGCGTCAGCGGCTTGCTGTATCCATCGTAAGCTTTGAGCATTTGGTAGCCGATTCGCACTCGCTGGTCGGAGGGACGAGCGGAGCCCGCGCTAAATAGCGCGTCTTCGAGTGTCTTGATGCGCTTTTGGATCCTGGGCGAATCTGCGTAATGATTCTTGAGCTCGGCTAAGATGGCGAAACTCTCAAACTGCTTGGTTCCCATTTCCGCCGGTGCCAGCGGCGCGCTGATATCCGACATGGGCACCTCAGCGGAGATGTACAAGACGGACTTCCTCACACGATCGTTTTCCCAAAGTGTTTTGAAAAACGAGAGCGCCTCTTCGTGCCCCAGCACGTTGTAGATCATGGGCTCGCTCACGAATCCGCCGCGCTTGATGTAGAGATAGGTCACGCGCGCTAGTTCGTTCCTAAACTCCTGCAGCAGAGGGTCACGTGCAGGACGATTCTCCGCAACCCAAGGAGCGATGATCCTCTTCCAGACGTCCTCTGCCAGGCCCAAAAAGTCGACGATCATATCGCCACGAATCACGTCGTTTAGATCCTCTTCCGTAACGCTCTTGAGATCTTGGACGAGCTGCTGCGCCCAGCGCTTAGGGTTGGACTCAAAACGGTCATGCAGAACAATGAGCGAAGTCAGTCTCGGGTATTTGCTGGGATCTTTGGTCTTAGCTGCCTCAATCATGGCGTCCAACTCAGCGAACAGCGGATGCTTGGGATCCTTGCAGGGGAAGTCCGCAGCAAGGGCGCGGGTTGGCGCAGCGCTTCCCGCCACCCACCCTACTAACGCGATGCACACTACTCCCCTGGTCAGAGCCATCCGCTTTACGTGTCGGCGTTTAGTCTCAAAGACTTGGCGGTGTATAGGGCCACCCGTATTTTTCCGATAGGCATTTGGGATGGCAGAAGATCCAAATCGACCGTCAAAGCACGCGGCGTACGCCGACCTCTTTGAGAGGCTCTTAGATCCTACGTTCTTAATTGACGTAGTGAGTCGCAAGATCTTGGAGTGCAATCTGGCGTCCGAGCGTTGGCTTGTCGTACCTCGCGAGCGGATTGTCGGAAACAAGATCTCCTCATGGGTGCCGGAAAAGATCCGTGAAGACTTCGAAAAAGACCTGCGCCTCTCCGCTCGTCGCTACTATCCGCGCCAGTTCGATGCCGAATTCGACGTCGAAGGAAAGCACTACATCGTAGACATCCAGGCTTGCGCACTAGAGTTGGACGATGATCGAAAAGTCCTGCAAGTCATCGCTCGAGATGTCACTGCCCAGCGCGAGATCGAAAAGCAAAAGCAAGAGCTCCTCGTGCGCCTCGAAAAGCTCTCTACCCACGATGAGATGACAGGGCTTGCTAACTTCAGGCACTTCTCTGCTCAACTCAAGCAAGAGCATCAGCGTTGCGCTCGCTACGCGACCCCTTACTCGCTCGTGTTCATGGACGTGGATAACTTCAAGAACTACAACGACCGCAACGGACACCCCGCTGGCGACGCTCTTTTGAAGGAGCTGGCGCAAATCATCCAAAGCTCGTGCCGGGATACGGACTTGGCAGCTCGCTACGGTGGCGAAGAGTTTGTTGTGCTCTGCCCTGGAACGCCCTCTGTGGGTGCGGTGACATTGGCCGAGCGGATTCGCGCTCGCGTTCAAGCAGGAAGCTTTGCTCACGCAAAAGATCAGCCTCTGGGATTCGTATCGGTGAGTCTAGGCGTCGCCGAATTTCCGCATCATGGCAAGAATACGGAAGCGCTGCTCAAAGCCGCCGATGTGGCTCTTTACGAGTCCAAGCACGCCGGGCGAAATCGCGTCACGCTGGCTACAAAGGCTTCTAAGAAAAAAGCAGCGTAGACCCTAGTGCGCATCAGCCGAGTTAGGGCTGGGGTCGGGCTTCTTAATAATGAAACAATAGGCGATGCCCGAAACTTCAGGAGTGGAAGAAGTTTTTTCGCGAACTTTCATGAAAACCTTCATTTCATTCGGAAATCTGAGCGCTGGCTCGGCTACTTCCGCCATGACGGTCTCGCCTCGCTCTCCAGCAGTCGCCCACAACTCGAGTTTTCCGAAACTCAATTCGGCTCGAACCGAAAACAAGTCATTTTGAATAGAAAGCATCGCCCTACGATTGGTTTCTACGGGCGCTCCGGGCTCTTCTTGAAAGGTTTGATCGACAATCAGCTGCTCTGCCCAGGAGTTCTTTAACTCGACATCGCTGCTCAATGAGAGGCTGCAGCGCAAGGCTTCGTCTGCTCCAGCAGGCAAGGCGAGCATCAAACTAAAAACGGA
>JBGAWT010000088.1:8197-12183 GCA_044227445.1 Bdellovibrionia bacterium | reverse complement strand
AGGGGTCCTCGCACGCTCGCGCTTGCGTAAGAGCAGCAGAAATAAAGCCAGCCCCAAGCCGCCGATCGTGATGCGTCCCCAAGCTACGAAAGCTGGGCCGATCACCGGCGCAGCCAGGCGGGTGAAAAGAAACGAACCGCCCCAAATCGCGCTCAAGACAAACAAAGAAATCGCATCGCCGAAGGTCATGATGAGGGAGTTGGGGTGCCAGCTCCGTGAGCTGAACGCAAGCGAATTGTGTGGTACTGCATCATCCATGGCCCAGGATCCTTTGCAGCTTTTTCAAACTTGGTTTGATGATGCGGTTCGAGCCGGCGAGCCCGAGCCGGATGCGATGGTTTTAGCTACATCCACGCGCAAGGGAGCACCTTCGGCGCGTGTGGTGCTGTATAAAGGGCTGTCCCAAGGCGCGCTTACTTTTTTCACCAACTACGATTCGCGCAAGGGCAAGGAACTCAGCGCAAACTCGCGCGTGGCGCTCGTGTTCTGGTGGCAGCGGCAGGGGCGGCAACTCAGGATCGAGGGAGTCGCTAAGAAGCTTTCGGCTGCAGAGTCCGACGCGTATTGGGTTTCGCGTCCCCGGGGATCTCAGATCGGCGGGGCCGTCTCGCGACAAAGCAAGCCGGTGGCTAGTATTGAAGTGCTCATCCAGGCGGCGCGCGAGATGGACGCACGTTTCGAGGACAAGCCGATTCCGCGCCCCAAAGGATGGGGTGGTTTTGGAGTGACTCCCAAGAAGATGGAATTTTGGACTCGCGGCTCCGATCGCATCCACGAGCGTAAGGAGTTCTCGCGCACCGGTTCCAAGTGGACGCTCAGACTGCTCTCTCCTTGATTTCGCAAGCGCACGTCTTTATCTTCTTTCTCATGAAAAAAATTCTAGCGGTGTTGGGCGTCGCGGTTTCGTCGTTGACGTGGGCTGGAGAGTTCACGGTGACTAGTCCGCAATTTAAGGACGGAGCGACGCTTGCTGCCGATCAGGTGTTTGATGGCTTTGGCTGTTCAGGCAAGAATCTCTCGCCCGAGATGATGTGGAGTGGGGCGCCCGAGGGAACGCAAAGCTATGCCATCACGATGTACGATCCGGACGCACCTACGGGCAGCGGTTGGTGGCATTGGCTGGTTTTCAATATTCCAAAGACCTCAACTCACTTGGATTTGGGCGCCGGCAACGGAAAGAAGCCCAACCTCCCGCGCGGCGCGATTCAAAATGTGACGGATTTTGGCACTGCAGGGTACGGGGGGCCATGCCCGCCCGCAGGCGATAAGCCCCATCGGTATGTTTTGACGGTTTGGGCGCTCAAAGTCCCCACGTTGCCCCTGAAGCGCGAGTCTAGCGGGGCGATGCTGGGGTTCTATTTGAAGCAAAACGCCCTAGCTCAGGCGACGGTGACGGCCAAGTTCGGGCGTTAGAAGCCACCAAAGACAGCCAGGGCGATGAGAGTCGGGACGAGGGCTCCCAAAAGCAAGCCAAAGGGCCGCATTCCCTTAGCTCCGAAGTGAGAGCGAAGTATTTCGTAGCCTGCGATGTTAGGCGCGTTTGCTATGAGCGTGAGGCCGCCCCCTGTAACGCTTCCGGCTACAAATAAATAGCGAGCTTTTTCCGAAAGCGACGGTGCTTGGGCTCCGAGGTATGTCAGAGCCGCGTTGTCGAGCACTGAGGTCAAGGCGACGGACCCTAAGAAGATCATTCGCTCGCTCAGATCCGAGATCAGGGGGGCGAGCCAAGCGCGCTGGTAGCTTCCCAGTACGGAGAGGCTCAACAGAAAGACGGCAACCCCAGCGGCCTGCCGTATTCCTTGGAGTTTACCTCGATGAAGCAATGCGATGCAGGCAAGCAGCGCCAAGGCGCGCTCCGGAAAGTGCGACCAACGCACCAGCATCGCGGTGAGTAAAACGCAAACAATGACTTGAGCGGGGTGAAGCTTGTCGCGCGAAGCTCCTCGAGCAACCCAAGCTCGTGTCAGCTCGCTGCGAAAGACGAAAACAAACAACGTCGCGCTGCTCACGCAGATGCCGATAGCCCTCATCCCAAAGAGCGACCAGGTCGTTCCGAGGTCCCAGCCCCATGTTTGCGCGACCATGAGGATCGGCGGAGCTGCGTAGGGCGTGAGAGTCCCTCCGACGGAGACGTTCACGAAAAGCAAGCCCACCATAGCGTAGAGGAAAAACTCGGAGGGTTGCCTTCGCCCCAAAAAGCGCTCCGAAAGCAGTGTCGCGGTGATGGCCATCGCAGCTGGTTCGGTGATGAGGCTGCCTAGGAGGGGACCGACAACGAGCGAGGTCCAAAAAAATGCGATCGGTCTTGGGGCCGGGACCACGCGGCTGACCCCCTCGATGAGCAGCGTGGCAACCCTGCGAATCGAAGGAGTAGCGCATGCGATGAGGATCGCCAGTACGAAGACGGGTTCTCTCCAGGGAGCGCCCAGGGGGGTGCCCCAAGCAAGCGCCGCAAGAAAAGCGGGAAGGGCCCAAAGCGCGAAGGTAAACTCGACATCCGAAAGCCACCTCAGGCGCGCGGGGAGCTTTGGCTGGAGATAGGGACAGGCCAGCGTATGGACAACCGCCAAAGCAAAGCAGGCAGCATGAAATCGTTCGAGTGCGGTCATGAAAGTCCATTCTGGCAGAGATGGGCTTTTTGAGTCCACAAATAACCCGTCAAAAAAGGTTGGGAATTCCCCGCTATTCAGGGTAAGCAGTAAGTCAATGAAGTTTGAGACGTTAACGCTCCCGCAGCCGCTCTCCAAAGCGCTGCAGAGCATGAATTTTGTAGAAGCAACCCCGATCCAAGCCCAAGCCATCCCACCGGCACTTGAAGGAAAGGATCTCATCGGTTGCGCCCAGACGGGTACCGGTAAGACGGGTGCGTTTGGCATTCCTCTTGTTTTGAAGCTGATTCAAGACCCGGATGCAACAGCGCTGATCTTGTTGCCTACTCGCGAGCTGGCCGCTCAAGTGTGCGCCGTGCTCCAGCAGCTCACTCAATTTTTGCCTTCGCTCACGACCATTGCGCTCACCGGCGGCACGTCGCTCATTCCACAGATCAATCAGCTCTTCAGAAGCCGCTACCGAATTTTTGTCGCGACCCCAGGTCGTCTGATCGATCACCTTCGCCGCGGCAGTGTTTCGTTGGCTAAGACACGCATCCTCGTGCTCGACGAAGCCGACCGAATGCTGGACATGGGGTTTGCGCCTCAGTTGGAAACGATCATGATGCGCGTGCCTGTGGAGCGCCAGTCTCTGCTTTTTTCGGCAACACTTCCTGACCAGATTCAGAAGATGGCGTCCCAGTTCTTGCGCAATCCCGTTCGAATTCAGGTGGGCTCGGCCTCGGCAGCTCCCAAGATCGAACAGCAAGTATTGGAAATCAGCCCGCGCGATAAGAACGACGCGCTTCTCGATGAGATCAATGCGCGCCAGGGAACGGTGCTCGTTTTCACGCGTACGAAGAGGCGCACCGAACAGGTCGCGCGCTTCTTGTCGAGCTACGGCGTTTCGGTAGCTCAGATCCACGGCGATCGTACGCAGGGTCAGCGCAACAAGGCTCTGCTGGGCTTTCGCGAGGAGCGCTACCGCGTGCTCGTGGCTACTGACGTAGCGGCGCGCGGGCTTGATGTCGATCATATCGCTCACGTCATTAACTACGATCTACCGATGTCGCCCGAAGATTACGTTCATCGCGTTGGCCGCACAGGCCGCAATGGACGCGAGGGCAAAGCCGTTTCGTTCGTCACGAACGAAGATTACGAAATGTGGAACGCCATTCAGGATCTGCAAGCTGGCAAGAAGGTGAGTTTGCCTCCTCGCATGGGACACTCGCGTGGCGGTCACGGCGGCGGAAATCGCAGCGGCGGCGGCGGGCATGGCCGAGGGCATGCTCAGGCGCGTGGCCATCAGGCTGGGCCAAAGTCCGAAGGCGGCGGAGCCGCGCATCCGGGTGGTGGCGGTGGCGGTCAGAGACGCAGGCGTCGCAGACGTTAAGCCGC
>JBGAWT010000088.1:6359-8176 GCA_044227445.1 Bdellovibrionia bacterium | reverse complement strand
ACCAGCAAAATAACTTCAGATTTTCGGGTGAGTGAGTTCCTCCAAGTGAGAAGGGGAGGACGTGCTCGATGGTGAGGGATCTTTTTGAGTCACATCGGTGTCCGGGCCCTACAAATTCGCAGCGGCCTTGCGCTTTTTGCCAAACCTCTCTGCGAATCGCGCGCGGAATATACCGGACCGAGTTATTTACTTTCACTTGGGGCGCCCCAAGTGATTTGGAATGATCTGATCGGGTTTTACGTTTTTGAGCGATGTAGGCTTTAAGCGCCTTTTCCAGAACTGCGACAACCGATGCTCCGGGATTTGCATCCAAGTCTCGTGCTTCTTCTAATAATTTCATCACGTCATTCGGGAGCGTTACGACGACTTGAATCTGAGTGGCGCTGACGGTTTTAATTTGTTCACGTGGCGTGACGCCTGCTTTCGCTTCACGCACCAAAAGTTCTTTTTCGATCTCACGAGTGGATTGACCTGAGATTGAAGGCAACAACTGGGCGACTTGAGTAGCGTCCAAGTCCAAACGCTTGGCGTGACTCGCTACTTTGGCTGCTGCCGTAAGAGTCATTGCGCCGCTTTCGATTACTTTCTTCACTTCTGGACACTTGTACATGAGGCGCATGGCACCCAATCGTTCATAGGCTTGAGATTCGGAGTAACCCAAGCCTGCCTGAATATATTGAAACATCGATGCAAAACCGCGATCCAAATACACGCGCTTGGCTTCGATAAAGTGCAGACACTCTAATAAATGAAGCGTGGCTCTTTTTTCATCGCGAGCTGCAAGCATCGTTTGTTCATGAAGCGCTTCACCATCAAGAAGTGAGATATTCATGCAACCCAAGTAACACGCGTTTTTCGCATCCCCGTAAACGCACGCAGTGACTCGCCAACGAATTAATAATAATTTTTTCCGAAAATCGGCCCAAGCACTGAGATCGCGCCACACGAAACCGCTCAAAGCGCCGCAAAAGATTTTAAAATGGATTCAACAAATCGAAGATAAATCGATCAAAAATCCGTCAATAAATATTTCGAAAATATTTTCAGGTCGCGCGCTCATCACCAAGCGCTGCCCCACCCCCGCCAGCCCATTCCAAAAAAACTTCGCATATCCTCCAGCTCCGTACCCCGCTTCAGACATCACTCCGAGTCGTGCCTGCTTCCCCCCGGAGCACATCCCGAGTATAACCGCCCACATGCCCAAAGCGCTCCCGTACTCCGCAAAAGCCCGTCGCCATCTCTCCGCATCAAGCGCTAAGATGGCTAAGCTCGTTGCCCAAGTAGGGCCCGTGAAGTTTGAGCAAGACCCCAACGAGTCGGTTTTCGAATCTCTGGCCAGCTCCATTTTCCATCAACAGCTCACGGGCAAGGCCGCGCAAACGATTCTAAAAAGATTTCGCGCACTCTATCCCGACCCGCAAAAGTTTCCGTCTCCCCAAGAAGTGCTCTCTACCGAACAGGCAGCGCTTCGATCCATCGGGCTTTCGGGCTCTAAGTCGGCTGCCATTCTCGATCTTGCGCATCACTCGGCTACAAAAAAAATCCCGGAACGTGACGAACTTCTTCAGTGGGAAGACCAAGCCATCATCGAGGCGCTCACGCAGGTCAAGGGCATCGGTCCATGGACTGCGCAGATGTTTTTGCTCTTCACTCTCGCTCGACCCGACGTTTGGCCGGTCGATGATTACGGCGTGCGAAAAGGTTTTGCTCTGATTCACGGCAAGAAAGAATTGCCGAGTGCCAAAGAGATGGTCAAATTTGGCGAAAAATGGCGGCCTTTTCGTTCAGCAGCGGCGTGGTATTTTTGGCGAGCGCTC
>JBGAWT010000088.1:0-6344 GCA_044227445.1 Bdellovibrionia bacterium | reverse complement strand
CGAATGCAGTACCAATAAACACAAAAAATCTTTCGCGAAGAAAGAAAGGATATCCATAATGAAAAAACTCATCGTGTTGAGTGTGTTTGGAATGTTGGCTGCGAGCGGTTGCGCAACCACCGGTATGGGCAGCCACGTAGGCGGCGCAGCGATCGCGATGCATAAAGACGGCGAATCCGCCACCAACGAAGCTGGCGGCTCCAAGCGCGGCGAAGCATGCTCCACGAACATCGCGGGCATCATCACCATGGGCGATAGCTCCATCGAAGCTGCTAAGAAAGACGGCGGCATTCAACGTGTTGCTTCGGTCGACGTCGACTACTTCCGCATCCTTGGCTTCTACGGCAAGGCTTGCGTGATCGTGAAGGGTAACTAAGCTTAACAGCTAGTTCTCTCAAAGATTTGCAAGGGGCCCTGGATCCAAAAGATCCAGGGCTTTTTTGTTTTGACGGACGTCCAGAAATGACGAAACTGCTCCTCATGCGAATGCTTCCCTTTGTCCTGCTAGCCTCTCTAGGGGCGGATGCGCCGCGATCCCTTACTCCCGAAGAGCAGTCTATTTCGCGCAATATCGAGTTCTTGGCCGCCGACCGCCTGGAGGGCCGCATGACCGGCCAACCCGGGGAGCGCGAGGCTACCCTTCATGTTGCGAGGGAGTTTGCGCGCATGGATCTAGAGCCTTTGGGAGACGTGCAGGCTGACGGATCGCGATCGTACTTCCAGGATTTCGAGTTTTCGTCCGGCGTTAAGTTGGACGCGGGCAATACGGCGCAGCTTACGCACAAGGAAGCTTCCACCGAGCTTGCGCTTGAGCAAGACTGGAGGCCAATGGGCTTTTCGGCCAGTGGAGAGCTGAAGGGCGCTGTTGTTTTCGCAGGCTATGGGATTCAGGCTCCAGCCGAGGGCGACCGCCCAGCGATGAATTCGTATTCGCAGATGGATCCTAGGCTTTTGCAGGGCAAGTGGGCGGTCGTGTTTCGCTATCTGCCGGAGAACATGGAGGCTAAAGAGAAGATGCGCCTCAACCGCTACGCGCAGCTGGAATACAAAGCCGCTGTAGCGCGCGATCTCGGTGCCAAAGGCATTCTCATCGTCAGCGGTCCGACTTCGCACGCCAAGCATCAGCTCGTTCCGCTTCGAATCGCAGGCGGTGGCGTGCCCAAGTTCATCGCTCTTACGCTTACAGATGCGGCTGCTCAGAAGGTTCTCGCGCCCAGTGGGTTTGAGCTAGGTGACCTCCAAAAGCGCCTGGATCAAGGCGAGTGGCTCAGGCCGTTTGAGATTCCCCAGATTCAATTCAGCGCTCGCGCAGCCCTTCATGTTGAGCGCGCCAAGGGCCGCAATGTCCTAGGGCGCCTTGCGGTTGCTGGGGCGGGCACGAAGCGCGTTATAGTCGGTGCGCACGTGGATCATCTCGGTCACGGCGAGAGTGGGGCATCGCTAGCCAGCGGGGATCAAGAAGGCGGCATTCATCATGGTGCTGACGACAATGCGTCGGGTGTGAGCGCGATGCTTGAGATCGCCCGCCAGATCACGGAACGGACCCGAAAGGGCGACACCAGCCTCAAGCGCTCCGTGGTTTTTGCTGCCTGGTCTGGCGAGGAGTTGGGCCTGTTGGGATCGCAAGCGTTCATCGAGCATGAGCCCAAATGCGAAGGTGAGGCGATCTATCCCTGCGTCTCGGCTTACTTCAATTTGGATATGGTGGGCCGCTTGCGCGACAAGCTCAATTTGCAGGGCGTGGGTTCAAGCCCAGATTGGAAACCAGCAATCGAGCTGCGAGGCGGGGGATTTGAGCCCAAGCTTGAGCTTCTCGAAGACCCCTATCTTCCTTCGGACTCGTCTTCTTTTTATATCGCGGGTGTACCGGTGCTCGACGCGTTTACCGGAGCGCACGCGGATTACCACACACCTGGTGATACTTCGGACAAGATCAACGTAGGCGGAGTGGTCAAGGTTGCCACCCTTGTAGCTGCGCTTGCCTGGGATCAAGCCGCACGCTCCGATGCGCCTTCGTATCGACGTGTGGAGCGCTCAGACGGGGGCAAGCGCTCTGGTTTTAGAGCCAGCCTCGGAGTGATGCCCGACTATTCGGCCGAAGGGGTCGTGGGTTTGCGTATCATGGGAACGAAGGCCGGCTCGCCTGCCGAGAAGGCGGGCCTTCTGGCGGGCGACATCCTGACGGAGTTAGCCGGCAAGCGTATCGAGACGATCTACGACTACATGTTCGCGCTAAACATAGTCAAAATCGGGGAGCCCAACTTGCTAAAGTACCGTCGAGGGGACAAAAATCTGTCCGTCGAGGTGATCCCAGAATCTCGCGAGTGAGGCTCTGGAAGCGGGTTTTGACAAATTCGGTTTCCGCTGATAGACGATCCCTCGTGATGGGGACATTGGGTTTTGTAGCTGTACTTTTCGGGGCGCTGTTCGCGGCGCCTTCCTACGCGCTTGAGCCGCTTTGGAGCGTCAAGCTCGATGGGGCGTCCTTTACCTATTACGGACCTCAAAATGAAACTGAGGCTCCGGAGATGGGTGTGACGCTTGCCGGTGGGAACGAATCCCGTTTTCCTGTAATCGCACCTACCCAGTCGCGTTTCGTCGGAGGCTACACGAGCATCCGATGGAAGGGGGGCGACGGGAGGTCCGAGGAGATCTTCATCGATATCCACGGTCGCTACCGCATGAACTGGGAAAATAAGAACTTCTCAGGTTATCTCGCCAAGTGCTCTCAGATCTTGAAGTAAGTTACTGAGCCGTTCCGACCCGAACCGCAGGGTCCAGGGTGTCTTGCGCGGGCACCACCGTGAGTGTTCCAGCACCTTCCGTCGCATCATCGCCTGCTTGGACCATGGAGACGGCGTAAAGGCGGCCCTTCTTTTCAGGTAGTGCCTCTCCTTGGATAGCTTGAGCTACCGTATGCTTCACTTGGCGTCTTAAGAACGCCCGGGCCAAGGCGTCTTTGCCCTTGGATTTCTCCAAGCGGTTCATCGCCGTTTTTTCGATCATTTGTTCCAGTTCGCGGCCGACGCCGTCGGCATCGAGGTACCGGCACTCGCCGCCACGCAGGGAGACCTGCACGTCAAGTTGGCCATTCGCGCGCTGGCGTAAGCCCACGCGCGAGCGCACGGTGCGAGAGCTGACCGAGGATTCGTCCATGAGAGAAATGTTCACTTTCTTCACGCCCAAGAACTCCGTTAAGAGCTCGAAATCATGCTCGGAGTTAAAGCGCGAGCTCCAGGCGGATTGCTGCTTTTCGACGCACTTGGATTGAATGTCGCTAAAAGCCTCGCCTGACCAGTAGTGGTTGATCCATTTTTTGACCTTGATGGTGGTCTGTGCGGCGGCTCGAACCTCCGAGGCAGTGGCATTCTGCGGAAGGGGCTCTTCTACTTCGATCTGCTTGAGCTTGCGATGGATGAGGCTTGCTGTGATCTCGTAATCGTGTTTTTCGGAGTGCTTGATCACGCCGTAGGTCTTGAGCAATCGATTCTTAAAGTAATTGGTAGATGCGTAGCCCATGTTTGCCTGGGAGAGGCCCTGCCATTCCAAAAGGGGCTCTGCGGGCTTCTTGATGACTTCACGGTGAAGCAAAGCGAAGGATTCGGCGCGGCGTGCGACGAACGCTTGGGCGGGGTCATCCAAGAAGGCCGGGCGTTTGAGCTCGCTTGCGGAATTAACTTTGGGGCGATCCTGAGAGACTGCGGCGACTTGGGTCTCGAAATCGACCTTTTTAGGGTTTGTTACGAAGTAATCGCATCCGGCCCATTTATAGGGCTTCTCGTTGCACTCGGTATAGGCCTCCGAGATGGTGCGCGTATCATCGCCGGGGCAAGTGACCTTGAGCTTGCACAGCGTGACGCTGGCTCCAATGACCTTTTGGATCTTGGCCCTGGGCTTATTGGGCTGCTGCTTAGAGGGAGCCTGGGGAAGGGGAGGGCTTGGTAAAACCTTCAATTGAAGCTCTTGGGCCAGGGAGATTCCGGGCGATAAAGCGATCAAAGCGGGCAGGGTGACGAAAATGGCGCGAGCTTTCACGAGATAGCTCTCCTTCGGCCGGCCACTAAGCAAGCGGTGTGCCGCTGCGAGCGCGCGAGGAAGCACGACTCGCATGAAGCGAGTGTCTAGGTTTTGATCAGATGCTTAGGCCTAGGCGCCTTTCTTGGCGTTGGCCGTGATGTCCAAGCAGCGCGGATCAAGCAGCTTCAGTTCGCGGCGTGCTTGGCGCACGAACTGGGCTTCTTGCTGGTTGAGTCCCGGAGCTTGGGCTTGGGTTACCCACTTAGGAACAACGATCTGGTACTGAATCCCTGCGAGCTCACCCTGGGCTCGGATCATGCGGTCCCCGCTGGTGCCTACCCAGAGCTGCATTCCGAAGGGCAGATGGGCTCTAGGAATGGACATGGGCTCTTTTACGAGCTTTTGGGCGCGGGCTTCCCAACCCGGGAGGCGCTTAATGTCGTTAAAAGCCTCTTCCCAGCGGTTCGTCAGCGAAACCGAAGGAATGGTGGTTCCCCCCATCTTAGCCGTGATGCGAGCCATCTCGGAGTCCGCATGGCTGCCAAAAGTGAGGATCAGCTTAGGCTGAAGCTCTTGAATGGACTTAGTGACCAAGGTTTCGCGCCAAGACTCGGTGGATTTAAGAGCGTTTTCCCACTCGTAGTCAGCTGCGCCCGTCATATCGGCCGGGATGGTCTTGAGAACGAGGTAATCGCTTCCTACGCCCAGTCCCGAGAGGAACCCCTGGATGCGTTGGCCCCAGTAACCCGTGAGGGCGCGCGCAGTGTAGAAGTCATCCAGATCGCGTGGGTCGGCCAGTACCAGAACGTCGGGTGATTCAAACGTCCCGCGATACAAGCCCACTGCGCCGTGGTCCGGGCTGTTCTTGACGTTCAGCGCTGCGATGCCGTCTTTTTTGTACGTTCGGCCGCGTTTAGGCTCGTACATCCCTTCAAGCGATGGATTGGCAAGGCGCGCGATCCACGTCGGGTTGGGTCCTGCATCAAAGATGTTCCAATTCACGCGCGAGGGTTCCCATGCGACGTCATGTGGATCCATCCAGAAATCTGCATCAGGCTGTTTGCTCAAGGCACGGAAAGAATCTGTCTCAGCGTAATCGCCATGCACACGGCCGCCGATCTCGATGATGTTGGCCTTCTTGCGGCTGGCGCTTGAGTCGCTGTCAATGACGATCTCGGTTTTTCCGATCGGGAAATCCGAGACGGGAATCGGTTTCTTTCCGTAGCGGAAGTCATCGCCTGCCATCAGCTTGTTCGTGCCGCCTTGGTCAGCAGGCATGTCCCAGCCTTGCTCAGCTAAGCGCTTGAGCGAGTTGAGGCGGTACTGGAATTTGCTTTCCAGGTCTTTGACCTTTCTTGCTCGCTCTTCTTCGTCTGATACGCCGCCTGCGATCCCGGGGTGGGGAAGGGCGATGACTGCGATGTCAGCCGTTGAGCGTCCGCTGGCGAGCTGCACGCCTTGAAGCGTCGTGGAGGAGATCTTGTATCCAAATTGGCCGAGGTCTTGGATGCCGTTTCCGTAAGGGCCATCCGTGAGTTTGACGAGACGAGCAGAGCGCTCCGGATCGTTGGCACGCGCCTGGTGCTTGGATTGGATCTTGGCATTGGAGTAACGGAATCGCTCCTTGGGATTGGCCAAGATGTTCTGGCCTTGAGCATCCACCGGAAAGAAGAACGATCGATTTCCGCCGGCTGCGGCTGAGCTATAGGCGACCATCTGGCGGTTGAGCGCTTCGTTGGCGTCTACCTGATAGGGGACCTGAGCGCCGCGCGAGCGCATGAACGTTCCGACGGTATCGCGAGCGGCGCCACCGACGGCGATGATGAGCTTAAGCGAGTCGGGGTTGGCTTCGATGATGTCTTCGATTAACCCGTTGCGCCATTGAACCATGGGATTCTCAGGCGACTGCCCCAGCAGATAACCTTGGGGCGAGAGGAACTGGCGCCAGGCCAGCTTTTGGTTTCCTGGGGGGCCTTCCAGCACCGGAGCGAAATCGGCGTATTGGCCGGTGATCGTGTACGCAAACGTATTGATGAAAAGGTAGCTCTCTTTGACGCCCAGGTAGTCCAGAACGTGCTGAATTCGCCCGCCCGTCCCACCGGTGAAAACGCGGCCCGCAGCTTCGGCGATATGAGTGCCGTCTTGGCCGATGACGAGCACCTTGACGGAGTTTTTCTTGAGTTGTCCGCGATAAAACGTCGGACCGAAAGCGTAACGAAATTTGCTGCGCCCACGTGGGTCGAGTTCCCGTCCGATGCGCTCGAAGTTAGGAATCTCGGCAAAGCGCTTGGCGTATCTTTGGCCTTCGGGGGTGCTTAGATCCGGTC
>JBGAWT010000087.1:0-12326 GCA_044227445.1 Bdellovibrionia bacterium | reverse complement strand
CGTTTCGAACGCCGAGCTCGTGAGCATTGAGCTGGCGCACTTGGGACTCACCGTTCCGGTGCTCAACAACGGCGAAACGGTGAACATGAGAGCCACCGGCACTTACTCCGACGGCACCACGTCGGACCTCACGGCGGTAGTCGTGTGGAGCAGCACCAACACAGGTGTCGCAACAGTCACTCCGGCGGGCGTGGTTCAATCTCGCAGCACCGGCGAAACCGACATCGTGGCTACTTTTGGCGCTACGACGGCGCGCAAGACGTTCCGCGTCTCGTCTGCAACTCTGCTGCGAATCGAAATCGTGGGACCTACGGCGCCCATGATGCTCGGGGACACCTTCGCGCTTAAGGCTAACGGCGTGTACTCGGATGGAACGACGCAAGAAGTGACTCCGCGAGTGACCTGGACGAGTTCAAACACCAACTCCCTCATCATCTCCATGACTCAAGGAAGCATCGGCCTGCTGTGGATGGGACGCGCGACGACTCCGACTGGAATCACCGCGACCCTAGGCAGCATGGTGGCCACGGCGACGATTCAGACGTCCAATCCGACTTCGCTTCCCTTCTTCACGACGGCGTTTACGCTGCCTGCTTTCTCGATTCAAAAGCGAGTCACCTACTGGCTTTCGGCCAAGATCAATTATGGCGGCACGTACGGAAGCCGCGAGGTGATCCCCATCACGACGGTGGCGATCTCCAACATGAGCTCCGGCGTCACGGCCACTTTGCTGACGAACCCAGGGCTCAAAGGCCAGATCTGGTTTGATGGGCCCACGGGCGGCACCATCACGCTGACCTATACGTATCCGTTTGGGGTCACCGGCGGCACGTATACGATCACGCTGCCGTAAGGCGGGGTGGCGCTACCTTTCCATCAGTTCTTCGATGATCTGTCGGGCGCGCTCTTCTGAGTATTGTGCCCGAGCGTTCCCGACTTGATCAACGTACCGTCGGTTTCCAGTATCTTGATTCTGTCCCCGGCGCGAAGCGGCAACTCAGCGAGAATTTCAGACATGATGTCTCCGGCTATAAATTGTAAGATCAATGAGATGGCTCATAAATTCTATTAGAAATATAAAAAGAGCGCTACGGCGATCGATAGCAACACCAGCAAGGACCCCTACTCTTGACCCAACACGACAAAACCAAAGAGATCATCGTTCATACTTCGACCAAAGGTTGGCTCGAGAAGCTCGCCAAAGCTTACCGAGAGCGCCAACCCCTGCTCCTGGAGGATGACGCAAACGTAGGCATCGATCCACGCGTCGAATCCATTTTGCAAATGGGACTCAAAGCAAAGCTCGCGCGGCGAGAGTGGGCCGCGGTGGTCGTTTCGTTGGGCGTGGCGGGCGTTGGAACCTGGGTCCTCGTCATGGCGGTTCTAGATCCCGAGCCCTTTTCAAAAATGGTAGCAACAATCGTGAGCGGCGCAGTTTTGCTGGGAACCGGTGGATTGATGGCGGTTCGGATTCTGACCCAAATCAAGCCGCCCACGATCCGAGTCACAAAAGCTGGCTCCTTTGAAATCACGTGGAATTGATCGATCGCCCTCGCTAGCCCTCGAAGAGAAAGCCTTAAAATAAAGTTTCCGTTGGTATAAAATTCTCACTTCAGCACCAGGAGAACTCTAGCCATGCTCAAAATCTACGCCTGCATCTGGTCCAACGACAAAGCCGCTGAGATGGCCAAATTCTACAAGTCGATCTTCAAAGGCACAAAGATCGGCAAGACTTCTTATTGGGGCAGCAACCCAATGGGAGTCAAAGAGGGGTCCGTACTAACGATGCACCTGACTATCTTGGGCCAAAAGATCATGCTCTTGAACGGCTACGTCAAAATGAAGTTCAACGAATCCGTTTCATTCGTGCTGCCCTGCAAAAACCAGCGCGAGATCGACACCTACTGGAAAAAACTCACCAGCGGCGGTGGCAAACCCGTGCAATGCGGTTGGCTCATCGACAAGTACGGCGTTCACTGGCAGGTCGTGCCGGCTGAATTCGACAAATGGAACACGAGCAAGAACAAGAAGAAGAAGGAAGCCGTCATGCACGCCATGTGGCAGATGGTTAAACTGGATCACGATAAGCTGAAGAAAGCTTTTGAGCGCGCTTGATCCAATGAGCGTCCTTGTCATCTCCCTTTGCGCGTTCCTCGTCTCCATTCTCACCTTCTTCTCTGGATTTGGGCTCGGCACGATACTGACTCCGATCTTCGCCATTTGGTTCCCGATTGATCTTGCGGTGGCACTCACGGCCATCGTTCATCTGCTCAACAACGTGTTCAAGATGGCTTTGGTTGGTCGACACGCAAACCGACAAGCGGTCCTGCGCTTTGGGTTGCCGGCCATCTTCGCCGCGGCCTTAGGAGCCTGGCTATTGACGCGAGCTTCCGATCTGGCACCCATCGCGACTTATTCCATGTTCGGGCGTGAGCTTCAGGTTCTTCCGCTTAAACTGGTGATCGCGGTGCTCATCATCATTTTTACCCTCTTTGAGGTCGTTCCAAAGCTGAAGAATTGGACGGTCGATAAAAAGTATGTGCCTCTAGGTGGGCTGTTGAGCGGTTTCTTCGGCGGCCTTTCGGGCCATCAAGGAGCCCTTCGTAGCGCGTTTCTTGTGCGCATGGGGCTCTCCAAGGAGAGCTTCATCGCGACGGGTGTTTTGATCGCCTGCTTTATCGACCTCGTCCGTTTGGGCATCTACTCGCAGCACTTTGTGCGCAGAGAAATCACGGAAAATGCGATCGTCCTAGCTTCAGCGACCTCGGCGGCGTTCGTCGGCGCGTACCTAGGAAACAAGCTCCTCAAGAAGGTCACGATGGGTACCGTGCAGGTGCTTGTCTCCATAGGCTTGTTCACTCTGGCAATCGCGCTCGGAACCGGGCTGATATAAAACGTTTGTTCTAGGCGCTAAAGAAACCGCAAAACCGAGCAACCCTCAAAGCAGAAGGCCTAAAACCCGTTCTTAATCCCAAACGCTCTCTTGATGTAATAAAGGAGCGCAGCGAAGGGTCTCTTCTTTTCTGTCTTGAGAGACATCGACAGGCATTTCTCGTTTTGAATAGGAACGAGCGGCCCAGGCTGCACAGTAAGCGCCGTAGCGTCTCCAGCCAAGTGAGGCGGAAGCTCCCCTTTTTCCGTCTTCTCGTAGAGTTCTAGGGCCTTCTTGTCATAGGCACCGAGCAGAACCTTGAACTTCTGCTCATCGAGATCCTTGCTCAGCATCGACTCGCAATCCCCTGGCTGGCACGGCGGTAGTCCGAGGGACTTCATGGCCTCTGTCAGAAACTGTTCATTCTCAAGGTCGTGTTTCTTGTAGAAAGAAGCAGCATCCTTTTGCCCTTGAGCGTACGAGATCATCTTCAGATCTAAGTAGGTCTGGACATAGGCGCCGAAAAACTTTTTTATGCGTTGAAAGAAGGTGGACCGCGGACTGGCATAGGCAAACTCCCAGGGATGGGCTGCCACGTCGCGAACATTCGATGAAGAATGCTGCACAAGCGCCTGAAGCGCCTTCTTAGCCTCCGAACGAGAGGAGCTAGCCAATCCACGAGCAGCTGCGAAAACTTTTTTTGGATCTGCGCTCTTCGCGGCTTCGATGAAGGCGGCAACGGCTTTCTTGTCGTCGTTAAAACCAAAAGAAAGAGTATAGATCGCTTCCTTGTATACCTCTACCTCGGTCCGGGCGGCGGCCTGAATCAAGAAGTCTCGGGTTTGTCGATCGCGCTGGCGACCCATCTTTAGGATTGCGACGAGAGCAACCTCGGGGCTTGGGTCTCTGATGGCTCGGGAGATCAGATCGACAGATTTAGTATTTCGCGTCGCCTCGAATTCCAGCAGGGTCCGGTAGGCAGCAGCTCGCACATCCCCTGCTGCGTGCTCGGTTGCGGCGATCAACGCCTTTTTTTCCTCAGGGTTGCCGACATAAAGATGCTCGAGCGCACTGATTGCAACCGCCCGATTGGGGTGGCTCGCATAACGGATCATGAGTTGCGTCCAATCCTTGGGTCGCGGCTCAGGATGCCAGTTGAGCTTCAAGGCGGCCTCAGATTGGACTCTTGGATCCGGATGCTCGATCGCTGCAAGCAGGTCCTTTTGAAGTATGGGGTGCGTGAAAGCGCTCATATAAGCATAGTTGGTTCGGCCGATCGCGCGGAGGGCCTCGAGCTTCACATCCCGGATTTGTATTTCTTAGGAAGCCTAAGATGACTAGCATTTTGTCCAGAAACTCCCTCGACTTTATTGATGAGACCTTTGGCAAACTCAGCATGAGTCGAGTCCAGGAAGGATCTTCTGGATCACCGCCTTATCTTCGAAGCGTAGGATCCCCTTGGCTGCCGACACCGCTCGGCTTATGTCCTGGGCTGTGGGATTGGGCGCCTTGAGAGCATCGATGATCTGGAATAACACTGGAGTTGAAATCTCCTTGGGCAGGTTCGCGATATTTGCGAACGCCGTCTCCGAAATGACCGCATTGGGATTCTGGGTCATCTTGAGCATCGTGGAGAGACTCCTCTCCCCTTCAAGACTTCGGATCAATTCCAACGCCAATTTGACGTTGTAGGGATTTTCGTCCCCTAACGCCTGGTGGGCATAGAGCAATGCTTCTTTCATTCCGATAATTCTCGCTTCCATGAGGCACTTGCCCAAAAGTTTGGTGTGTTTGCTTTGAAACAGAAGCTTAAGGAGTTGCTCGCGATTCACCGAGGCAGATGGATTTTGTTTTCGATCTGGAACCCGAGCAACCGTACTCCAAAGCTCGATCTCGTCGATGTATTGAAGGTTCGAACTCAGAATTTGTTTTTTGATTCCATCCAAGAGTAAAGGTTCAAGCGGATACCAAACCTTGATCTTTCCCATGAGCATACGTCGGTATGCGATCGAGGGGTTGGCGAGCGCCCAGGCCTTGAGCAATCGCGTCGCTTCGAGATTTCCCTCCTCCGCCCATTTGTACAAAAAGGGCAATCTGAGAGCCGGATCTTGAATTCGAGCCACAATGTCCTCAGCCGTTGCATTTGGCGGAAGCCCCTTGCCCAAGGATGCTGCCTCAAAAAGTCGGTCCGTGAGCTTGGGCAATTCGCGCGCGAGGCTCTCAAATCGGTTGGGATATTTTTGGAGTTCAAGCGAGCGCGTCAGGTCTACGGTCGAGCCCCAACTCGCACCCTCTTGGCCATACAATCTTGCGTAGAGGAGCTTTTCTTGAGGAGAAGTCGCCTTTTGCTGCAAGAGCGCGTTGAGGTTACGGATGTTTTTGTAGTTCCATTTCACTTCCGTCATGACAAACGGCTTGCCCAAAGTGATTGCCGCGCTCATCGCGCCGTCGCCCGCTACTACGGGCGGAACCGCCGAATAGGCCATCAGCCCCACAAACACCTCGTGAGGCAATGCGCCGGTCTTGACGATGTAGATCGTCCCTGGCTCCGCTACCTTCGGTAGGTCACTGGGTGAGTCGATCACTACCGTCTCCACACCGGGCGCATCTTTTTGACTAAAACCAGACGGTGTTAAAAGAACGAAACTTTTCTTTTTTTCGACGGCTTCGGCGTAAAGGCCTTGGAGGTAGCGGCTGAACTGCTGTTTGACCATGGCGGAGGTGATTCCGTAGGCGAGTCCCACTTTCCCACCCGCAAGCTTCTTGCCCGTAAGGATCTGCTCCACGAGCTGCCGCTCGGAGCTTCGCGAAGGCAAAGCGTTTAAGGACTCCAGGACAGACGCGTGGACTTGGTCGAGTGTCTTGCCTCTGAGTCTGACGGCCACCGCATCCAGGTAGAAGCCGGATTCTTTGCCACCGATTCCGGCTGGATTGAGGTCATAGACGTTATCTCGAATCTTGAGCTCGCCCAACGGGTGGGAAGAGTCCGCATTTTCGGTGTTCCCGAGCACCGTTTGCGTGATGAATACCGTATCCGCTCGGGTTCGAATCTTGTGCGTACCTCGAGGGATCATCTGTCCCTCTTGGACGAAGTCGAACGAATATCTCAGACGGCCACTCGGATTAGCTAAACTCAGATACATGTCGGCGGTCGCATAATCATTCGGGAGATCATTGAGGTCCATCACGACCACTTTGTCCGTAAGCAACGGATCACCGGAATTGACTTTCTTGCCCTGAAGCTTGGCTAGAATCTTGCGCGAGGTCTCATCGGTGATGAGGGTGATCTTGCCAGCGAACTGCGCTCGGTTCATGAGATCCAGTGCGGTGAGGTAACCGGCAGCAACATCGCCTTTTCCGCCGCGCGACCCGCGAACATCGATGACAATGTGCTGGAACGATTTGACGCGATCCTTGAGCAGCTCCGTCTGCTCGGCGATGCTTTGGCTGAGATCCTCTTCGTCCTTACCGACTTCGGCGCGCAGCGCTGCCGCATGGAGCGCCAAACCGAATGCTAAGATGAAGAAGAACGGACGAGACCTCATCCCTCGCTTTTCGTCATAAATCTGCGAGATCCTGAGGCTACCGAAGAAAAGCGCGGCGCGTTATTTCGAGGTTTTTGACTCTCGCAGCTCTGGATGACTCACCTTTCCACCCAAGAACGAGGTGGCCAGATAGACCGTGCAGCCATGCAGGCCAAAAACCAGAAGCGCCCATTGGAGCACCTTCACGAACTTCTTTTTCTTGCGGATCGCCCACTCCATCGCGATTGCAAGCAGCGCAACGAGGGTCCCGGAGCGCCGCGCCCAAAGGGCCGCTTGCTCATGCTGCTCGATGAATTCCTGTGAGTTCCCACCCAGTGCCTTGATCACATCTTCGGCGCCTTCACCGGTCAGAAACGCAACCCATACGAATACCCCAGCTATTACGAAAAGAGCGCTCGCTAGAACCCGGAGATCCGGTGCCTTGCGCTTCATTGAAATTCCGAGCGAGATGATCGCCAGGAGCAACGCAAAAAAGGAAACGTGATTCACCAGCAGGTGAAGATGGGCGGCGTTCATGGGACATTCTCCTTACAAATATTTTGGATGAAAAGTTTCTTCACCGCAAGAGAGCTCATGGGTAAACTCAGCTCAATCTTATGACTAAGAAATCCCCCCCTGCCGGCAAGGAACTGTCGTTTCAATCCACCATGGAAAACTGGGCTGAGGGCATGGACTACTGCGCCATTCCCGTGCCTGCAACTGTGACCAAAACATTGGGCACGACAGCCGCAGTCTTAGTCATGGCGCGAGTGAACGGCTCGGAACCCTTTAAAGTGAGTTTGTTCCCCTCGGGCGGCGGAAAGCACTACATTCGCATCCGAAAGAAAGTCCGAACCCAAGCCAAGATCAAGGAAGGTGACCGAGTCAAAGTCCGCATCTTAGTGCTGGACCGAGACGCGGACGCGACGATTCCGAAGGATCTCGAAAGCGCCCTCAAAGCAGAGGGAGTGCTTGCGGACTTCAAAGCCATCACCCCTGGCGCGCGAAATTACATCCTGCGCCGAATCGACGATGCCGCAAAACCCGAGACGCGCCAAAAGCGCATTCAAGAGGCCGTGCAAGCCGCTCACGAGAAGCGTGAAAAACGGATTGACGGCAAGGCCTAGGTACTACGGCCCAACGTTTTAACCATCTCCTCGGTGATGCGCTCCCAACCCAGCCGGTGCTTTTTACGAAGCGGGGCGCTCGTTAGGCCATCTTGCACGATTTCTACTGAAGAGCCGCCTTCATCCTCGGAGTCAAAGCTCAGAGAAACCCGTGTCGAATCCCAATCGAAGATGATCTTCTTGCCGGGAAGCGACTCGAGAACCTTGCCCTGGACCATGCGTTTTTGTGCGGTCTCAAACATCTGAGCCAGCGGCGCGGCAAAGACGCGCACCATTCGCAAACGCCCCTCTTTGAGCTCCTGCCCCATATCGACAATGCCCGCGGTCCAACCCTCTTCGTGAGCAGCGCAATCCTTGTCGTTCTTGAAACCAGCATGAACGAGCTTCAGGCGCGTGCCCGCGCCGTCCGCAAATAGCTCGATCGTGACTGTCGTATCCGGCTTAAGCGGAAGGTCAAAAGAGGAGCACCAGGTGAACACGACCTTCTTGTCGGGGACGATCTCAAGGAACTCTCCGGTATTGGTCAGCGCGTAATTCTTGAACTCGATGACGTATTTTCCGCCCACCTTGAAATCCAGCTGCATCGAGTCGGAGTGTGCTCCGCAGTTCATGAAGAGACGCCCCTCGCTGAGGGCCTGAAACACCTCATGAACCGGCTTCTGAATGACCTTCTCCAACTTCAAATCGAAATTTCCTGCGTGTTGCATGACTTTACTCCTTCTTTTTTTTGGGTTTGCTGTGAGTTTCTAAACTTTTGGCGAACAGATCCAATCGGTGGTTCCAAAATTGGGTGTAAAACTGAATGCATTCTTCGGCGGATTTGAGCGATGCCGGATTGAGGGTGCACTCATGTACGCGCCCCGTCCGTTTGCGCGTAAGCAAGCGGGCTTTTTCCAAGATCTTGACGTGCTTGGAGATGGCCGCAAGCGACATCCTAAATGGGTCCGCAAGCTCCGTGATAGTCCGAGAGCGCTCCCCCGTCATGCTCAGGATTCGGCGACGCGTGGGATCCGAGAGCGCATAAAACAGCAGATCCAACTCGGATGAGAGAAGGTTAACCATATGGTTGAATATAAACGAGGCTCATTCGATTGTCAACCAAATGGTTGAATATTAATTTCTATTCAACTCAGGTAGCCAGCTACGCGCTGATAAGTTACGTTCGGTCACTATATGAAACTGGGATACGCCCTCCTGTACGTAGATGATGTCGAGAAGACGATGCAGTTTTACGGCGACGCCTTTGGCCTAACGGCGGGATTTCTCCATGAAAGCAAACAGTACGGAGAGATGGAGACGGGCGAAACCAAGCTCGGTTTTGTCCAACACGAGACTGCGGGCTCGCACGGATTTGAGTACGAAAAGAACAGCCCAAACAAGAAACCCGGAGCATTTGAAATCGGGCTGGTCACCAAGAACGTGGAGTCCGCGTTCGAACGGGCCGTCAAGGCGGGAGCCGCATCGGTGAGCAAGCCCAAGACCAAGCCCTGGGGTCAGGTGGTCTCGTACGTGCGTGACTGCAATGGATTCTTGGTTGAGATCTGCTCGCCTATGGGCTAGCAGCAAGGAGATTGACTTGAGGCTGTGGTCGCTTCATCCCAAGTATCTAGACGCAAAAGGCATCGTGGCTCTTTGGCGAGAAGGCCTGCTCGCTAAGAAGGTTCTGGAAAACCAGACTCGAGGCTATCGCAATCACCCGCAGTTGAGCCGCTTTAAAGAGAGTGCTCACCCCCTGGCCTTCATGAATACCTACCTGCACCTTGTTTGTGACGAGGCAGTCCGGAGGGGCTACTCATTTGACCGCTCAAAGCTGGAGCCCCGAAGACGGTTGGCAAAAAAGATCTCCGTTCAGAGCGGGCAGGTCGACTACGAGTGGCAGCACCTCATGCGTAAGTTAAAAACCCGTAGCCACGAAGACTTTGAGAATCTAAAAAGCGTCGTGAAGCCCTCCGTGCACCCTCTTTTTAAAAGAACTCGCGGTGGTATTGAACCCTGGGAAGTGACCTAAGCAAATGACCGAACCCCAATGCCCCAAGTGCCAAGCCGAATACACCTACGCAGACGGAAGCCTTTGGGTTTGTCCGCAGTGCAGCCATGAGTGGAGCCAGCACGCGGCTGCAACCGCTTCAAACGAGGACTCAGGCCAAGTGGAGGCCCCCGAAGTGATTCGCGATTCCAACGGAAACACTCTTGCTGATGGGGATTCGGTTACCGTGATCAAGGACCTGAAGGTTAAAGGCGCTTCGTCTTCGCTTAAGGTGGGAACCAAAGTGAGATCCATCCGGCTCGTCTATGGATCCGCGGATGGCCACAACATCTCATGTAAGATCGATGGATTTGGAGCGATGAACTTGAAATCCGAGTTCGTCAGAAAAAACTAGCCGCGCATGAGAAAGATCACCGTCTCTGTCAAACCCAACTCCCGCCAAGAGTCGGTCACGGTGGACCCAAAAGACGGCACTTACTTGGTCCGAGTCAACGCACCACCCATCGAAGGGAAGGCTAACGAACGCGTGATAGCGCTCTTAGCCCAGCACTTGGACTGCCCGAAATCAGCGATTGCGTTGGTGCATGGTGCGCATGGAAAGAAAAAAGTTTTTTCGATACCTTAAGTAGGGCGCCGAGCCCACGGCCCAGCGCCCTCTCAAAGCTCATTCCCAATGCTTTTGGAACTTCTCGATCATGCCGACGGCCTTGGCCTTTTGCTCGGCTGTGAGCGAAGCATGAAACGCAGCGACCTTATCAAAGAGCTGATTCACGCCCTCGTCCATCGCCTTTTGCCGTTGAGCCATCAGGCCCTTGACCTTGGTCTTCTCTAATTTCTCAGAGAGAATCAGGTCTTTGACCTCCTTGAGGTGCTGAGCGCGCTCCGCCTCATGAGCCTTACGAAGCTCGAGCGCTCCCAGCTTAACGGCATCGAGCTTTGCTTTCTGCTCGGTCGTGAGATCCAGCTCGGAGCTGATCTTTGAGGTGATCCACTCCGCCTTTTTCTCAGGTGAAAAGTGTCGCGAACGTAAGACACCTGCTGCTCCCCAAGCCATCAATCTGGTCGCTGAATCGATTTAGGTTTCTCATTCTTTGCCTCCACATCGTTTGGTCATTTCTTCGCGAAGCTTCGTGCGTTCCTCATCAGACATCGCAAGCCACCGAGCGCGCCTGTGGTGCCAGCCTCCGTGCATGCGGTGCCGCCCCCAGGGGCCTCCATGGTGGCCGAAGCCCACGAGCAACTTCACGAGCACGCTCACTCCGACGGCCTGCAGGAAGGTAATCTGTGGCCCATGAAAGAGCTCAGGGATGAGCGCATTCCAGAGCAGGAGCACCAAGTAGGACTTGGCCAGCACCACTCCAATAACCCCCAGTATAATGAAGGGTATCTTCCAGAACCATCTGCCGCCGTGGCAGTAATCACCGTACTTTTCTGATTTCACTTCTTCAGTCGAGCTCATCGTAGACCTCCTTCAACTGTTCTCTTAGGGACAAAACCGCGGATCGCTTTCGGGCCAGAAGCGTGTTGAGCTTCACTCCGGTTGCCTGGGCGATCTCTTCAAAACTTTTTCCTTCCAGCTCATGCATCACGAAAACCTCTCTTTGGTCTGGCGGCAGGAGCGACAGGGCTTCGACGATCTCTTCTCTCAGTCTGGCTCTGCTCCACTCACCGTCAGGCTGAGGCACTTCGTCTTGCCTCGCTGCCTCCATCCGCTCGGCCTCAGCGCTATGCGTCTCTTGCGTCTTGCGCCGCCTGATTCGGTCCAAAACCTTGTTTTGCGCCACCCTCACGAGCCAGGCACCTAAACGCTCGATGGCGTAGCCCACGTCGTCCGCCTGCAGCAGCTCGACAAAAACGTCCTGGGCCACATCCTCCGACTCCACGCGATCGCGCAGGCGCCTTTGGATGATCGATAGGAGCTTAGGCCTCTCCTTGGCTGCTTGGGTTGCGTCCACGTGAATCCTCGTGTCCGCCAGCGTGACACTCTTCATTGCTAGCCTCTATAGATATGACGTTTGAGGGGCGAAAATATTGTGTGGGCTAAGTATTGGACTTCACGGTAACTTCGGCAAAGCGCCCCTATGGACAAGAATGCCCTCTTAGACCGCCTCCTCGAAACACTCACCCTGGATCTGCAGTCCATGACCCAGGCGGCAAACGCCGCGCACGCCGCAGCCACTCATGAAGAAAGCCGCGCCGAGGACTCCCACGACACGCGGGGCCTGGAGGCCTCCTATCTCGCGGGCGCACAGGCCAAGCGAGCCATGGAGCTCGAGCGCCAGATCGCAGTGGTGCGAGCTATCCCGCGCGACGCGCTTCCGGAGGGCGCGCGCATCCGAGTGGGAAGCGGTGTAGAGCTTGAGACCCAAGGGCGCGCCTCGTACTACTTCCTCATCGGAATGGGCGGAGGATTGAGCCTCAACCAAGGCGCCACCAAGGTGAATTTTATTTCGCCGCAAAGTCCGATTGGGCAGGAGCTCATGGAGCGACGTGCGAGTGAGCGCTTCACGGTGGAAACCGAACAAGGCTCGCGCGAGTACCGAATCGTCCGGGTGTTTTAGGGCAGACTATGAAACTTCGCGAGATTCCAGGCATTTACTCGATCATCCGGTTTAGTCCCGATTCATTGATCCCAAATTGGGCTCAAAAGAGCGGATTTTTTTCGACCACGAGAACCAACGATGAGCTTTCGATCGTCTGCGATTCGTCCGTGGTTCCAAGCGGCGACTTCAAACGAGAAGACGGCTGGAAGTGTCTTCAGGTCCTAGGCCCCCTGGATTTCTCGCTTACTGGGATTCTCTCTTCTATCTCAAAGC
>JBGAWT010000086.1:10349-12275 GCA_044227445.1 Bdellovibrionia bacterium | reverse complement strand
TGGGCCTGGCGCTCGTATCAAGGCTTCCCATCTGGCCGCTGCACGGCTGGGTTTTACGGGTTGTGGACGAAGCTCCACTTACCGTCTTAGGCGTCCTCGGGGGTGCGATGGTTCCCGTGGGCCTTTATCTTTTCATGCGCCTTTCGCTGAGCTTGTTTCCCGAAACCGGGGTCGCGCTTTCGCGGTTTTTGCTGGCCCTGGCGCTCGTGAATCTCCTGGTGGCCGCCGTTTCGCTTGCCAACCCCAAGGATCTCAGGCGCATCGTAGGCCATCTGGCGCTCTTAGAGGTCGGGATGACGCTTGTGGGACTCTCCTCGCTTGATCCCTCGGGATGGGTGGGCGCCGTTTATCAATTGCTGACGATGGGGCTTAGCCTCGGGGTTGCAGCATTTTTGGCAGGGGTTTTGGTGGAGCGCACAGGTAAGTCTGCGCTGTTTAGCCCGGACGGCACCCGAGTATATGGCGGCGTGGTCTCCAAGGCGCCGGTGCTCACTGCGGTGGGGGCGCTAGCGCTTGCCGGGCTTTTGGGAATTCCTGGAATGGGAAGCTTCGTTTCGCGCGTGCTTCTCACTTTGGGCGAGTTTCGGTTTCAATGGGGCGTCGTGGGTTGGGTTTTTGCCTGCTTGCTGCTCGTGGCCTACGGCCTAACTCGTGCATTCCAGATGGTGTTCTTAGGAAAAACGGCCGATGGCGTTCAAAACATCACCGAGCTCAGTGCGCGCGAGCGGCTGGCGTTTTTGCCTCTGATCGCCGCAGGTCTGGTTTTGGGTCTTTATCCCAAGCCATGGGTTGAGCTCGTGAGACCCACGGTGCTCACGCTTCTTTCGATGGTGCATAGATGAAGGAGTTTTTGCTTCTTCTCCCCGAGTGCTTCCTGGCGCTCGCGCTGCTTTTCGTGCTCTCGGCGGAGATTAGCTATTTTGGAGAGCGCCGAAGGCTCGTTCGCCAGATCGCGCTCATCGGGATTTGCTCCGCCATTTTGCAAACCGTGCTGACCTATCGCTTTGGGCCAAGCGTCGTGTTTTCGGGCGCTTTCACGGTTGATGCAATCGCCCTGTATCTTAAGATTCTGATTTTAACGAGTGCCGCGCTTACTTTGTTTTTTGTGGGAGGCGGAGGAGAGCTTCCCGACGAAAGACACGCGGAGTTTAGCGCCCAGGTCCTGTTTTCGTCTCTAGCCGGATGCGTTGCGGTTTCGGCAAGCCATTTTGCCCTGGCGTGGCTGGCTTTGGCGCTGCTGCTTTTAGGCGGCGCGCTCACAGCGGCCTTGGCCAAGGACTCGGCCCAATCGGCTGAGGCGGGCTGGAAACAATACGCCAGCACGATGCTCTCGCTCTTGTTTTTGGGGTACGTCGGGGTTGTTCTTTTTTCTGGCTACGGAACGCTTGGGTTTTATGACTTAAGGCATGCGCTGCTTGCCGCTCCCTTAGATGGAGAGACGGAAAAAATTCTTTTCATGGCGCTTTTTGGGGCCGTGTCAGCGGCTCTGCTGACTGTTCCATTTCAAGGTGCCGCAGCCGATGCTTGGCAGGGAAATGTCACTGCTTCGCTGGGGTTCACGTCTTACGCGCCTAAAGTAGCGGTCTTGGGCCTGTGGATGCGCCTGTTGCTCTCGTTATTTGTAAAACCCACGCAGCAGCCGGGCGAATGGGCAAGTTTAGGGAGCTTTGATTGGTCCTCCAGCGTTCTGGCGCTCGCCGTGTCTTCGATCTTAGTCGGAGGCCTTCTGGCCCTGCGCCAAAGTGCCGTCAAACGCACGATGGGCTACATCCAGCTTGCGCAAACAGGCGTCGTTATCGTCGGGTTTTGCTCCTTAGATGAGATTGGCTTTACCGCCGTGCTGGTTTTTTTGGCTGTTGAGCTTTTTGCTGTCACAGGGATCGCGGCGGCGCTTTCGGCGCTCTTTCAGATTAAGGACGCCAATCC
>JBGAWT010000086.1:0-10303 GCA_044227445.1 Bdellovibrionia bacterium | reverse complement strand
CCTAGAGCAGCTTGAGGGCCGGCTGTGGCTCTCCATGCCCGAGGGATTGCTGCTGGCGGTGAGTTTCTTGTCTTGGCTTGGACTTCCTCCGCTGGCGGGCTTTGTGGGCCGTTATGCGATCTTAAGCGCTGCAATGCGAAAGTCTTTGTATGTGGGAACGGTGGCAATGCTTGTCGGAACCGTTTTGTGCCTGATCGCCGGCGCGCGCCTGATGTCCGTGCTTTGGCGGCCTGTGAGCGTGAGTGGGTCGGGCAAAGGACGAGCCGAAGCGCTTGAGGCGCTTACTCAGGCTCAACTGGACCGACAATGGCGCATTCGAGCAGGTTATTGGGTTCTTGTTCTGCTTCCCTTGGTGCTTCTGGCGATTTTTGGAGAACCGCTGCTTCGGGTCACCGGAAGGTCGCTTTCGATCATTTTCTGGTAGATTTGGGCGAGCAGCCCCAGATATAAAAACAGTCTCATGAGCTATTTGCCCGTACTGGTTTTAATGCTGGTCGCACTGGCCGCCGGAGGCGTGATCGTCGGCATTTCGACGTTCGTTAATCGCCACTATCCCAATCGAAAAAAAGACATGGCCTTTGAGTGCGGCGTTCCCGCTATCGGCGATGCCTCGGGCCGGTTTTCGGTGCGTTTTTATCTCGTGGCCATTCTCTTTTTGCTCTTTGACGTCGAGGCGATTTTCTTTTTCCCGTTCGCTGTCGTCTATAAAAGATACCTGTCATTTAACGCGTTTATCCTGGCGGAGATGGGCGTTTTCGCGCTCGTGCTTTTGCTGGGCTACGTCTATGTGATTCGCAAGGGAGCATTGGACTGGGAATAACTCCCGCGCTCCAAGGAAAGTGATTTATGTCGAAGGATGGATCAGTCGGATTCCTCACCACTCGCCTAGAAGACCTGATTAACTGGGGCCGTAAGAACGCGCTCTGGCCGCTTCCCTTTGGAACGAGTTGCTGCGGCATCGAGATGATGGCCACGCTTGCCGCCGATTACGATATGTCGCGCTTCGGAGCGGAGGTCATTCGGTTTTCTCCTAGGCAAAGCGATTTGATCATCGTCGCAGGCATCATCACGACCAAGATGGCCCCTGTGCTCAAGACGGTTTACGACCAGATGTCGGAACCTAAGTTTGTGATGTCCTTTGGCGCATGTGCGTCCTCTGGTGGGATTTTCAATGTTTACAGCGTGCTTCAGGGCATCGACACGATGATTCCCGTGGATGTGTACGTACCGGGTTGCCCACCTGCGCCAGAAGGCGTGATTCACGCGCTCATGAGGCTGCAAGACCAGATCGCCAAAGGCGAGACGCATTCGCAGCGACGCTTGGCGGCCGCGCGCGGCCAAGGCAAAAAAGCGCCAGAGGCGAGGGTTTAGGTCATGGACGTACGAACGCAAGTAAAGACAAACAGCGGCGATTGGCTGGCGCGCTTTGGCGAGAGCTGGAAAAAACAGATCGAAGAGCTGCAATCGAAGTTCGGATCCGCCATTGAAGAAGTGCGGATGCCCGGTTCGCACGCAACGGACGTCCCGATCGTTTACGTCGCGCGGGCGAAGCTCGTGGAGCTTTTAAAGCACTGCCAAGTTACCCCAGGATTTGAATACAACTTCTTAGCCGACATCACCGCAACGGATGAGGAAACCACTCCGCGCTTTGAGGTCATTTACAACCTTTACTCCACCAAGCATCACTACCGGTTTCGCGTCAAAACGCGCGTGCCGGAGGGCGAGACGGTTCCCACTGCGATCTCTGTTTGGCCTGGGGCCAACTGGGCTGAGCGCGAGATCTGGGACATGTATGGGGTGAAGTTTGAGGGACATCCAGATCTGCGCCGCATCCTTATGGATGAGCGCTGGCAGGGGCATCCTTTGCGCAAGGACTACCCGCTTAAGGGTTATCAAATCTTTACGGAGCCGGAGAATATCGATCCGGCGCTTTTGAACTAAGGGAGCAAGCATGAGCGCCGAAAGCCAAATTTCAGCCCTAAAAAGCCAGCTTCCTGAGAGCTTCTCTATCGAGCACGATCCGGATGACATCTGGGGTGATTCGCGCGTGATCGTGAACATCGGTCCCACGCACCCTGCGATGCACGGGGCGTTGCGCATGGCCGCAAAGCTCAACGGCGAGACCATCGAAAAGTCCTATTGCGAGTTTGGTTTCACCCACCGAGCCAAGGAAAAACTCGGTGAAAACCGCACCTATCACAATTACATCGTGTACACGGATCGCCTCAATTACTGCTCTGCGATTCTGAACAACACGGTTTACGCGATGGCAGTCGAAAAGCTCATGGGCGTCGAAGTTCCTGAGCGTTGCATCTGGTTGCGCATGATCTGTTGTGAGCTGGGTCGCGTGATGGACCATCTCATTTGCATCGGCATTAACGCCGTGGACTTGGGCGCGTTTTCTTTCTTCTTATACGGATTCCATCAGCGCGAAGAAGCCTACACGCTCATCGAAAAGCTGGCGGGCGCACGCCTCACAACCTCCTACTCCCGCATCGGCGGCATGATGGCTGACGCGCCGGAGGGTTTTGAGCATGAGCTTAAGGCTTGGATCAAAAAAACGCGTGGCGTGATCAACGAGATGGACCGCCTTTTGAGCGGCAACAAGATCTGGCGCAAGCGCACCGAGGGCGTGGCTGTGTTCACGCGCGAGGATTGCGAGAAATACAGCTACTCCGGGCCAAACGCGCGCGCAGCGGGCTGGGACATGGACCTCAGGCGCGATCAACCGGTGATGTTCTATAAGGACGTGGAATTCAACGTCCCTCTGGGCCGCAACGGCGATTCTTACGATCGCTACAGCGTTAGGCTTCAAGAGATCCGCGAGTCGCTCAACATCCTTCAGCAATGCGCGGAGCGCATGAAGAAAGGTCCAATTTGGAGCGAAGACAAGCGCGTACGCATTCCAGACAAAGACGTCGTGCACAACACGATGGAAGGCATGATCTATCATTTCAAATTCTTCATGCAGGGCTTTGAAGTGCCCGAGGGCGAAGCTTACACCTCCTTTGAGGCCGCTAACGGCGAGCTCGGCTTTTACATCGTGAGCAAGGGCGCATCGCGCGCGCACCGCATGCGCATTCGAGGGCCGTCGGTCTGGCACTTCCAGGGCCTCACGCCCATGGTCAATGGTCAGAAGATCGGCGATATGGTTGCCGCACTAGGAAGCATCAACATCATCGCCGGGGAGTTGGATCGCTAAGATGTCTAAGAAGCTTTTGTCCGAAAAATTCTACGACGCGATGAAGAAGCTGGAGCCACGCTACCCCAATAAGGTGGCATTGTTGCTTCCGGCGCTTCATCAGGCCCAAGACGAATACGGCTGGCTTCCGCCCGAAGTCATGGAGGAAGTGGCTGCCTACATCGGAATTCACCCTGCGCAAGCGCGCGAGGTGGCTAGCTTCTATACGATGTACAACTTAAAACCCGTGGGTAAGCACCACATCAAGATTTGCACCAACGTGGCGTGCGCGCTGCGCGGAGCAGAGGGCCTCGTTGAGCATTGCCAAAAGAAACTAGGAATCGCATTGGGCGAAACCACAAAGGACCGCAAGTTCACGCTGCACGAAGAAGAGTGCCTAGGCGCCTGTGGCACGGCCCCAGCGATGATGCTTGATAACGACTATCACGAAAATCTGACAGCTCCGAAGCTCGATCAGATCTTGGATGGGCTGAGGTAGCAGATGGCTGAGCGTTATTCCGGCGAGACGATGTTTATCCAGCATTTCAACGAGGAGGCGCGTCCGCTTGCCTACTACCTAGCTAAGATGAATGGCTACGCAGCGGCAAAAAAAGCGCTGGGCATGACGCCTGATGCGATCATTGATGAGGTCAAGAAATCCAATCTTCGCGGGCGCGGCGGCGCGGGCTTCCCCACGGGCATGAAATGGGGCTTCATTCCCAAGCAATCCCCAAAGCCCAAGTACGTCGTTTGCAACGCGGATGAGTCCGAGCCAGGCACATTCAAGGACCGCGATATCATGCGCTACACGCCCCAGCTTTTGATCGAGGGGATGGTCATCGCTGGCCATGCCATCGGCGCAAACGCGGGCTACATTTACATCCGCGGCGAGTACGCACGCGAAGCCAAGCTGCTGTGGGAGTCCATCGATGAGGCTTACGCCAAGGGCTATCTGGGTAAGGACATCCTGGGCTCTGGCTTTAATTTCGATCTGACGGTTCATCGCGGTGCCGGCGCATACATTTGCGGCGAAGAAACCGGGCTCTTGAATTCGCTTGAGGGCAAGCGAGGCGAACCACGCGTAAAGCCACCGTTCCCTGCGCAAGCAGGCGCATTTGGTGGGCCCACGATCGTTAACAACGTCGAAACGCTGGCAGCCATCCCCTACATCATTAATAAGGGCGGCGAGTGGTTCTCTAAATTAGGGAAGCTTGAGAAGTCCGGCGGCACGCGTCTGTTTTGCGTTTCGGGGCACGTCAAAAAACCTGGTCTTTACGAGGTTCCGGCAGGCGGCATCACGATGCGCCAGCTCATTTACGATTATTGCGGCGGCATCTTGGATGACCGGCCGCTTAAGGCCGTGATCCCAGGAGGATCGTCCGCTCCTGTGCTTACCGCCGATGAGATCGACGTCGTGTTGGATATCGAACCGCTGATGAAGATCGGCTCGATGTTGGGGTCTGCCGCCATCATGGTGATTAACGATAGCTACGATATCGTGAAGCTCATCCGTCGCATCACGCAGTTTTACGCCCACGAGTCCTGCGGCCAATGCACGCCCTGTCGCGAGGGTTGCCGTTGGATGGAAGAAGTCCTCCATCGCATCGAGCATGGCAAGGGCCGTAAGCAAGACCTGCAGCTACTCTTGGATATCGCAGACAACATCGCGGGCAAGACGCTTTGCGCTTTAGGCGACGCTGCGGCGGGGCCGGTCATTAGTTTCGTCAAAAAGTTTCGCGCCGATTTCGAAGCGCGCATCCGAAGTGAGGAGCATCATGCCCAAGTGCACCATTGATGGCCGCGAGGCGGAGTTTAAGCCAGGCGAAAACCTAATCGAAGTCGCCAAGCGCGTCGGCGTTGAGATCCCGTTTTTCTGCTACCACAAGGGCCTTTCGGTCGTCGCCCAGTGCCGTATGTGCACGGTCGAAGTCGAGAAGATGCCCAAGCTTCAAACCGCCTGCTCCACGCCAGCCGCCGAAGGCATGGTCGTTAAGACCAACAGCGAGAAGGCCAAGCAAAACCAAAAGTCCGTGATGGAGTTCCTGCTCATCAATCACCCGCTGGATTGTCCGATCTGCGATAAGTCCGGCGAGTGCGATCTTCAGGACAATTCCTATAAATTTGGCGACGCGTACTCGCGTTACACCGAAGAGCGCCGCACCTATCTCGATTTGGACATGGGCCCAGTGATTCAAAAGAACATGAATCGCTGCATCCACTGCACGCGTTGCATTCGCTTTGGCTCGGAGATCGCAGGAATTCGCGAAATGGTAGCCATTCAACGCGGCAACAAAACCGAGATCACCACGATTGATGGTAGGCCGCTAGAGACGGATTACGCAGGAAATTATGCCGACGTTTGTCCAACGGGATCTCTGACGCTCAAAGACTTCCGTTTCAAAAAGCGCGCCTGGTTCTTACAGAAGACGGCGACCGTATGCGAAGGCTGCTCCAAAGGCTGCAATATGGAGCTTCAGCACGAAGGCAACGTGATCTACCGCGCGATCCCGCGCGAGAACATGGAGATCAACAAGTTCTGGCTGTGCGACGAGGGGCGCTTCCACTATAACGATATCCAAAGCGAAGATCGTATGATCGAGCCTTCGGTGCAAGACGGCATTGGCGCTCGCACGACGGACTGGGCAACGGCGCTGGATGTCGCGCGCGCGACACTGAGCTCCAAGAAAATCGCCATCCTAGCGGGTTCGGATCTGACGCAGGAAGAAGCCAAGCAGTTGCAAGATGCGTCGAGCCGGATTTTTGGCGGAGCGCAGATCTTCCACTTCGGAACGCCCGGTATTGAAACCGTCTCACAGGACGCGCCAGCCGATCCGATCTTAAAGCGCAAGAGCAAGACCTCTAATCTCAACGGCTTTGAGAAGCTTGGAATTCCGCCGTTTCAAAAAATTCCCGCTGGCGTTGAGGCCGTGCTCGTCGTTCGCGGCGGCCGCGCCATCGTGCCGGAGCTCAAGGGCGTGAGCGTGGTTGGCTTGGGCGTGTTCAATAAGCCTGAGGTGAAGAATTTTATCGCCATTTTACCGGGCCTCTCGTTTGCCGAGAAGGACGGCACGATCGTCAATTACGAGGGTCGCGAGCAGAAGCTCAAGCGTGCCCTGACCCCTGTGGGCCAAAGCAAGGCGCTCTCTGAGGTCTTGATGCTTTGGATGAATAGCAAAGGCACCTCGCCCACGCGCCGCGCCGGGGCTTCGGCCGAGGGAGTGGCTTAATGGATACTCTTTCCTTTGCCATCATGATCATCAAAGCGGTGATCGTTGCGATCATGCTCGTTCAGGTCGTTCCGGTCATGCTTTGGGTGGAGCGTCGCGGCTCCGCGTGGATGCAAAACCGCAGAGGCCCCAACCGAGTGGGTCCGTTTGGATTGCTCCAAGCGCTCGCTGACGCCGTGAAGTTCTTAGCCAAAGAGCATCCCATCCCCGCTCACGTCCACAAGTGGTACTACGTGGCCGCACCGCTGGTTTCGCTGCTACCTGCTTTCATGGCTTTTGCCGCGATTCCTTTTGCCGCGCCCATTCATTTAGGCGGGCTCGTGATCCCGATGCAAACGGCGGATCTCAACGTAGGTGTGCTCTCTGTTTTCGCCATCGGATCGCTGGGCGTTTACGGCATCATCATGGGGGGCTGGTCTTCCAACAGTAAGTACGCGCTTTTAGGAAGCCTGCGTTCCTCGTCCCAAATGATTTCTTACGAACTGTCCTTGGGGCTTTCGATCATCGGCATCTTGATGGTGTTTCAAACCCTTTCGCTTGCCGACATCGCGGCAGCCCAAACGCAGCCGTTGATGCAGATCGCGGGCCTGACCATTCCGCGCTGGGGGATTTTTCTCCAACCCGTGGCCTTCTTTATCTTCATGACGGCAGGCTACGCCGAGACCAATCGTCTCCCGTTTGACTTGCCTGAGGGCGAGTCCGAAATCGTTGCAGGCTACCACTTGGAATACGGCCCAGCAGGCTTCGCGGTGTTCATGATCGCTGAGTACGTCAATATGACGACGTCCTCCGCCCTAGTCGCGACTCTGTTTTTTGGCGGCTATCACCTTCCGGGATTGCCATGGATTTTAGATACGCTTGCTCTTACGGGTGATCTGCGCGAGCTCGTTCGCGCGGGCCTAGAGGTGGCGACCTTCCTCGTTAAAGTCATGTTCTTTATGTGGGTATACGTCTGGGTTCGCTGGACGATTCCCCGTTTCCGTTTTGACCAGCTCATGGATCTAGGCTGGCGCGTGATGTTTCCTGTGGCGTTGCTCAACGTCGTGGGCACCGCGGTGCTGATCTACTTGGGGTGGTTATGATCGTTAAATCCAAGAAGGCTTTTTTAAGCGACATCTATGTCTTGGACATCCTCAAGGGGATGTTCATCACGATGAAAGAGTTTTTCATCGGCAAGAAGGTCACCATTCAATACCCCGAAGAGCGAAGGCAGTACTCTCCGCGTTTCAGGGGAATGCACTACATCAAGGCCACCAATGGGGTGGAGAACTGCACGGCGTGCATGCTCTGCCCGACGGTGTGCCCCGCGGAGTGCATTCACATCGAAGCAGGCGAGCGTCCGGATAAAGAAAAGTATCCCGTGAAATTTGAGATCGACGTTTTGCGCTGCTGCTTTTGCGGCATGTGCGAAGAAGCCTGCCCCAAGGACGCCATCAAGCTCAGCACGATCTATGAGATGAGCACGACGCACCGCGAAGTCTGGGACAAGAACTTCCTGCTCGAACAGCGGGGCAACAAATGAGCTTCACCCAGTTCTTCTTCATGCTCTTTGCGTTCACCGCGTTTTTCTGCGCCGTCATGGTTGTTCTGTCTAAGAACCCCGTGACCAGCGCGTTTAACCTCGTTCTGGTGTTCTTCTCGCTTGCGGGCCTTTATGGCTTGATGGAAGCGCACTTGGTCGCGGCTCTTCAAATCTTCGTCTACACGGGCGCCATCATGGTGTTGTTCGTGTTCGTGATCATGCTCTTGAGCGCCGACGCGCCCTCTTTGGACATGAAGAGAGCGGGTTTGCCGGCACGTCTCGTGGCGGTGGCGTTGGGTGGCGCACTCTTTGGCTCGCTGATTTGGGTGTTTCAAAACGGGCGCTACTTAGGCCGAAAAGGAATGGCAACGCCCGAAGCGATAGAAGCGGCTGGCGGCAACGCACGCGTTTTGTCCGAGGCGTTGTTCTCCGAATACCTTTTGCCCTTTGAGCTGACCTCCGTGCTCTTGCTTGCGGGGATTGTCGCGGCCGTAGCCATGGCTAAGCGCAAGAATCTTTATTTCGGCCCCAAAAGAGGTGGCACATGATCAGCGGATTGCCGGTTGAGCCGTGGATGGCGCTTTCGTTGAGTGCCGCTCTTTTCTTGGTGGGTTTGGTGGGCGTGCTACTTCGTCGCAATATCATCATCATTTTGATGTGCGTGGAGCTCATGCTCAACGCGGCCAATCTTGCGTTTGTGACCTTTGGAAGGATCAATGCACAGATTAGCGGCGAGATGTCGGTGTTTTTCATTATTACGGTGGCCGCGGCCGAAAGTGCTGTGGGCTTGGGCTTGGTGATCGCGATGTTCCGCACGCTCAGAAGCGTGGACACCGATCAAATTCAGATGTTGAGGGATTGAGGGCGTATGCTGGCTTGGATTCCCGCGTTTCCGCTGCTTGGCTTTTTGATTAACGGGTGTTGGTACGCTTTTTTTCAGGCGCCCCACGGAAAGAAAAAGGCGCCCGCCTCTACGGTCGGCCTAATCGCCACAGCCGCTATCGGCGCATCCTTTCTTTTTTCGCTGATTTGTTTTTTTAGGCTCATGGCGATGCCCGCGGAGGCGCGCCAACTTTCTGAAACGCTCTTTGAGTGGATCGCTGTTGGGTCTCTTAAGATCGATTTCGCGCTACGCATCGATGCGCTTTCTACGCTTTTCACGATGGTCATCACGGGCGTCGGAACGCTCATCCACATTTATTCCATCGGCTACATGTCTCATGACGAGTCGCCCGGAAAGTTCTTTGCCTACTTAAATCTCTTTTGCTTCGCGATGCTCATTCTGGTGATGGGCAGCTCCCTGCCGCTTCTGTTCTTGGGTTGGGAAGGCGTGGGTCTGTGCAGCTATCTGCTCATCGGGTTTTGGTACACGGATATCGAAAAAGCCAAAGCAGGCAAGAAAGCGTTTGTCGTCAATCGCGTGGGCGATTTCGGCGTGCTGCTTGGCATGTTCTTGCTGTTCACCACCTTTGGGACCCTGGATTTCGAAGCGCTTCGCGCGTTTTTCGTCCACGGTGGCCACGCGGCATTGCCCGCCGGCGTGACCGAAGCCACCATCACGGCCATCGGCTTGCTGCTGTTCTTGGGTTGCACCGGAAAATCTGCTCAAATCCCGCTTTTTGTGTGGCTACCTGATGCGATGGCGGGCCCCACGCCCGTTTCGGCTCTCATCCACGCCGCGACGATGGTGACCTCGGGGATCTACTTGCTTGCGCGACTGAACTTCTTGTTCGTCCTTACGCCAACGACCATGGGCGTGATTGCGACCATCGGGGCGCTCACGGCGTTCTTCGCGGCAACCATCGCCATCACTCAGCGCGATATTAAAAAAGTGCTGGCCTACTCCACCGTTTCGCAGCTGGGCTACATGTTTCTTGCCTGCGGCGTGGGAGCGTTCTCGGCAGGTGTTTTCCACGTCATTACGCATGCATTTTTTAAAGCACTCATGTTCTTGGGCGCCGGAAGCGTGATTCACGGCATGCACGAAGAGCAGGACATCCTCAAAATGGGCGGCTTAAAAAAACACATGCCCCGCACGTACGCGACGTTCACGGCGGGTTGGCTTGCTATCTGCGGCGTGCCGCTGTTCTCTGGGTTTTTCTCAAAAGACGAAATTTTGTGGATGTCGTTTAGCTCGGCTCTCGGATCCACGTGGCTTTGGGCCATGGCCGCAGCCACGGCTGTGATGACCGCGTTTTACATGACGCGCATGTACTCGCTAACGTTCTTGGGTAAGGAGCGTTTTCACGCGTCTCAGTCCAATGGACACGCGGCTCACGGCCACGATGACCATGGCCATTCGCACGCGCATGACGATCATGGTCATGGCGGGGGTGGGGTACACGAGTCACCTTCGGTCATGGTTTTGCCCCT
>JBGAWT010000085.1:0-12471 GCA_044227445.1 Bdellovibrionia bacterium | reverse complement strand
AGCAGGCCCACGGCCGTGCGGTCAAACTCGGTATGCGCCTCACCGAAGAGTCGCTTGGATGCGGATCCCGTGGTTTGGGTGCTCGAAAGCCCATCGGGGGGCGCATTTACCTTGCCGGCAAGCTGGTTCATATCAGGAAAGGTTCGGCTGTTCGTCGCGCACTCACAAGAGAATCTAGGCAACGGATCCGTATCCTTCAAAGCACTCGATCAATTCGCTCCCAAAGACCCCGCGATGAAAGCGGTCTCCGAGCACTGGACGAACTGGACCCGTACTTACAACTGGGTCATTCAGACCGGCGAAAAAGTCCCGTTCGATCCTAAAGCACCTGTCCGTGCCGTCACAACTTCTGCGTTAGGCCTTCAGATCGCTGATGCATGGGCTTCAGGCGCCGGAGACGTCGGACGCCCGGATTGGACTTTCCACGAGTTCTCCCCCACCCTTCTGGATCAGAACAAGAGGCTCTCCGTTCCGGGGAAAGTGAACACGCTGTGGGTGAAACAGCACGGGGGCCAAAAGATCGAGCCCCTGGCTCAGCGACTTCAGGACTCACTCAGGACCTTGTCTTACCGCGCCCAAAGTCCGCTGGAGAAGTGCCGGCAATTCGCTCTAGCGATGCCATTGCTTTCGGACGAGGCGGTCATAGCGACGATCAGCCGAACCTTTCCTGAGATGAACCAGCTTGCCGGCAAGGTCAATGCGACCCCCGAAGGGCTATCGAGCACCGAAACCAAGGGATCCGAATCCAAGCGACTCTTCGGTGAGGCGCATACCGAGTTTGACCGCACGGCCGTGGGCCTGCTCACGATGAAATGGGCGTTGGCTGGGGATTACGAAAAGTTCACCGAAGCTCAGGCCGCAGGCGTGAAGCTCTCACGCGAGAGTTTTGAGCACCTGCGCGAGTACACGAAGCGCATCCTCAAAACGCCTGAGGATGTAGACGCTATGATGGCCTACATGGTGATCAACGACTTGGGCAAGATCGACTCGGTCGTCAAAGAAATCGAAAAGCGCGCGAAGATGACGGATGTGGATCATGACAAGATTCTTTTAGTCGCTCTACGCGAACACCCCGAAATATCGCCGAGCTTTCAGCGTCTCTCTAAAGCACATCGCGAGCTGATCATTAAAGGGCTCGAGGCTAAGTTCAACATCGGCCAGTTCATTCAAGGCGAGAATGTCGCGTCTAGCCTCAATGGACTTAAAGGATTAGATCAACGAAGCCTGGATTTCTACATGCTTCACGCGGTCTACGACATCGCTGGAGCAGCTGGGCACGTCAACCCTAATGGATCGCTCATCATGACCGAACCCACGTACGCGGGTTTCAACAAGGCCATCCATGCGCTCGAAGGCCTAGGGCACGGACAATCCTCATCAAAAGTCTACAATGCCTTCTTGGCAACTCGAGCCAAGGACTTAGGACTGAACATCTCTGATCCGCTCGAGAAGGCTGCGGTTCGCGTATCACTCATGGTCCGCGCAGGCTCTCCTACTGAGGCGCAAGAAGTCGTCGCGGTCATGAAAGCCTTACCTACAGCCGCAAGGCAGATCTTGGTTTCGGAGATCAATCGCGGCGCACAAGAAGGCGCAGCGACCTTGCTTTACTACTCCCCGGCGATGATCGCCAACTTGCGTGCTGCGCTTAAGAAAGCGGGCGATCCCAACTCCTCCCGCCGAGGCCTTGAGATGGGCTTGCTCAAGATGGCGGAGCTTTTTCAGGACGCTAAGATCGCTACCAAAGGACGCAAGAGCGGCGAGGTCTATACGGTAAACGTAGCAAAGATCGCCGAGGCCGCGAAAACGCCTGATACGTTCCTCTCAAATCCAACTGAGCTCAAAGCCGTAAGTGGAGACGCGGAGGCGCTCGTGGGCAGCAAGTCTGTCGTGAGCTCCAAGCAGGTCACGGCCTTGAACTCGCTCTCTGAGCTTCCCGGCGAGCGGCTAGCAGTCGTGGGCATCGGAGGGGGCTCCGATGGAGTACAGGCTGCCCAGGTGGGAAGACTGCTCAAAATGAACGGCAAGCAGGTTCCGATCGTCATCTCCGTGCGCTCGGAAAAACCCACTTCGCAGGGCGCGGGCGGAAAAACATCAAGCGAGCGCACGATTCAAAATCACGGCGGCGAAGTCACTTCAGGAGTCTTTCGAGTCAAGGCGGATAGCTCTGGTTCGGGGCGATTCTTGGAAAATCTGCCGGCTTCCGAGTTTCCGACGTATCTCGTGATCGATCGGCAAGACGGAAAACTCTCCAGCCAAATCGAAGCCGCAATAAAGGACGCCGGCGGCGTCAATACGATCGTTGCAGTAGATACGGGAGGAGACGCCCTGCATTCGACTCAAGCGGCCACAGAAATCTCCAAAGCCACGCCCGATCAAGACCTGCGCGTGCTCAAGGCGCTCTCCGAGGTGAAGTCCGCGCGAGTCATCTCGGCCGAAATCGCAGTCGGAGTGGACTCGCCCGCCAATGCGGAATCAATTCTCCAAAAAGGCCAAGCCAAGTACTACGACCCATCGCCTGCCGAAGCGGACGCGCTCCTGCAAAGCTACCGCACTTGGCGAATGGACGGATCGGACGAGGCGCGCTTCGGAAAAACATCCCTTGCTTGGCAAGCTTCGCTGCGAGGAAATGATGGGCTTCAAGCCCTTCCCCTTCCTGAGAGTGTGTTGATCGATCCAAAGAACCCTTGGAATCCGTTCGTGCGAGTTGAACCCTCGATGCGCGGGATCTTCTTCATGGAGCTGCCGCATCATCTGGAAGCCATCGGCGCAAAGCCAGATCCTATTGCCCCCGCAGGTCCACTCAAGCTCTCCGAATCGGAGCTTCTGAATAACCTCAGGGCCTTTAAAGGCGTGTACCTCGTCGTTGGGCACGGCTCCAAAGGCCAGTACAAAGACGTTGGAACACTCAACCGCGAACTAGAACGAGTAGCTGTTACTCTGGATAAGAAACACGGCCGCGGAAATTGGGCGATTGTGTACGGTGGAGACTCTTACAACGCCGAGAAACCCGATGTCGCGCACGTCATGAAGTACCTAAAAGAAAAACGCGGCGCCACCGTGGTTGCTATCCAAAGCGATGTCGTGGAGGGCTGGGGTGGCGTGGACAAATGGATCGACCAGGTGAGGTACGTTCCAACGACCTACGTCCCGGCCACGGACGCCGATGGGCACCCGATCATCGAGAACGGAAAGCCAAAGCAAAAAGTCATCTGGGGTGGATTTGTCGACGGAAAGCCTGCAGGGCCCACGGCCACCTATCTTGGCCCGGATTTCGTAGGTGGCGACAAACCGCTGCTCACGGGTGTGCTGGCCTTTGGTGGTGGTCAGATCTCTCTCGAGGAAGTTCAATTCGCCAAGAGCCAAGGCGTCCCAGTTCAGTACTACCGGGCCGAAGCCAAGTTCCCTGAAGTCGGTGGCCAATTCGGCGCCATTGACCCAGGAGCTGGCGGAATGCGCTGCAAAGATATCCTTAAAAGAACGCTGAAGAATTCGCAGTGATGAAGGCTCGAGCTGTAGGCTGGCAGAGCTGGCACGGCGCGCAACCATCACCCTAAAATCCCTCGCCCAATAGCATCGCGCATTCACTTCCCGCTCAATTTCTACCGAAATGTACATGTGATTCTACGCTCGAAATTCCTCAGCAATGTCCTTCTTCTAGCGGCCGCGTGTCTGCTTCTATCGGCAGACCACCTCACCGCAAGAACGGACGTGCCGAGCTGCAAAAAGTACAGAATAGGGCGAGACAGCTTGGTGAGGTGGGACGACCTCAATGTGGCTTCCGACTACGTTACTCGCATTATGCCCGATGGCTCCGTGACAATTCAGAAGGCCGAAGGAAATACGGCTCCGAAAAACATCGTTTTCCCAAAACCTGTGATCTCAGCAACTCGCGTGAAGAATCGTTTATTGCTCACGCAAAGTGCGGATGGAGTTTTCTTTTACTACGACATGGCTAAGGGCGGAAAAATCTACGATTTTGGATCCACCAGTGAGGCCCTCGGTGGCGGGTCTTCAGCCGATGACTCCAAAACCCTCCAGTTTTGGGGAAAGGAAAATAAGGGGAGATTTGTTGATTTTGAAAAGAACATCGACCGAATGATCGAGGTCCCGACTCCTCTCATACCCACTCACCCCATGATGGGGTACTTCCAGGTAAAATTCATAGAAAGGGATACCCAAGTTATTTTTCATCGCATGGGAGAGCCACACTACCTCGCTACGATTGCTCAACTTGGAAAGAGGAATGCCCCGCTCAAAATATTGCCAGTCGATAAGAAGTACCTGAATGGCGACATCCAATCTTTAGGCAGCTTTCTATACGTTGGGTCGCAATCACTCGACTTTCCACCCAAGTACTTTTCGGCACTTTTGGACCCCAAAACCTATAAGCCGATTCTCGAGATTGAGGCGTCTACCTATGTTCGAGTGACAAGTGATCTCAAAAATCCTTCCATCACTTGGCTAGACCACAAGGAAAAGAAGTGGAAGCACTGGGCCCCTGATACGGGCACCCGCACCCTCGAATACTCTACAAAGACACACAGTGGGGTTCGCGCAAGCTATTACAACGGAATCCAGGTCGAAATGGAGTCCTCGCCAGATGGCCGATATGTCCTCATAAAAGGAGAGGGAAACTTCACGGATAAGCATCCAGACTATCCGGAAGTTCTGGATCTTCGAACAGGTAAAGTTATTGCTCCGCCTCCACATTCGGACGGACCACCAAAAGAGGTTACGTTCAATCGCATCAACGGAACCACTCAACTCTTATACGGAAGAACAAACGCAGGAACCGGCCGAAAGCGAGCGTATTTGCTAGACCTGGAAAGCGGCAAAGAGTCTGGCGGCTTTCCGATGCCCCCTAAAGCCGAAACTCCTTACAGCACCCCCGAAGGAGTTGTTTACACGTCGACCAATGCCAATCCCGGTACGATTAAGTATTCGATGGAATCCGTATGCGTTTCTGAAGACAGCATCAGAGTTCAAATAGGACCAGTGCGAGACTTGCGCTCGCAAAGACCAAAATGGAGCTCTGGAGCAAAAGGAGGTCCCTAAAGTCCTGGATGAAGTAACGGAAAAAAGCCTATGCCAGGCCGACTTCAACTTGGCCCAATGGGAAAAGATTGCTCCGACATTGTCCCCGGATGGGGAGTCCAAATTAACTCTTCCGTTAGAGAAAGCGAGGATCTACCTGCAGCGATTTCAAAAACCGGGCGGATTTGAAGCGAAAAAACACGTCTCAACTTTGCTCGCTCTTCTGAAATCACCCTTGGTGTCGTCAGACCGCGCAGCTGTTCAAGCTGTGCTGCAAAACGTAGCGCTGAGTTCGCCAGTTCTTCTAAGAGAGATCTTGGCTGAAAATCCGAAATTGTTAGGAACCCTGATCTCCAAAACCCCGGCAAAAGCCTGTCGGAATAAAAACGACGAAAAAGCGCTCCTCGAGGGGGCTAGAAACTACGTCTCCATAAGCTTGGCCCTTTCAAGCAAATCCAAGTTTTCGGACTGGGAAGAGCTCTCCTTACTTTCGCCACTGCTCTCGCAGTTGTCGACCGCGCAAAAAGAGGAGCAGATCGATCTTGTGGCTCAACGATTGGCGGATGGAGCCGCGGACACTCCGAAGTATTCCGGAATCTTCCTTTCGAAACTCTATAAGTTTGCGTATCAGGCCGTCGTCCCTTTTTATGGCGAGCCGGTGAAACCCATAACAGACATCACAATGGTCCGAGAGCAAAACAAGGTAATCCCATTCATTTTAGGGGCTGGACGGGTCGAAACAGATGGAAAGCAGATATCAGTCGACACTACTTTTGGATTCTCGATGACGGAACTGCCGCCTATTAAGTTATCGGCTAAGAAAAGTGGTGAGCCGGTATTCAATGGTCGAATCCCCTGGCGCGTAAACGGAGAAAAATACGAATCTCAAATCAAGATCTCCGCTCTAGGAGCCATCAAAGCGCTGATCCCTGATGACAAAGCTCCAAAGTATGACCAGCTCTGGGCAGATGGAGCCTTAACTGGGGTCGTAGTTACGGGCTCGAACCTCGGCTCTCTTTCGGTAGGCGTAACCAATGAGTATCGCGCCTTCTTCGTTGACCAAGGATTTGAGTTTCCTGACCCTCCGGCTCTAAAGACAGTTGCCCTGGGTGATTATCTAAAAAACGGAGTGACTCAGGGGGATTTTGATTACTTCATCAAGGAAGCCCACTCGGACGGCGACGAAAAAAATCTATTTCGTATAGATGCAACCGCAAAAGTCGAAACCGGCGTTCGAGAATTTGTGGACCCTATCACCAAACAGAAACGCAAAGAGATCATCCATATTGTTTTTCCGGACGCTGGAACTTCGGAAACAGCACTCATACGGAATCAAACTTTTGGAGAGTGGATCCGTGCAAGAGAGAAAAATCCAAACGCGAAAAACGGTCAGCTGGTTTACTTCAATACCAGCTGTTGGTCTAAAACCAAGGCGATCCATGAAATCGAGGCCGCGGGAACCGATACTTTGCTCAACATTCCCACCCTCACCAGCACTCTTGTATTCGCCAATCATCTGAAAAACGCCGAGTACCTCCTTCTCACCGCTTTTAGAGAAGGTAAGAACTTCTCCGCGATGAGAGAGGAACTTGGAAAGAACCCAGGCTATCAATCTAAGGATGAGAACCGATTTATCTTTCCGGATGAGGACGACTACAAAACCAACATCACGGACTTGTTTCAGTTCCCTATTAAAATGGACGTCAAAATCACAGATTCAAAAGGCAGTGAGTACAACATCGACCAAGGTCATTAAAAAAGCCGGCAAGAAGTCAGCTTTTGCGCTTTGGGCGGCGGGGCAGCTTCCAGCTGCGACACGAGCGCTATATCAAGAGGTCGCGGACACCTGGGCGCATCCGGTGAGCTTGAGGAAGTTCAATCGGATGCTGACCAAAGGATAAGGAAACTACTTGAGACTCAGGACGTAAGCCTGATCGCAACGTGACGCTAAGTGATCATTGGTTTTCGGGACAAATCCGTAGCGCTTATAGAGCTGAATCGCCTCTTTCAAAACGCTCGCAGTCTCCAGTTCAACCTCAGTAAATTTTAGTTCACGCGCACGGTGTAACGCTCGCTCCAAGAGGCGCTTTCCTAGGCCCTGCCCGCGAGCCGAGGGTGCGAGATACATTTTGCGCAGCTCACACCCGCCTTTGCCAAGCGGAGAAAGTCCAAAAGACCCTACGATCTGCCTGCTTCCGTCTTCCAAGACCTCAAAGCAGCCACCGCGCTTCAAATAATAAGAGTCGATGTCAGCGAGGTCTCGGTCCGTGCCGTTGGGGTCGGGCTTAAGGCCGTACTCTTCGAGCACGCTAAAGATGAGGTCACGAACTTTGGGGCCGTCCTCTTGCGTTGCGGACCGCAGATTCATTTTTTTACTACCCCTCTCAGCAAGGTAAAGGCCGCAACGCCCCCTAAGAGCTGCGCGGCGAAAAAATGAAGAACGCCGTTTGGCGCGATCCCAGCAAATGAGTTGGTAAAACTTCGAGCGAGCGTCACAGCAGGATTCGCAAACGATGTCGATGAGGTGAACCAATAGGCTGCGGTGATGTAGGCCGCAACACTCAACGGCGCAAACTCGACGTGTTTTCGTCCGGACAGCGCAATGGTCGCAATAAGACCAAACGTAGCAACGAATTCCGAAACGAAGAGATTCACTCCCAAGCGTTCATGTGTGGATGTCTGAATCACGGCTTGCGCAAACATCACATGGGCCGATGCAACCCCCGCCAAAGCGCCGGCTACTTGAGCCAACACGTAGAGGACGAAATCCTTTCGGCTCAACCTTCCCCAAATAGCCTCGATTAAGCTCACAACGGGGTTGAAATGAGCCCCCGAGATTGACCCAAGGCTTTGGATCAAAACGAATAGCCCCGCACCCGTCGCCAAGGAGTTTGCCAACAGCGCGATCGCCGCGTTGCCCTGAGCTAGATTCTCGCCCATGATTCCCGAACCCACGACGATCATCAATAAAAACGCGGTCCCAAGGAACTCTGATAGGTAGCGCTTCATTGTTGCAGCTCCTCTTTAAAAGCCTTTAACCGCTTGTGGATGTCATCGCGCGCTTTCCTGAAACGCTCCAGAATTTGAGCCTCGGGCAAAGGTTTCTTGGTCGCGGGATCAGGATGCGGCCAGTGGAGCTTCTTCGCTTTAGACAGAAGGACTGGACATACTTCCTCCGCGCAAAGCGTGATCACGTAGTCCAGTCCTTCCAAGAATTGCGACGAAAGATCGTCCACTGTTTTGGAGTGATGCGCGGAGATGTCGATTCCAATCTCCTTCATCACGGCCGCAGCATAAGGACTCAGCTTTCCTGGGTGCGATCCCGCGCTTTCAATCTCGGCGTCGGAAAAGACCTTCTTAGCTAACCCTTCGGCCAATTGACTCCGTGCCGAGTTTGCCACGCACATGAAGAGAATCTTCATGGCTTAGCAGCAGGCGTTTTCAGAAGGCGTGTCCGAAGCACAGCAGGCTGCCTCTTCGGACTTCGCTGCCTGTTTTTCGCTATAAACGTCCGCGTCTTCCATGTTTTGGTAGGCCTCCCACGCAACTCCCGAGGGGTCTGTCGCCCAAGCCTTATTAGACTTGGAGTAGCAGCAGGTGGTCTCGCCTTCATCAAAGAGCCCGATGTCAGCGTTTTTAAGGCGCTCGGTGATTTCGGACAGCTCTTTTGGCTCTTCGACCTGAATGCCCAAGTGATCTACGCCTTCTTCGTTTGTGCGCGTTGAGATCGCAAAATTGAGCTTAGGGTCTTCGAGCATCCATTTGGCGTAGTCGTCCTTGAGTTTGGACGGCTTCTGACCAAAGAGCGTGGAATAGAATTGAACCGACTTCTCGATGTTTTTCACACCAACGTGAATGTGGAACCGTTTCATACTAGCACTTCCTTTCGTTGCAGTTTTGGGACTTGGTTTTAGAGGTTTCGCGGGAGCAGCAATTTTCTTGGAGGTAGCCAATCAGCTCCTCGATGAGGTCTGTGTTGGCAAAATAGGTCACAGAGCGGCCGTTCTTTTTGGAAGTTACGAGCCCTGCCTTGCTCATGTGCGATAGGTGAAAAGACAGCGTGTTATCCGGGATTTTCAGCCTCTCGGCGATTTTGCCTGGGATTAGGCCATCACGCCCGTATTCGATCAGAAGCTTAAATACTCGTAGGCGGGTTTCCTGGGAGAGCGAGGAGAATGATTCTGTAGCCTCATACATTTCCATACTTCTAGAATAATGGAAATGATGAGCTTTGTCAATATTCAGAAAAGCACCCGGATAAACCCGCTACGCCATTTTCATAAGTTTCGCTTCGCGAAACGAGTCGTGAACCGCGACCGTTCTGCGAACGCCTCGCTCGTTCACTCTCCAAATCAAGCCGCGCCACAAATAAAAAAAGCCGGCAGGAAGCCGGCTTCTCGTTGGGGTTGCTCGCTAAAATCGCGATCGTGGCGATTTTGGGTCCACTGGACCCACGCTGCGCGACCCATTTTTTCGCATCACGCTTAAAAATGGTTGGCTCGACTGGGATTGAACCAGCGACCCCTACCGTGTCAAGGTAGTGCTCTCCCGCTGAGCTACGAGCCACCAACAGATTGCGAAGGCAGACCTATACCCCTGCCCTGATCGAAATTCAACAGCTTCGGAAATACGCTCCAAAGGGCCCCTTCGAGGCGCTCGCGAAAATCCAAAAATAAGCCTTCGTCGAAACTACCCTCAAAAACATAGGCAGGCTGCGCATCCAAGCCGCAAGGCCGAACTCCCTCAAACGAAGGCCCCGTCCGAAAGACATTTACAGCCAATCCATGCATCAAAACCCCGTCTCGAATGTCCACGCCAACAGAGGCGATCTTGCCCTCAGGCCCCCAGATTCCCCAACAATCGGAGCGAATTTCGGCGTCCCCCCGCTCCGTTCGTACTGCTTGTAACCCGACTTCTAGCAGTCCTTCGACCGCCCGCCTCACCCCGCGACGGTCCCCGGTGAGGCGCTCCAGGCGCTCCACGACAAACATCACCCACTGCCCAGGCCCATGGTAGGTCTCAAGCCCCCCACGCCCCGTCGGATAAACCGGATGCTCACCCTGTCTTAGAGCCAGGGGAATGGCCATCCTTCGGCCCAAAGTCACCACTGGAGACACTTCCGAAAAGATCACCTCACCGGGCCCCCCGGCGATGACACGCGCGCGAGTGCGCTGCTGGTACTGATCGAGCAAGCGATAGGTCCACGGAGAATCAGGGGAATGCCTAAAAACAGAGGGGGTCCGCATCATTATCTATAGCCCGTGAATAGTAGAAGCCGTGTGTATTCGCAACTAGGCAGGTGTCTAGTTTTTAGACATCTGCGCTCGAATGAGGCGTGTCTGTATTGACCCTCGCGGCTGGCCTCCGATTTGCAAAGGGAGCTATGGAGACCGTGGAATGCCTCAGTGCATGAGGCCGTAGTAGTAGAGGAAGTTTATTATGAAGTCGAAAAAGACGTGGTTATTCGCAAGCGCTCTGGGAATCCTGACCCTGCTCTTCGCAGGTTGCGGCAGAAACCTCACCGGGACCTATGCGTTTCAACAAACTTTTGCTGGCACTCAAATGTGCGGAGCACCCACCGCACAGGTGAATTTCCAGATGTACCAAAACGGAGCGGCCATCACCGGCACCGCACAAGGTCAATGCTTCACGGAGCAGTTCACCGGAACTGACGCAGGCAATATGATCAACAGCGTATCAGTAAGCGTGACGCCTTTTGGAAGCCAAACCCCTTGCGTGTTCACTGGAATGCTTCAAGCGTACAACGGCCAAATCGGCGGCACGCTCAGCCCACAAGCTCAATCCGGGCAACAAGGTCAACAAGGCCAAGTCAACGGTGCTTGCGGCTACTCCCTGACGATCCAGGGAACGACCAATCGCTAATCAGCTAGTACAGCTGAACGGTATCGCCTTCGCGGAAATTCGCGCCCGTATGCACCTCAGCCACAGCTGAGTCGGTGCCGATAAAGTCCACGACCTCAAGAGTTCCTTTGAGCTGCCCCTGAGCGCGCCCCAAAAAAGCCCCGCTGGCCGGATCATAAATCTCATCCCCTGGGGTCATCACCCGCAGGATATCGCCACCCACGAGCCCGGAGCTGCGACCGGCATTGATGTAAACCTTAGGTCCTGTGATCTTAGCGATGCGCCCTTCCCAGGCCATTTTTTCGATCGCGCGCAGAACTTCAGGAACCAGGTACTGAGCGGCGTTTCGCGCAGCGAGCTTCGTGAGCTCGGATCTAAACTGCGGGCTCTCCAGTTGATTGCCCTCAAATGCCACCATCGCCGTAGAGCCCGCTTCGGCGCTCTTACCTACGGCCATGATCTCGCGCCCGGAGCTCACGTCAAAAATCTTCATCTCCAGGTCCACTGCTGCAAGCGATTGCTTCTGCCTGAGAAGTCCTACGTCATCGCCCCTTTGCCTAAAAACGATCTTGGCGATGCGTCCAATGGAGACGATCGCGACGCCTAGGCGCCTGCCTTCGCGGATGAGCTGCGAGACGCGAACCTTCTCGCCTTGCACGAAATCCTTGGTCGTCATGTCTGTCTTGGCTTCGGGCGGTAAGATCACGCGCTGAGTGAGCGTCAGAGTACGGCGAATCTCATCAGCGACAAACCGCTCGATCTCGCCTTGCCTCACCGGAGTGTCGTTCCAAAAGTCTAAGATCAGCACGCGCTTCTTGGGCTGCCCCATGGCCTCGATTCGGCCTGCGGGGCTCGTGGGTTTTTCTTTTTCGCCACCCGAGTAGTACTGAGAACCGGAGGGCGGAGGCTCTGAAGCGTAGACCTCTTGATCTTGCTTATATTGCGGCGATCGCTGGCAGGAAGCGGCAAACGAGATAACGGCCAAAATCAGGAAAATGCGCTTCATTTGACCTCCACGAAGTTCTTGAGTCCCATCGACTGAACCTGCCTGCGCAGATCCTCCACGCCTTTGCGAGCCACCACCGAAAGCGTGATGCGCCCACGAGCAAACTTACGTTCCTCGATTTGGCTGACATCCTTGAGACCTGCGGTGAGCTGACCTTTGATCTGCAAGTACTGGTTGAAATCTTTGTAGCCAAATACTTCGACATAGATGCCATCCGCAGCAGCTCCACCCGCAACAGCAGTGGCGTCTTGAGCTTTTCCGCCGATGTCGGTCCATTGATCAGTTTGAAGCTTAGATGCCGCAGGCTCGATGGGGTCGTTCGCCAGAAGCTCCAACTGTCCTTGAGCACGCCCCGCCTCACGCACGAAGAGCAGGCTCCTGACTTGATAGCGAACCTCGTCGGCATGGGCAGCGTCCTCATCATCCGCAGCCGCAATCTGGTACTGAAGCACAAGCGCGCCTGCCGAAAGCCGTTGCTTGGCCATCTCAGCAATGCCGTCTTCTAGGGCCTTGCCCGCAATCGAGTTATCCGGAAGCTCCTCGGCGGCCAAGAACACCGGAATCAAACC
>JBGAWT010000084.1:0-12780 GCA_044227445.1 Bdellovibrionia bacterium | reverse complement strand
CAGCTCGTATGCTTGCAAATTCGGTCCAAGAACAGCTGAAGTGCTTCTGTCACGCTGGTGGCCTCGTTTGCAGCTACGGTGACGACCTCGAAGAGCTGGACGTGGGCCATTTCCTTGCCGAGCTTGAGGTTAGCTGCATTGAGCTCCTGGTTGCGACTTTGGAGCTCGTCGTTAGTCGTCGTCAGCTCCTCGTTCGATGCTTGGAGCTCCTCTTTGGCGGTTTCGAGCTCCTCGTTGGTACTTTGAAGTTCTTCGTTCGTTGACTGAAGTTCCTCGTTCGCTGAAGTCAGCTCCTCTTGGGTAGAGGCATAGTCGTCCCCGAGGGATTGCAGATGCTCATGGGTGGCTTCCAACTCCAGCTGAAGTTGCGCCAGGTATTGATCGCTGGTCTTTGCATAACTCGCCCGTCCCTTGCCTTTAAGGGGGGTATGATGAGCTCGCTTGGCAGGACTGATCGATGGTTTTTGCGTAGTTTGCGATGGTTCCTCAAAGAGCACCAGGTACTGCCGTTCGCTAGAAGACGCCGATGGGTTGATCGGAAGCACCTCGATGTTGACCTGCTGATGATGTCCCGCGTGGCCGAAAAAAACCTCTTCTTTGCGTGCCAGGGAATTGTGCTTCTTCGCCGATTGGGTCAGAAGGCGCAAGCAGGGCAAAATTTCGGAGCGCGCGGTTCTTAAGAGATTGTGGCTGGGTTGTCCGGGAGGAAGCCCGATGTACGCATCGACCTGGCCGCGGATCTGCAAGATCTCGGCCTTGTCGTCGATGAGCACGCCAGCAGGCGCGTACTTGGAGAGCACGATTCGATCGATATCCCTTTGAACATCCGGTGTGGAGCTGTACGCCCTAGCACCTCTCCGAGCCGAATCCTGCCTTTCGACCAAGTAAGGGCCGGTCGGAAACCTAAAGCCGATGGGTCTTGCCTCATCGATTTTGCAAAAGATCTTGTTTGTCTTGTCGGTGAGAGTGAACAAGTGCGAGAAGTTCGCCGGAGTTTCAGCGCGGCCCAAGAAAAGATAGCCTCTAGAGTTCAGTGCGTAGTGAAAGATCGGGGTCACTCGTTTCTGCAGCGTTGGAGTCAGGTAGATCAGAAGGTTCCGGCAGGAAATCAGATCCAGTCTGGCAAAGGGGGGATTGTTCGTCACATCATGCCTCGAGAAGACGATGGAATCGCGAAGCATTTTCTTCACTTTGTAGCCGTCTTTTGTTTTCTCGAAAAAACGATCGAGACGTTTCTGTGAGATGTTTTTCAGCTGTTCTTTGGAGTAAGTTCCTGTGCGAGCTTTTTTTATCGCTTGCTCGCTGATGTCTGTCCCGAAGATCTGCAAGGGAACTCGCGAGCCTTTCTCCTCGAAGAATTCGAGCAGTGCGATAATCAGCGAGTAGGGCTCTTCGCCCGATGAGCAGCCTGGAACCCAGATCCGGACGGGCGTCTCGCTTGTCTTGTTGCGTATCAGCTGAGGGAAAACTTTTTCCCTCAGGGCCCGGAATGATTCAGGGTCCCGGAAAAACTCGGTTACGTGGATGAAGATATCCGAGAACAATAACCTCACTTCTTCCGCGTCGGACTGAAGAAGGGCGAGGTAGTCGTTGATATTCGTTTTTCGGGTTGCCGAGATTCGACGCTGAACGCGCCGATTGATCGTAGAGAGCTTGTATTCGGAGAAGTCGACTTGGGTGTTGGCTTTGAGCAGTGCAAATATTTTTCGCAGGGTTTCGCTAGGCTCCCCCTCATCCTGAGGTGCGGCTTCATTGGGCCGAACCTCGCTTTGAGTGGTTTTGCCACTGAGGTGCTCCGCGATTTTTTGCGGGGTTAGAACGAAGTTAGCAGCGCCTCGCTCAATTGCGGCTCGAGGCATTCCGTCATAGCTGGCAGATTTGGGGTCTTGGACATAAGTGACTCCTCCTGCCGCTTGTATCGCACTGAGTCCTTGGGCTCCATCCGATCCGGTGCCGGAGAGCAGGATGCCGATCGCATCTTTCTTTTTCTCCTGCGCAAGCGTCTGAAAGAAGAAATCAATCGCGGTAGGGGGGCCTTTTTTTTCCGTGCGCGGTTGCACTTTGAACGCCGTGCGATCGATCGATACCTTGAAGCGCGGTGGAATGACGTAGATATGATTGGCTTGGATGATCTGCTTGTCGGTGATCTCTTGAACAGGCATCTGAGTGATCCGGGAGTACACCTCGGCGGCATGGCTCAGCTTGTCTGGATCCAAATGGACGATGACGACGAATGCCATTCCGGTATCGAGCGGCAAACGCGAAAGGATCTGCGAAATCGCTTCGAGGCCTCCGGAAGACGCACCTATCCCGACGATTGGAAACGTGCCGCGGTTTGCGCGCGTCGGTGACTTGGGTGCGAGGAGGCGTGCGCCCCGCTTCTTCCTGTTCGTTTTCGAACTCATGGAGTCCCCGTAAATGCGTGTGCCATCAGTAGATCTCGAATGCGTGGTGGATGGACTCCTCGCATTTGTCGGTGAACGACTTGGGATGTAGAGCTAAGGTGTAATGTGGTGTGTCACGTTGTCCGGTGCCCGGTCAACCACCATCGGCAGATTCACAAACTCTTCGCGATTCTAAAACGGCACTTGTGAGCGAAGTGTGCTCTAAGGTGCGCCCGGGCCGAAGCACTGCGCTGGCGGCAGAGCACCGCGTTGTGCGTACTCCAGGCAGGGCATGTGTTCCGGGTTTACGGAAAAACCAAATGAGTCTGCGCCATCATGTCTGGGGCTGAACTCAAAATATCCCGCGAAGATATTTCCTCCGCGTTCGTAGATCACGCCTGAGAGCGGGGAGTTGATGCCCGCCTTGAGGGCGCCTACGAAATAGAAGTTTCCGATCGTGAAACGGATTTCTTTTCCATTGAGCATCGCGCCGACGTCAGTGGATCTTGCGTCTCCTCCCGAGCGTGGAAGGCCATTGATCAGGTGGTAGCGCCTCGAGTTGCGGTCAGCGAACGTCGCTTCGCCGACCTCGTAATAGAGGCGAGCGCCTTCGGGGCGGTTTGCGACCATGAGGCTTACGATCTGGCTCGAGTAGTTCCTGCGAGCCTGCTCGGAGCTGTACTTGATGTTGGCGACTCCTACCCAGTGAAGGTTCGAGGCGGCTTTGGAGGCGAAATTTTGGTTTCCTAATTCGGTGGTGGTACGGCCGCAAGCTGCTATCGCCGAGATCAGTCCCAGTGTTGCGATTAGGGCATAGTGATGTGCGCGCATAGGACCTCCAAAGGTTGACTTCGTTTATCAAGAATTAAGAAAAAAAGCAAGTTTGGGAGTGGGCTAAAGTTAAGTATTATTAATTATTATGGGCGCAGGCTCCCATTGGTGCGTCCTAAGTGAACACAAATAGATCTACCCAGGGACCCCAGACTACAATCAATTATTGACCAATTTAATAAACTATACTATTGCACCAGCACAAAGAGGTGCTTTGCATGAAGTCTTTACTCGCCCGCATCGGGTTAGTGTCGATGTTGATGGTAGCCGCTATTCCCGCCGCGCACGCGGATGCGTTGGATACCTTCATCAGGAATGCTGCAAAGTGGACCGGGTTTACCGAAGAAAAGGTCCGCGCTGAGGTCATCGACAGCCTCAAGCGAAGTGGCTTTGCACCTCATTTGGCTGCAGACATGAAGCGCATCGAGAAGAAACGCTCCGTTTCGAAGGGTGAGCTGGGGCGGATTCAAGCCATCCTGAAAACAGATTCTACGTTCATTAAAAAAATGGGTTTCGAAAAGATGCTCCAAACCGCCATCGACCAGGGCTCCGTCGATGCGTTTGAAATCGCGGCTGCTCTCCATCCCGCCAAAAACCTCATTGGAGAAGACATTCATATCAGCCTCCAACTCGGTAAAAAAATCCAAGCCACTCCAAAGAATGGAAAAGTTACCGCCATCGTCATGGTTCATCCAGAGCTGACGCAAGTGCGTGGAATTGATGTGACGCTGGAGGAGGGAGATAGCTATACAAGCTCTAAGTACATCTATGAGCCCTACGATACAGAGGTGATAGGCGGAGGCAAAAAGAAAGTGCTCGATGCGATCAATGCCACTGGCGTAAGCGTCATTTCTACCGAACCTAAGGTTCCTGACACTTATGTACTCAAGGTACGTGGCACTCCCGCTCAACTGATTAAGCTCTTGTTCTTGCCCAATATGATCGCTGCGCGGATTCCTACGCCGTTGCCAGGACCCATGAAGTATTGGAAAGAGTGGCACGCGCACTCTCAGAGCGGCTACCAATGGGTGACCAATTACAGAGACGACCCTTCTTTTAAACAGCTGCAAAGCAAGGTTCCCTTTGAGGATCTGCAGCATTTTCTATCAGAAGAAGAGTGTGCGGAAGTGTTAGCGACGCGTCGGGGATACTAGACGCCTTGCGATCGCAGCTAGCGTGCGGGACTAGCGAGCACGTCCAAACGAATGACCTTGTCGCCTAAAGCTGGGTGGTTCAGGGTCTTGACGTAATCTTTCAAGATCGGAACGAGGTACTCGCGTCGTGCGCGCAGCCTCACGATCATCTGGCTTGTGGAGAGCCAGCTCTTCATTGGAATCTCGCTCTTTCTTAACTCCATGCCAAGGATCACAGGTTGTCGCGTGTCACCGGAGCGCAGGTCCAGGAGCTGGATCATTTTTTTTCGGAGTGCACGTTTTCCTAGCAAGGTCAGGGCCCGGTCCGGAATGAATGAGGGCATGGCCTCTAAAACATGGGTGGCGTCCTGGGTCAGCTCCAATTCGATCAAGTCGGCTCGATTGGATTCGCTCACTTCAGTCTCCAGGACTTTCACAAGCGCTTCGGAAGAAAATCCGCTCAGAAGGTCCGGGCAGGAAACCGCGGCGTGTGCCGATCCAGTGAGCGCGATCAACGAACGAAGGAAAGCGCTCATGCTTCCTCGCTAAAAACTCGCTCGAGATTCCAAAGGTGGTTTTCTTTGCGCGCTACAGCCACGAGGCTTCCGGCGGTCTCTTCAAAAATCGCTAAGAAGGGAGCGCGAGACTGGGCGTCGCGGGAGCGCGACAAAATGCCGTCGAGTGCCTCTTGACGGCCACGGCGGATCATCTGCGCCTCAGTAACAGTGGCCATCGCGTGCGGGTAACGCAGCATGACTTCGCGGAACGGAACAAAGGCTCGGGACACCAAAAGCGATTCCCAATCGCCTGAGCCCACGATCTCAAGGATCTCGCTCAGAGGTCTCGCATCCTGTACTTCAAAATTGCCACTCGCAGTGCGGCGCAAGCTCTCGAGCATTCCAAGCGATCCGGCCAAGCGGCCCAAGTCCTGCGCGAGTGTACGAATGTAAGTGCCGCTAGAGCAGCTCACTTTAAAAGTCGCGTGAACACCTTCAAGAGCTCCGATTTCAAAATTTGTAAGTCTGCACGCGCGTGCCTCGCGCTCAACCTCAAGGCCTTGGCGCGCCAGTTCGTACAGCCTTTTGCCATCGACCTTTTTGGCCGAATGCATGGGGGGCGTCTGCAGGTAGTCTTGTGCACAAAGCTGGGAGGCCAGGATCTGAAGCCGCTCGCGCGATTCAGGCAGCTGCTCGCAGCGCTCGGTCACTTCGTTGGTTGGATCTCCCGAGGCAGTCGTCTCGCCAAACTTAAAGACGCCTTCGTAGGTTTTTTCGGATCCCAAGAAATATCGGGACAGCTTGACGCCTCGGCCTACGCCCAGGACGATCAAGCCTGTGGCAAATGGATCGAGCGTTCCGCCGTGGCCCATCTTAGGAAGCTCGGATCGCTTCCAGCCCCAGCGAGCGCGCATGGTTTTTTGAATTTGTTCGATGATGCCAAAGGAAGAAATGCCCGCTGGCTTATCGATGAGCAGCGCGCCGTGAAAACGTCTCACGAAATCACTGCTCTCTAAGCTCATGACTTGGTCTTTTCTTCGCCTGAGATCTGCTGCAGCAGCTCGTGTACGCGCTGCGCGTTGTCCAGCCCTCGGTCCTCGCGGAAGGTCAGCCCTGGGGTCTGGCGGATATTGAGGATCTTAGACAGATGCCTGCGCATGAAGCCTTCGGCCGACTGCAGGCCAGCCACGCAGTTATCGATGATCTTCTTACGGGCTTCGCCCTCTTCCGGCAGGGGAGCGCCAATGCGGCTGATCATGAAATGGATCATCGCTTGGCCTGCATCTTCGGTGACCTTCACAGAGGTCAAAGAGATGGGCGGAATGCGCGGGTCTTTGAGCTCCCGCGAGATAAGCTTCGACAGCTCCTCTAAAATGACGGATTCGAGTCGGGCTCTTCTGGTTGGAAGCATAAACTCCTAGGCGTTGAGCTCCGGAGCAATCAGCTCGATTTGGAAGGCTTCGATCAGATCGCCCGGTTTGAGGTCGTTGTAGCCTTCGAGTCCGATACCGCACTCGAAGCCTTGTGCGACTTCCTTAGCATCGTCTTTGAAGCGCTTGAGCGAGGTCATCTTGCCTTGGTAGATCACGCGAGAGTCACGCAGCAAGCGGACTTCGGCGCCACGCAGAATCTTGCCATCCACCACAGCGCAGCCACCGATCGTACCGATCTTTGGAACGCTGAACGTCTGACGAACTTCGGCGCGACCCAGGTACTTCTCGACTTTCTTCTTGTCGAGGAGGCCTGCCATGGCTTTCTTAACGTCTTCGATCAGCTCATAGATGATGCTGTAGCAGCGGATCTCGATGTGCTCGGCTTCGGCCAATTCGCGCGCCTTGGTCTCAGGGCGTACGTTGAAGCCCAGGATGATGGCGTGCGAGGCGCTGGCCAAGAGCACGTCGCTCTCGGTAATGCCGCCTGGTGCGGCGAGCAGAACCTTGAGCTTAACTTGATCCGAAGGAAGCTTCAGCAAGCTGTCGCGAACCGCTTCGACCGATCCAAATACGTCGGCCTTGATGACCACGCCGAGTTCTTTGGCTTGCCCAGCTTTGATCTTGGAAAAGAGCTCTTCGAGAGACATCTTGCCCGGAGCGCCCACTTGGGCCTTTGCCTTAAGCGTCGCGTCGCGATGTTCGGCGACCGAACGTGCATCGGCTTCAGTCTGGGTAGAAGCAAAAGTCTCACCTGCGGCTGGAACACCTTCGAGACCTAAGACCTCGACGGCAGTACCTGGAGTCGCTTCGGTGATCATTCGGGCCTTTTCGTCCATCATCGCTTTAACGCGACCGGCGTAAGGTCCAGCAACGATCGGGTCACCCTGTCTGAGCGTTCCGCGGTTGATCAGAACGCTGGCAACTGGGCCACGGCCCTTGTCCAGGCGCGCTTCAAGCACGGTGCCTGAGGCTTCGGTGTTGGGATTTGCTTTGAGCTCGAGCATTTCGGCTTGGAGCAAGATTCCTTCGAGCAATTGCTCGAGGTTAGTCTTCTTAAGCGCGGAGACGCCTACGAACTGCGTCTGACCGCCCCAGTCTTCGGCCAAGAGGTTGAGCTCGGCCAAGGCTTGCTTGGCCTTTTCCATATTGGCGCCTGGCTTGTCGATCTTGTTGACCGCAACGATGATCGGAACGCCTGCTGCTTGAGCGTGGCTGATGGCTTCGCGCGTCTGAGGCATCACGCCGTCATCCGCCGCTACGACCAGAACCACGATGTCCGTGACGTTGGCGCCGCGAGCGCGCATGACCGTAAAGGCTTCGTGGCCGGGAGTATCGATGAAGGTGATTTTCTTGCCCTTGATCTCAACCGTGTAAGCGCCGATGTGCTGGGTGATCCCGCCTGCTTCGCCGGCAGCCACATTGGCTTCGCGCAGCGAGTCCAGAAGAGTTGTCTTACCGTGGTCGACGTGACCCATGATGGTCACGACCGGAGGACGGTTCACGAGCGTCTCTGCGGCGTCTTCGATTTCAGGAATCACGTCAGCTTCTTTGAAAGCGACGTTTCGGACTTCGTATTGATAGTCTTGGGCAAGCAGCGTGGCCGTATCAAAGTCGATGGAGCCTGTGATGGCGATCATCTGGCCTTGTTGCATGAGCTTGCGAACGAGCTCCATGGCCTTGACCTGCAATTGAGCTGCGAAGTCTTGGATGGAGATCGCATCGCCCATCTCCACGACGCGTTTCTTAGCGCCTGGCGTGGTGATCTGGGTTTTCTTGATGTCTTTTCCGACGGGAAGCTTCTTCTTCTTAGGAAGGAAAACCATTTCCTTCTTGCGGTAATCGGCAAAGCGAACGTCTTCGGGACGAATCTCAGCTTCACGACCGCCGCCGCGTTTTTTCGCTGCTTCTTCCTCGGCCATCTGGTCGAGGTTTTCCTTGGTCATGCGGATGACGCGGAAGCCATCCTTGTCCTGCGTGCTCGTGCCGCGCAAGGCAGGCTTAGCATCGCCGCTCTTTCCGGCAGGGGTCGGAGCAGGCTTGACCATCGGCTTTTGAGGCAGGATCGTCGGCGTGACGATCGTCAGAAACGTGCGCTTAGGAGCTACCGGGCGGGTGAACGCTGGCTCCACGGGACCAGCAGCTGCCGCTGCGGGTGCGTCGGTCGAAGGAGGAGCCGCGGGGACTTCTACTTCGGGGGTGATTTCAATAGCACCTGCTGCTTGCAGAGCGGCGACTTCTTCTTCGGTAGTCGCTTCGGTTTGAATCGTGGTGACTTCTTGGACTGCGCCTTCAGTGACGCCGGCTCTAAGCACGCCAGACGTCGGAGCGGGTGCCCCGCCCGAAAAGCTTTGCGTCGTTTCGGCCGTGCCGTCTGCGTTCACGCGCCTACGGATGACTCGCGAATTAGGCGAAGCTGCTTTGTCCGAAGCGGCTGCTGCGGCTGCCGCAGTGGTTGCAGGCCCCGCTTGGGTCGCTGCTGCCGGAGCTTCGGTCGAAGCTGCCTTCTTGCGAACGCGTGGAGCGGCTGCTTTTTTAGGGGCGTCGGATTTGGAACCCGAGCCTTTTTTAAGAGCCGTACGAGCTGCCGCGACTTCGTCAGCCGCAAGCTCGCTCATGTGGTTCTTAACCTTGATATTAAGGTCCTTCAGTCGATCTAATAGGGAGATCGAGTCAATTCCCAGCTCCTTGGCTAGCTCATAGACTTTGACCTGCTGCTGATCCGACATGAAACCCGTCCCTCTCTCCATCTGCATCTGCTCTCTCGCTTCCGAGTTTGGTTAGCCCATCGTGCTGAATTCTACGACCAGAATCCTTAAGCCGATGTGCCTCCCGTGTCGGAAGTACCACCCGCCGGGGTTGAAGATCCTGCTGCGGGCGCCGCAGCTCCGGAAGCTGCCGCTTCTTGTGCTGCTTTGCGAGCGGCCGCTGCTACTGCATTGGCCTCTGCTTCGGCGCGTGCTTGCTCGACCATGATCTTATCGACCTGTTCGACAACCAAGCCTGCGCGTTCTTTCAGGCGTTGAGCTGCATCGCCCTCGCCGTAACCTGGAACCTTAGCCAGCGCTTCGACAGCTCCTTCGGCCACCTGGCGAACCGTGAGGTAGCCAGCTTGGTAAATCGATTGAGCTAGGGTGTCGTTGACGCCTTCGATGTGCTTCAGGTTGAAGATCGCTTCGGCGGTGCGCTTCTGCAGCTTGCTCTTAGAGATAATATCAAGCTTCCATCCCGTCAACTGCGAGGCCAGACGGACGTTCTGACCGCGGCGGCCGATGGCCAAGCTGAGCTGGTCGTCTTCGACCATGATTTCCATTCCCTTGGCGCGTTCGTCGACGCGAACGGACGAAATCTCGGCAGGAGCGAGCGCGGAGCGCACGAACATGACGGGGTTATCCGACCATGGGATGATGTCGATCTTCTCGCCTTTGAGCTCGCCGATGACGGCTTGAACGCGCGTGCCCTTCATGCCGACGCAAGCGCCGACTGGATCCACGTCACGGTCCTTGGAGGTGACGGCGATCTTGGAGCGGGCTCCGGGTTCGCGAGCGCAGAGCTTGATATCAACGACTTGGTCGCGGATTTCAGGCACTTCGTTCTCAAACAGCTTCATGAGGTACTTAGGCGACGTGCGTGTCAGATAAATCTGTGGTCCACGCGTGCTCATGGCGACTTCGGAAAGATAAGCTTGGACGCGATCGCCTGGCTTGAACATTTCGCCAGGGATGATCTCGCTTCGGGGCAGAACGGCGTCCGTGCGGCCTAAGTCGATGATCAGGTTTCCGCGCTCCACGCGGCGTGCGATGCCGGTGACGATCTCGCCCTTGCGGTGGATGTATTCGTTGAAGATGATCTCGCGCTCAGCGTCGCGGACCTTCTGGAAGATTACTTGCTTGGCGGTCTGGGCGTCGATGCGGCCAAATCCGTTGTGCTCGACCTTCACGCCGATTTCGTCGCCGACTTGGCACTCAGGATCGAGTTTGCGCGCTTCGGCGATCTCGATTTCTTCTTCTTCGTCGAGCATCTCGGGTTCGCTCTCGACGACTTTCTTGAATTGGTAGAGGTCGATTTCGCCCGTGTCCGAGTTGTAGTGGGCTTCGAGCACAGCGGTCATGCCGTAGCGCTTCTGGGCGGCGGCTAAAACAGCCTGCTCCAAGGCGCTGATAATGATTTCTTTTTTGATGCCGCGGTCTTTGCCGACGGCTTCGATGACGCGAGTCAGTTCGGTTGCGTTCATTTGCTTTCTACCTCACTACCACTCAACTGGGGTTCCAGATGAGCTTTCGAAATCAAATCCAGCGGAAGGGCCACGCGCCACTCGGGCAGCAGCTCTTCGGAGCCGGATTTGGCATGTTTTGAAGGGCGTTGGCCCTTCTTGCGATTCGCCCCGCTCGCCGACGTGTCAGTCCAACGAGGCTGGGCGTCCAAAAAGACCTTCTCGCTCGGAGAGGAGAGGGTGCCTAGGATCTTTCCAACGTAATTTTTTTGCTTCGGATTTTTAGCGGCGTAATCAGCGTTCTCAAGCTCATCGGCGCCGGCTGCTCTCATGAGCGTGATGCGAGCGATGCTGCCCTGAAAGCGCTCGAAGTCTTTGAGTCTGCGCAGCGGGCGATCCACGCCAGGGGAGGAGACTTCTAGCTCATAGCCACTGGGGAAAATCGAAGCGATGATGGAGCTCTGGTCCAAAGGCTCATCGAGTAAGCGCGATGCTTCAGCACAGTCATCTAAAGTGATGCCTTCGGGGCGATCGATGAAAAGTCTCAGCACAGCGGCGCGGCCTTGCTCGATCTCAGCATGGATGGCTTCGAGGCCAGCTTGCGCGAGTACCGAATTGACCATGGCAAGCAGCGCATCTTCGGCCTGACGAGGAGTCAGGGACGGAGCTTTGGCCGCTTGTGGTGCTGATGTGATGTTCGAAATCGCCGTCATTATATAGTTTCCGAAGCGCGTTAACCCCTGGATCTCCCAGGGCAAAAAAAAAGCGGGCTTGTGGCCCACTCTTTAGAGCGTAACCGGAATGCCATGCTCTTAGCACAGTGGGAGGGGTGAGCAAAGGGGAAATGGGGGTTAGGTTGGCAAAGGAGTTGACCGATAAGCAGGCTGATGGGTTTGCGTAAGATCGCCATATTATTGATTTTCCTGGCCCTGCTTCTCAGTGCCCAGGACTCCAAGACGAACTATTGGACCGTCGTGTGCGGAACCCTGCCCGCCGTGGATCAGGCTTTAGGCAAGGACCAACGCATCGTTTTCGTTCCGGGTCGGATGGCCTTAGGGCATGGAGACAAGCTCTCTGAATCTCAAAGAGAGATCCTGCGCCAGCTCGCTGACCAAGTCGACACGACTGGCGCGCCGTCTCGCGGCGATCCCTTGAAGAAGAATCTTGAGATCGGAAGGCGCTCCGGATTCGTGATTTTTACGGCTCCTGTGCCTAAGACTCTGGCTGCCGAAGCCAATGGCAAGACCTGCTACTGGATGCAATCCGGGGCCAATCTCTCGAGTTGGGAGAACGCCACTTTTCAGGCCCAGCGAGACACGATCACTCAAGTCATCAAGGGCACAAGCGTGGACAAGGGTTTCTGGATGCCGCCTCCCGCACCTGCTGCGCCGATCGCAGCGCGCGCGGCGAGTGTAAAAGCTGAAGCCGAATAGCTCGCAGGTATTGCGGTCGCTCTATTGGAGTGATTCAATCGACTCAGATGTTTAAACAATCATTGTGTATCTTGTTGGTGTTGCTCCCTTTCTCTTCACTGGCCTCGACTCCAAAGAAACCGATTCAAAGCGGAGTTTTCTGCGCCAAGGACAAGGCCTTGGAGCTCGGTTTGCTGGCTCTGTTTGAGCAAGTGCCGAGCTACGCGGTGCCGCGGCGCCACGCCCTCCAAGCCAAAGGGATCTCGGTGGGCGAGCGAAGGGCCGCGGAGACTCTGGCTGCCGTGGCTAAGAAAGAAAACCTGGCTCGCGCCACGGACGAAGGCCTTGCCGCAGCAGCGGCGGTTGAGGCAGGCGAATCGTTCGCCATCAGTGGGGTAGCCATCCCCTCAGCGTCTCGAGTTTTGTTCTGCTACGTCGTGTTAACCGGCCAGGGGGTTTTTGAAAATCAGCCCCGGCGGGTGAGGGCGCTTCGCAGCGAGTCAGAGCCCACCAAAAAAGCTGTCGCGCCGTTTCAAGAAATGGCGTTTCTGCGCTGAATCACAGCGTTTTTCCGTAAGGCGTGCCATTCCATTTGCCGATTCGATAGATGGATGAATTCGCGTCTATCAACCATACTTTTGCGTCGTGCCATCGCCGCTCTCTTGCTCTTTGTTTTTGCGCTCGAGAGCCGAGTCATCGCGGCGGATCCGCCCTCAAGCGACGACCTCGTTCCCGAAACCATCCAGCTTTTTCAGGACCTCAGCATCGAAGAGCCTCCCGCGACTCCCGATGCCGCCGATCAGGTGATCGAATCTGTTGCGTTAGGAGCAGATACCCCGGCTACTGAGAAAGAAGCTCTTGAGGCTGCCAAGGCGTTGAT